>JAITEZ010000056.1 GCA_031281735.1 Deltaproteobacteria bacterium | reverse complement strand
CCGCGCCCCGGCGATACCGTAGGCTGGCGGAGGCGCGGGGGCCCGGCGGGAGGTTCGCGAAAAACGCGGAACCGCGCCGTCCCGGTAGTGGCAGTAGATCCTCGCCGTTTCGGCTGCGCGTTGCGCCGGGCCGGCGCAGGCTCGATCGCCGTCCAGGCGGCACGGAGGACCGGAAGGCAGGGAGAAAGCTACGCCGGCAGGGAGAGCCAGAAGGCACGGAGGACATGTACACGGCACCGACAGCGGCGGGACACCGGCCTAACCGGCGGCCGCGTCCCCGCGCCCAAGGCGGCAGGGTAAACGCTCCGGCAGCCTCGCGGGCCTCGGCGCAGGCCGCGCGTCCCCGCGCGCACCTCCCTAGCCTGCGGCCGCTGGGGGACGTGAGGGGCCCGGCGGTGCAGGCCCCCGTTACGCCGGTCGCGCGCCTTGAGGCCGGTCGGCAGGGGCGGATCCTTCCCTTAGCTCTTGCGGCCGTCCAGCCGCGGGAACCCGCGTCGGAGGGTGCCTCCCCGAGAGGCCCCGCGCGTCACGGGCGAGGGGCGCGAGTCCCGCTCGCGTGGCAGCGGCGTTCCCGCCTGGTCAGGAGAGCTCTGGCGAGCCCGTCGAGGAGCCGCCGTCCCGCCCGGCTCCGTCCCCGGTGAGAGAGGCGTGCTCGGCCGGGCCGCGGCGAGAACGCTACGCCGGCAGGGAGGACCGGACGGCACGGGGACACGTCCCCGGCACCGACCCTAACCGGCGGCCGCGTCCGCGGGCCCAAGGCGGCAGGATAAACGCTTCGGCAGCCTCGCGGGCCTCGGCTCAGGCCGCGCGTCCCAGCGCACGCCTCCCATGCCTGCGGCCGCAGGGGGACGTGAGGGTCCCGGCTGTGCAGGCCCCCGTTACGCCGGTCGCGTGCCTTGAGGCGGACGGCAGGGGCGGATCCTTCCCAATAGCTCTTGCGGCCGTCCGGCCGCGGGAACCCGCGGCGGAGGGCGCCTCCCCGAGAGGCCCCGCGCGTCACGGGCGAGGGGCGCGAGTCCCGTTCGCGTGGCAGCGGCGATCCCGCCGGGTCAGGAGAGCTCTGGCGAGCCCGCCGCGGAGCCGCCGTCCCGCCCGGCTCCGCCCCAGGTGAGAGAGGCGGGCGCGGCCGGGTCCTGCTGCCTCGCCTGGACGGTTTCCGGGAACACGGCAGGGAGCTGGGGCGGCAGGAGGCGATCGAAGGCGAATGTGAACGCCGCCGTGAAGGCGAAGGCGATCGCGACGGCGCACGCGGTGGAGATGGCGAAGGCCGCCGCCGTGGCGGAAGCCCGGACGCAACGCGGGCTCCGCGCCCAGAGGGCGCCGCTGGCACGGTTATCCATGCGGATTCCTTTCGGTGTGGCGAGTATTCCGCCTGTTTCGGGGCGCCGTACGCGGCTTCCATGCCTGGGGCGCGAGCCGCAGCATCGCGGCCGTGTCACTAATTACCTCTGCCGTGGCGACATGTCAAGTGGGGTTGTGTGAAAAAGAAGCGAAAACGTTGTGCACCCCCGGCGCGTCTGATTGTGAAGTTGCGGGTCCCGCGGTTGCGGGACGGTACCGGAGGGCGGCCGGTGCGGGGCTAAGGGAGGTGCCGACCCCTTGCGGAGAGGGGAGAGGGCGATCCCGCCGGACGGCGGCGGCCGTCCGGCGGGTCGCATGACATGTCCTGCGGGTCGCATGACATATAGTGGGGTACGCGCGGCCGCCGAAGCTGACACCGCCAGGGCGCCGCGGCGGTGGGCCCGGCAAGGCCCGCAAGGTGCGCAGGCGGCGGTCGGCGGATCCGCCTTCCGCGGCGGGCCGCCTCCGCATTCCTTATGTCATACGCATTTCGTGGGGAGAGTGGGAAAGGGGCCCGCATCACATCCGCGCGTCGGCCGACGCGCGGAGGGAAATGCGGAACGCGGGTACGGAAATATTTTTCAGCGGGCGAGATTTTTTTTGACAGACATATTTATTGGTTCAATATGCTGTATTATGATAGTATTGCTTAATATGATTCATGAGACGCTTCATTTGAGCCTTGACAAAGGCCGGAAGCCGTGAAAACTGGCCTTTCCTGGACGGTTTTCCCGCCTGCCCCCTTTTGCTTTTTCCGGAACGGGTGGTAGAATTTCCTTCGGCTGGACGGCTGACGCCGGTCAAGCCCGCCGATGCAGGGAGCAGGTCTCCCGACCCCCGGCGGGACACGGCTTCCCGGCCGGCCGCTCCCGGATCGTCCTGGGGAGGGCGCTCCGCTGAGGCCGCCGCGAGGGTGGCGGCAAGGACATTAGGACATGGGCTGACCGCCGGCCGGGCCGGCCGCCGAGGGGCGGCGCGGCTCCCGCAAGTCAGGTAGGGAAAGAGACGGTGAGGTAAAGAAAGCGGGCGGATCGTCAAGGCGGTCCGCGCCGGGCCCCCCCCGGACTGATCCGGGCGTCGCGGCCCTGGCAAGGCGATAGATCGGATTCGACTGGGAAGCGCGCGGTCCGCTGGTTGCGGTTCGCCCGCGGGACGCCGCACGGCCGGTTTCCAGGCGGCCGTCCCGCGCAGGATGTATAAGGTGCAGGGTCGTCGCGGGAGACGTGTTTCTCCCGCGCAGCGGCGCGGTAGGGCGTGGGCATTGTCCCGCGCGCGCCTACCCCGCCGCCAGGCCGGCGCGGAAGTCGCTCCTCCGCCGCGGCCTAGCGGCGGCCGACGCGGGGCCTAGCGGTACCCGCGCGCGGCGG
>JAITEZ010000021.1 GCA_031281735.1 Deltaproteobacteria bacterium | reverse complement strand
GAGAGCCTTCATGCCCAGGGAGGCCGCGAGCGTCCTCGCGAACTGGGTCTTGCCCGTGCCGGCGGGGCCGTAGAGGAGCACGTGGGTGGGGGTGTCGGACTCGGCCCGGAGCATGCCCTCGAGCATGCCGACGGTCCCCGCGTCCACGAGGAAGTCCTCCTCCGAGAGCTGCGGTTTCTCCGCAGGACGGCAGCAGGGGAGTCCCTCTGCCCCGCCAGCGGCGTCGGCGAAGCCTAGGAAGGTGTCACCCAGGGAGTACGTGTCGGGTCCCGTGGTACGCACCAGCTCGAGCGCCTGAAGTCTCCCGGTGAGCGCCTGCGAGACCTCCGCGCGGCTGTACCCGAGCACGTCGGCCAGGAGAGTGCGGCTGAAGGCGTGGAAAATCTCGAAGCGGTCATCCAGGCAGTAAGCGAGCTCGCGCGTGGCGTCGAGGCAGGCGAGGAACCTGAGCAGTTCCGTCTCCACGCGGTCCAGCCTGACGATCTCCGTGGCCCGGGCGATGGCGACCGCCGCCTCAGACTCGTCTGCTGCGTCTTCATCGCCATCGCCCTGGCCGTGGCTATCGAGCGCCTCCAGGAGGGCGTTCCCGAACCGTCTCCTGTAGCCGCTTGACTTCCTGGCCGCGTCCCTGACGGCGAGCCTGGCGAACAATTCCATGTCGTCCGGCGTCTCTTCATCCTTCAGGAGCCTGTCCGTGAGACCGGTCTCGAGCCTGTCCAGCATCTGCCTCGCCCCGGCCTCGCCGATGCAAACGAACGCCGCCTCGACGGACTCCGCGCACAGCAAGGGTAAAGCCCTGATGGCCCTCGCCAGGTAGTACGCGCCCCAGCGGCGCGCCCAGCCGAAGCTCGCGGGGGAGATGCCCGAGCCGCTGATCGTGAACGTGAACGTCTTCGCCAGTCTGGATCGAGTCATTGTCGAAACTCCTGTACGCCGGGGTTATGCCGAGGCGGCCGCCGCCCAGGGACGGCGGGCCGTCCGGCCTCACCCGCCTTGCTACCTTGCCGCCTTCAGGACCGCAGGGCCCGTTCCCGCGGGAGGCTTTCGAAGACGCCGTTGTACCGGCCCGGTCCTGGCGCCGGCAGGGCGGCCGCCCGTCCACATGCCCGGAATGGCGGTGGCCGACTACAAAGAGCTACTGAACAGGTAGCGCACGCCTTCCGTGTGTCCTTCACTGCCATTCCATCTTTAGGGCCCACTAGTAAATAACTGTTGGTTTTTAATCAACTCTTTCATTCTTAAATCACATATATTTTAGTATTATTTATCAATAAAGAAGGTGACTTTAGGTCTCTCGTCATCTATACTTATCCAATGATAGGAAAACTCGATATAATCCTCCCGGTAGGACAAGTAACGGATATCTTAACCAAAAGGTTCGAAATTGCAGGCCAAGTACTTGAGGAGCGGGCATTGCGACTATATTTCTGGACCATCGCCGAACTGCTGGGACACGGGGGAATCGCCTTCGTCTCCCGCCTTTCCGGCATGTCGGCGGCCACGGTCAGCAGATCCGTGCGCGAAAGTGGGAGCGGCATCTTGCCGTTCCGGCTGATCGCGTGAGGGCCGCTGGCGGCGGGCGCAAACAGGCCGAGGAGACGCAGCCAGGGTTGCGCGAGGCCCTGGACAGGCTGATAGAGCCGACCGCGAGGGGGGATCCGGAATCGTCCCTGAGATGGACGACGAGGAGCCTCAAAACCTGGCCGGCGAGCTGAAAGCGAAAGGCCATGAGGCCTCCGTCTGGCTGTGCACCGCCTGCTGCACGACTCAAATTACAGCCTCAAGGGGAACCTGAAGGTGCCTGAGGGCTCCGGGCACCCGTCGCGCAACGAGCAGTTCGAGTACATCAACGCCGAATCGGGACGGATGCTTGAACGGGGCAATCCTGTCCTGTCCGTGGACACCAAGAAGAAGGAGGTGCTGGGGAATTTCGCTAACGGCGGCAGGGAATGGTCGGCCAGGGGGATGGCGTGAAGGTCAACAGCCATGATTTCCCTTCCCCCGGGCTGCCGGGGGCGATCCCGTACGGGATACTTGATCTCGGGACGAACACCGCGCTGATCAACGTTGGGACAAGCCACGACACGCCCGGCTTCGCCGTGGATCCCATCCGCGTCTGGTGGCATGAATCCGGACATGATCTTTACAGGCGCTCCGATTCGGTCCTCATCACCGCTGACAGCGGCGGAAGCAATTCATACCGGTCCAGGCTTTGGAAATGGCTGCTGCAGGGGTTCAGCGATGGGATGGGAAGCCAGTGACCGTATGTCATTTCCCTCCCGGGACATCGAAATGGAACAAGACAGGGCACCGCCTGTTTCCTTGGTCAGCATAAACTGGCGGGCAAGGCCCCTGACCAGTTTCTAGACAATGATCAACCTAGTATGAAACATTTCTTATTATCGTTCTGCTGGGCCACCGCCCGCACGCGGCCGCAACAAAATGTTTCAGACATGGAGAGGCGGGCGGGACTCCGCCCGGAGGGGAGCTGATTCGAAACACCAGGACAGGCAGCGGTTAGACCGTGAAAAGCTTCCTTGATTCTCAAAAGTATGAAACGGGCGTTAAGGTTTCCGACTCAGATTTCAAGAGTATGAATATCAGATATCATGACTATCAGGGTGACTGGAATTACACCATTAACCCACGAAACATAGATTCTATTCAATTATGCAACACTATAGTTAAATACTAATGCCCCCTTAGCGGTTGGCAGGCGGCCATATGCCAGGTATCAGGCCAGATGACGCCGGTCTGCTTGCCTGGCGTGGCGGCCGCCCCCTCGGGCGCTGATCTCTCCGGCCGGGCAAGGGCGCGGCCCTGGCGAGGTCGCTCCTCTCAGAGGGTGCTGGTGTGACGCGCGCGGCGGCAAGCCTCCGCATCCCCCCTTCATCTGCCGGGGCCGGGGAGCGTCGCTCCGGACGGACGCCACCCCTGCCAGGGCATTCGAAAGAGGCATGTCATCGGGCGTCCCGCCAGGGATCCGGAGCTTCCCATCGGAGGCGCGCGCGTAGACCGCAGGCAGCGGGCGGTCGGCGGGCGGTGGGCGGCTGCCCGGCCTCGCCCGCGGCCGTCCCCGGGAGAGGCCGGGGAACGAGGCCAGCAACCCCCTCCCCGCGGTGCCAAGGGGGCGGGCCCCCGCGGGAGTGGAGGCGGCGCGGGGAGGGCGGCCGACGGCGGGATGGGGTGTCCGGCAGGCGGTTTCCGGCCCTGCGCGTAATGACCGGGAATGGGAAGGACCCCGGCCGCCGCGGGCGGCGCCCAGCGATCGCCTCCGCTCCGCCGCCGTCGGGAACCGGCGTGAAGCGGGACGAGGGCGCCGGCGGATTACCTCCTTCCGGCGCCGGGGGGCGCCTGAGGGGGGCAGGAGTCCTGCCCCCCGTCCAGGCGGCGCGCCGGCGGCTGGGGCTTTACGGGATGACGTAGCCCTCGGCCAGGAGGGGTTTCAGTTCCCCCGCGACGGACTTGGAATCGGCCATGAATCTCACGAAGTCGACGTCGCAGGTGTAGCACATGAAGCTGGGCGAGGACGTCTTCGACCACCCGGGCTCTTCCGGAAAATCATCCGTCAGCCCTTCCCAGGTTTCCACCAGGATTCCGGGCTCCTTGGCCTTGCCGGCCGTCGAGGGCCGGGAGGCCTCTATGACCTTGTACAGGTGTATCCGCAGCCAGGCTTTCCCGTGAGGAAGGGCCTCGACGGCATCGTGGCTGTCCCAGAACCCGATGATCCCCTTGTTGGTAGCGAGGAAGATGGCCATGAGCCAGGCGCCGGGAATGCACCTCTCCTTTCGGAAGCCCTTCGCCATCAACCGGCGGGAGGTGATGATGAGATGGGTGTCGCACAGCGGCAGATAGGCGAACCCGTTGCTGTCCCACGGGGCGGATCCGAAGGGCAAGTCCTCTGGATTGGTGGTTTCGATCGAGTTGAAGGCGCCGACCCCGTAAATCCACTTCCCCTCCAACGCCTCCGTGAAATCCGCGAGCCTGTCCAGGAGCTCCTGGTTGAAGGTGCCCAGCAGGTTCTGGGCCGTCTGCACCGCCCGCAAAGCCTCGTCGCCGTCAGTTTTCCAGTTATGGTTACTCATCTGTTGTCTCCTGTCCGCGCCTCGCGGCGCCGGACCTTCATTGGCTGCCTCCGGCGTGTCAGCCGGATGCCGCCTTGGGCATAGCTCGTGATATCACGTTCCCGCCCTGCCTGCCCCGGGCGCGTATCCCCCGGCGCCGCGGCAGCGCCGCAGCAAGGGCGTGACCCGCCGCTCCGAGGCGCCTGCCCGGCTGGCCGCGGCACGGCGGGCTTGCCGCGGTTCCCTCGGCCCCCGCGTTCCGGGGGCGCGGGGGCCTTCCAGCTGACGGAGCCTGCATCCCGGCCCTCTCTTCCGCCTCCCCGGCGGGTGCCGGGGAGGCTACGCGCCGGAAGGCCGCCCCCTCTTCCAGGGCCTTCAAAAGCGGGAGGCGGTCGGGCGCCCCGCCGGGGAGCCGGCGCATCCTTTCGGCGACGGCCGGGAAGCCCGCTGTGGGCAGAGGTGGCGGGGAGGCGAGAAACGGATCCTCTTCCCTGCTCAGGCCCGTCCCTGAGAGTGGCTGGGGGAGGGAATGAAGGGCTCCCACCACGCGCTGGGCCCAGGCCGGCGGAACTCCATCCGGAAGGCGATGCGGCGCTGGAAGTGAGAATCCAGCCCCTCAAGACTTTCGCCAGAGGCTATGAGGATTCCCCCGGAGGACTCCGGGCGTGCGAGGGACTCCCCCGCCATCCCCAGGTCATCGAGGAACTCCGGCCTCGCCCGGCCGGCCACGGGCGAGGCCGCCTCCTCCAGGAGGAAGGTGCCGCCCGGGGCCCCGGCCGCCTGGAAGAGGTTCGCGATCCCTTTCAGCCATGCCACGGCAGGGGGATACGAAAACAGAGCGGAGCGCCTAGCCGCCGCCCGGCGGCCAGTTCCGGAGGCGGCAGTCGAGCCGTTGATCGTGAATGTGGAAAAAATCCTTTCACCTCTGCGTCGAGTGGGCGGCATTGTCGCAACTCCTTCCCCAGAGGATAAACCGAGGCGGTTATCCGGATTACGGCGAGGCGATCATCGATCCGGGACGGAGCGCCGTTCGGCCCCTTGCGCCTTGTTTGCCTCCGAGCCCGCCACGCCTCCATCCCGCGGGTGGCCTCGGACGCGGCCGGATCGGTCACGTCCTGACATCGGCGAGGCCTTCGCGAACCATTCCCGCGCCCTCCCTTCGGCCCCGGCATCCCGTGTCCGGGCTGGCGGGCCGGCGGGCCCGGGTAATTTCCCCGCCCTCCCACACCGGCGGACCCCGCGCGGGCCGCATACGGGGACTGAGCTTCCCGGGCCGGAAGAGGTGTAAGGCGTCCGGCTTCGATGCGCCAGACAGTCCCGGCAACGGTGTTGGCTGCGGCATGCGGTTGCGGCGGATCTATCATGCTGACATGCCTGTTATCATAGACGAATCGTGATTGACCATACGGATCATATGTCAACTTGTGTCAACTTGCCGCCTGGCGGGGCTCCGAAGCCGGCCGCCTCAAGCGCAGGCATCAGCGCGGACAAAAAAAACTCCCTCTACTCGGACTGGAGGGATTAATCCCGTGTTGTCCTGAATAGAGAGAGTGAGCACGGCCAAAGCCGCGGCGAAGCCTCGTTCTCGAGCCTGTGCCTCCTTCCCGGCTGGGAGGCCATATCTTCGAATGGGCTCTTATGTCCTGGGAAAGTCCTTGCGACTACCGGGGGCTAGAGACGGACACGGTATGACGGCCGTCCTGGGGTTGAACTCAGCCACGCTCATGTTTCTTAGTGTTTTAATATTAGCAAATTTTTTTTGGCAAAGCAAGCGCTGAAGGGAAATTGGGACGGGCGCAAGGTTTATTGTTAGGAATTGCTGATTTATATCCGCTAGTTGCTGACAATAAATATAAGTGAAATTTTCACTTTTCACCGTTGATGTGTACGGCGGCTTCAAATTACTGGCCAATATAGGGTTGTGTAAAGCCTTCAACTCTTGAGCATTAGTTATTAAAGTGCCAATAAAAGCAAAATAATATATCTATTAAATAATTTTAATTATTAAAAAGCCAACTATGGCAGATAAACAGCATGAGAGCTTGAGCCCTTTACGCTTCTCTGCCGAATGATTCCCTCTGCTAAGGATGTCATCCATCACCTGAAGTTCATCATCAAGAGTGACTTCGTGTTTTATAGCCACAACCACCTCCTGGCAGGCAGATTCAGCCCTGAGTTAACTGATTCCATCAGATCGCCTGCTTAGTAAAATTAATTATGGCCACGTAAATTTATTATAATTATTAAAATAATAATATTAATATTAATAATTTAAAAAATGAAATAGATATTTAACTAATAGTTTATAAATAAAATAGTTTATATATATACTATATATTGACCATTGTCTGGTCACTAGGACGGGGATGGGGGCGGCGCGGTGGATCTGAAAGGCTCGCCGTGCCCGCCCCCCGCACCGCTGCCGGGTGGGATCTCCCCGGATCCAGCGCGTGCTTCGGCGCCACGCGCAATCCCGCGGCCTGCCCCCACCGCACCCTAGACGTCTCCCGCCCCTTGCGCCGCGATCACCTGACGGCCGCGCCCGGGCACGGGCGGGCGGAGGCGCCGCGGGCGCTCACCGGGAGGCTCCCGTCCCTCGAGCCCATCGGGTCCCCGTACAGCCGCAAGTTCTCGCTGTCGAGAACCCTCCACAGGTTCCCCGGCGCCACGGACGGCGCCGGGTTGCCCGCCTGCCCCCGGCCTGCGGAGGGACCGCGGCTCCCGGGGGAGGACTGCTTCGCGGACACGGGGACCGCCGAGATGCTCAAGGGCATGCTCCGGGCGGATCCGGCACCCCGACCCGCGTGCTCCTCCACGGTCCCGCCGGGACGGGCAAGACCCAGTCAGAGCGGGGATCCTCGCGTCCTCCCAGGGCATGAAGGCCCTCAGGGCGCCGCCGCCGGACGGCCCCGGGGAGCACAGATCCAACATCACAGTGTCCGGCGCGACGGCCGCCGCCGACTGCGGGGAGGCGGAGACGGGTGGCGCGGCGGCCGCGCCCGGGTGGAGGTCGATGCCCATCGCGGACGAGGCGGTCGCCATCCCTGGCGGCGGCGTGTTCCCGTCCCCCTTCAAGCCAGGCGGCGGCGGGGCGCGCGGACGGATCCGCCACTTCATGGACAGGCCCCCCCCCTGCGCCAGGATCGCCGACGACACAGGATGCATGCCGGACACCGCCTGAGGGCGCTTCGCCCTCAGCCTGTCCTCCCCCGGCTCGTGGCCGGCGAGCGGCTGAAGGTCTGGCGGAACGCGCGGGACCGTCTCGGGAGGCGCCCCGCCGTGCGACTCCCCGCCGCCGAGATCGCCCGGCTCGCCGAGACCTCAGACGCGAGCCCCGCCCTGATCTCCCAGTCCCCGGAAGGGGCCTCGAGGCGGCCCGATGGTCGCGGCCGAGCCCTCCCTCTCGCGGAGCGGCTCATCTCGGCCAGCGGGACGCTGGCCAGGAAGGAGTTCCGGGCCGCAGGCCCGCCGGAGGGTTTCCGGCCGGAGGGGCTCTCCACGGATCCCCCGGCCAGGGAGATCCCGGGCGCGTTCGCGGCCCGGCCCTCGGCGTGCCCGGCCGGCCGCCGCCGCATCAGGCTCCTCTTCCACTGGGAACCCGGTTTCGGGCAGGGGCTCCCTCTCGCGCCGGATCGCCCGCGAGCCGGGCATGGAGTTTCCCGGGGGCGCTCCCCTACGATCACGTCCCCCCTGCCGGGGCATGGCCGGCCAGGTGATCGCGGGCCTCTTTCAGGCGGCCGGGGTCTCGGGGGGCATCGTCCTCCCGGAGGAGGCGGGCCCGCTCCCGGCTGACCGGGCGGGGCCGGATCCCCGCGAGGACCCGAGGATGGCGCAGGAGTCCCTCTCCCGCATGGAGTCCCCCGGGGGGATCTTCAGCCCCTCGGCCGATAGGCCCGAGGGGGGGGGCCCTTCCTTCCTGCGCCGCCCCGCCTTCCGGGCGGGGTTTCGCCCGCCTGGGACCGGCGGGGGGGCGGGCTCTTCGCCTCCGTCCCCCTGCCCCTCTCGGGGACGGCCCTGGGCGGGGCAGAGGGGCCGCCTCCCTCCCCCCCGCTCCCCGCGGACTTCGCGGGGGCCGCCGACAGGACGCGCCGGCTCCCGGGCGGGGCGCCCGGCGGCATGCCGCTCCTGAGGGCCCTGGAAGGGGAGGCGTCCCCCCGGCGCGGGGCGGCCCCGGTTCCCCGCCCCGGGAAGGCCGACCGGCGAGCGCTCCGTCAGCCGAGGGGCCCCCCCGCCTGCCTCCCCGCCCCTCCCTGCTCAGGCCGAACCGCGCATCCCCTGCACGAGCCTCAGCGCCAGCGCCCTGGCCTTGAGATCCTCCCCCAGGGCGTCCTCGATCCGGTAGAGCCTCGCCGCGCCCAGGCTCTGGAGGCAGTCGCTCACGATCCTGGGGATGGCCATGAAGCCTATCTCCCCGCGCAGGAAGGCCTCCACGGCCACCTCGCCCGCCGCGTTCAGGACGGCGGGCGCGCCGCCGCCGGAGCGGCCCGCCTCCTCGGCGAGCCTCAGGCAGGGGAAGGTCCGGCGGTCGGGCTCGGCGAAGGTGAGATCCCTGTCGAAGGCCAGGGGCCGGTAGCCGGGGAGGGCGGCCCCGCCGCCGCCCAGGAGCGGCCAGCGCCCCGGGAACCCGAGCGCGTAGGAAAGGGGCGCCCGCATGTCCGCGGGGCCGAGCTGGGCCACGATCTGCCCGTCCTCGTGCTCCACCATGGAATGGACGACGCTCTGGGGATGGACGAGCACCTTGATGGCGTCCCAGGGCATCTGGAAGAGATGGCGCGCCTCGATGACCTCGAGGCCCTTGTTGAGGAGGGTCGCGCTGTCGACCGTGATCTTCGGGCCCATGCTCCAGCTGGGATGGGCCAGGGCCTCCCCGGGCGTCACCCTTTCGAGATCCTCCCTGGCCCGGCCCAGGAACGGCCCCCCGGAGGCGGTGAGTATGATCCTCCTGACGCCCCGGGCGTCCAGCGTCCCCCCCAGGGCCTGGAACACCGCCGAGTGCTCGGAGTCCACGGGCACGATGAGGCGCTTCATCGCCGGCATGATGAAGTCCCCGCCCAGGACCAGGCTCTCCTTGTTGGCGAGCGCCACGCGCCTGCCGGCCTTCAGGGCCGCCCAGGTGGGGCGCAGGCCGGCGGCCCCGGAGACGGCGGAGAGCACGACGGTGTCCGGCGATCCCGCCGTGGCCACGGTGTCCATGCCCTCGGGGCCGATGAAGATCTCGGGGCAGTGGCCCTTGCCGCCGGCACGCAGGAGCTCCAGGAGCCTGCCCCGCTCGGACTCGCCGCGGACGGAGACCAGCTCCGGCCGGAACTCCTCCACCAGCCCCCCGAGCCGCTCCACGTTCCTTCCCGCCGCCATGGCGGTGACGCGCACGCGCTCCGGGTAGGCCCGGGCGAGGGAGACGGCGGACGCCCCGATGGAACCCGTGATCCCCAGTACCGCGAGGTCGATAGGGCCCCGGGCACCGGCGGGGCCGTCGGCGTCCCTCCCCGTCCCCACCCTGGGCTGTGGCAGGGGCCTCCCCGTCCGATCCTTCTGCTCCATTCGATCCCTCCCTCCCACACGGTGACCCGGCCGGGCGGCGGGCGGATCCGTCCAGGCCGGCCCCCGGCAGCCTGCTGGTCCCGGGTCCCGGGGCGCCGCCTGCGGAAAGGCATGCCCCGGGTCGCCTCCCGCGGAAAGGCATTCCACGGGGCGCCGCCCTCGGAAAGGCATGCCTTACGGCATCACCCTCAGGAAGACGTAGTAATAAAACACCGGGAGGTTGAACAGGAGCGAGTCCAGCCGGTCCCAGAAGCCCCCGTGGCCCAGGAGGATCCTGGAGGTGTCCTTGACTCCCAGGGCCCTCTTGATGGCGGACTCGAAGAGGTCGCCCAGGGCCCCCCAGAGCGCGAGCCCCAGCCCCAGGGCCGCGAGCTCCGCGCCCCCGAAGACGCCCGGCATGTAGAAGCGCGAGAGGGCCGCCCCCGCCACGGCCAGGGCGCAGCCGCCCACGAGGCCCGACACGGTCTTGCCGGGGCTCACCCGTGGGCAGAGCTTGGGGCCCTTGAGCCTGCTCCCCGCGTAGATGGCCCCCGTGTCGGCCAGGGCCGTCACGAGGATCACGAAGAAGAGGAGATGCGAGCCGTACTCGAAGGTCTTGATGAGGAAGATGAAGCTCAGGAAGAACGAGATGTACAGGTGCCCCAGGGCGTAGCGGGCGAGGAGGTTCAGGGAGACCGGGTCCGGGTGGCCGGGCAGCTGCCGCATGAGGTAGATCCCGCCCAGGGCGAGGGAGAGCACCAGCGCCGCCCCCTGCCCCTCGGGCCCCAGGAGGCAGGCCCCCGCCGCCGTGAGGGCGCAGCCGAGGATGCCCAGGGCCGCGAGCCCCCTGAAGCGCGGCCCGAAGAGGTTGGCGGCGAACTCGTGCCACGCCGCGCCCCCGGCCAGGAGCGCCACGGCCAGGAGCCAGATCTTGTTCTCCACGAGGACGGCCGCGACGGTGGGCACGGCCAGCGCCAGGCCCACCAGCCAGCGCCCCAGCTGTCCCTTGCGTATGCTGTCGGGCAGTTCCATGGTTCCCTTTCCCGCGCCCTGTCACGGCCCCGCGCCGGGACGGCGGCCGCGGCCCCCGGGGATCAGCCCCCCGTCTGCCGCGTGAGCCTGACCGCCCAGGAATAGGCCTTCCTGTCCTTGATGAAGGCGAACCCCCGGCTCAGGTACTCGTCGGGGCTGAGCGAGGAGAGCACCTCCTGGCCCCAGAACTGCCCGCTCTGGGTCTGCCAGGGCATGAGGATCGACTCCTGGACCACCACGAAGAGCCCGTAGACCGGCTCGGGGCCCCCGGTGTGGCTCTTCCACTCCGTGTAGGACACGCCCTCCCTGAAGGGGGTCACGACGTAGCGGGAGACGAAGTCGCGGCGGTCGTCGCCGGAGACGTTCATGCGGCTGTCGATGGTCCACACGTCCGGGGAGTGCTCCACCAGGAGCTCGCCGCTCTGCACGTGGGGCTTCTCCAGCTGGTCGTAGTAGACCCCGTCCGCCGTCCAGAGGCCGGGCTGGAAGAGGTAGGTGTGGGGCCTCCCCGTCATGTGCTGCTCTGCCGTCATATCCCTCCGGGCCTCTCGCCCCCCTCCCCCCCGCAGGGCCCCGGCGCGCGCCGGGGCCGGCGCGCCTCGCGGGTCCCGGCCGCGGGGGGGCGGGCGGGTCTCAGGAAACCAGCCGCAACGTCTTCGTGAGCCTGAGCTTGGCCTCCCGCAGCCGCCGGGGCGTGATCTCGTAATCCCTGATCGCCTGGAGGATCCCGTCCCGGGCGTCCGCCACGCTCTCCCTCCTCCGGCAGACGAGGGCCAGATCGTGGCCCGCCGCCACCGCCTCCCAGGCCGTCCGCCCCGGCGGCAGGACGCCCGCGAGCGCCCCCATCTCCAGGTCGTCCGTGAGGGCCAGCCCCTTGAAGCCCACGTCCTGCTTGAGCAGACCGACCACGCGGGGGGAGATGGTCCCGGGAAGGTGCGGATCCACGGCCCGGAAGAGCGCGTGGGTGGTCATGACTGCGGGGAGCCCCCGCGCGACGAGATCCCGGAACGGCTTGAGATCCCTGGCCCAGGCCTCCCCGAGATCCCATTCCACCACCGGCAGCTCCGCGTGGGGATCGGCGACTGCCCTGCCCAGCCCGGGGAAATGCTTGCCGCAGGAGAGGAGCCCCGCGCGCCTCTGTCCCGCGAAGAAGGCCGCGGCGCAGAGGGTCACCTCCGCCGGATCGCCCGAGAAGCTCCGGGAGCCGATGTAGGAGCCCTCGGCGGAAACGTCCAGGACCGGGGCCAGGTTGAAGTTGAAGCCCAGCTCCCGCAGGGCCTTCCCGGCCCGGAAGGAGAGCTCCTCCAGGGCCCCGGGGCCCTTGTCCCGGGCCAGCGCGGCCATCTCGGAGGCAGCGGGGAGGCTGGTCTCCTCCAGGGGGAGCCGCGACACCGTGCCCCCCTCCTGGTCTATGGCCAGCAGGGGCGGGCGGCCCAGCGCCCTCCCGAAGCCGTCCGCCAGCCCCCTGAGGAGCGACCTGAGGGCGGCGGGGCTCCCCGGGTAGTTGCGCGAGAAGAAGACGAACCCGGCCGGGCGGAACTCCTCGGCCAGACCCACCGCCTCCGCGGCGTCGTCCCCCTCGAAGCCTATGAGGAGAAGCCTGCCCGCCTCCTCCAGCATCTCCCTGCGCGGCGCGGGCGCCGTACCCGGCATCACGACCTCCATGACAGTCGGCGTTTCCGCCCTCAGAATCCGAGCATTCTACCACGCCATATGCCGGATTGCCAGGAAGCCAGGACATTTCCGGGCCCCCCGGACCCGCGGCCCGGCCGCCCCGGAAGCCGGCGGCGGGGCGGGGAGGGGGCTGCCGGGCGGCGCGTTGCCGCGCCCTTGCCGCATCATTGCCGCGCGCTGCCCGGCGGCCCGGGAGGCCGGACCCGCGCGCGGCGCTCAGGGATCGCAGGCCCGGCAGCGCCCGCAGCCGTTACCCGCCGGGCAGGGCGGGCTCTCCGCGCCTTCCGCGGCCAGGAGGGCCTCCCGCCCGAGATGCTCCCGGCCGGCGGGGGGGGCGATGACCCGCCACGGCCGGGCCTCTGCGGGATCCCGCGCCCGGAAAAGCGGGTGCCCCTCCCCGACGCCCGCGAGCCGCAGGGCCGGCCCCTGCCTCCCCCCGGTCGCGAGAAGCGCCCGCACGAGGCCGTAGGCCTCGGGGCCGCCCTGGGATATCACCCCCTGCACCAGGGAGGCGCGGGGCGGCTCGACCCTCAGCGCGACGCCTCCGGCCCGCCGGAAGAGCCGCTCCAGCAGCCCCGCGCGGCGGCGCGTCTCGCCCTCCGGCAGGAGCGGCTCGTCCTCGAAGGGGGTGTGCGGCTTGGGCACGAAGCAGCAGAAGGAGGCGGCCACGGCGGGGCCCGCGCCCCGGCCGCGCACCTCGCGGCCGATCCTCGCGGCGAGGGACGCGGCCGCCTCCAGATCCCCGTCCGTCTCGCCGGGGAGGCCGAACATGAAGTACAGCTTGAGGGTCCGGAGCCCGGCTGCCCTCAGGATCCGCGCCCCCTCCAGGATCGCGGGCTCGTCCAGGTTCTTGTTGATGCGCCTGCGCAGCGCGTCGGCCCCCCCCTCCGGCGCCACCGCCGCGCCCCGGAGCCCCCCCGCGCCGAGCAGCCGCGCGGCCCTCTCGGTGAGGGCGGAGAGGCGCAGCGACGAGAAGGAGACCCGGCGGCCCGCCCCGGCCAGGCGCTCGACTATGCCCTCGAACTCCGGGTGATCCGCCGCGGCCGCGCTCACCAGGCCCGCCGGGGCGCCCGCGGGGAAGGGATCCTCCCCCGACCAGGGGTTGGGGGCGGAGACGGCCTCCACCACCGCGTCGGCGCCCCAGGGCCGGTGCGGGCGGTAGAGCTGGCCCGCGAGGCAGAAGCGGCAGCCGTGGGGGCAGCCCCGGCTCAACTCCACCAGGCGCATCCCCGCGAAACCCGCGCCGGGCGCCCAGACCGGGGAGCGCGGGGGGACGGCCCCCGCGGGGAAAGGCCAGGCGAGACGCGGGGGGGCGACCGGCGGGAAGGCCGCCAGCGCCCGGGCGAGGCCGACGGGGCCGGACGGCTCCGACAGCTCGCGCGGGAGGAGCCCGGGCGCCAGGGCCCCCGGCACCGCCGCCGCGAGGGCCTCCGCGCGCCTCGCCGCCGGGAGCCCGGCGAAGCCCCTCTCGCCGGAGACGCGCAGTATGGCCTCCCAGGCGATCTCGCCCTCGCCCGTGAAGATCACGTCCGCGAAGGGGAACAGGCCCCAGGGGTTGGACCAGGGGCCCACCCCCCCCGCGCAGACGAGCGGCCCGCGGTAGCCCCCGCCGCGCTCCGCCCTCTCGGGCGGGACGCCCCCGCGGCGGAGGATCTCGGGGAACACCCAGTAGTCGTTCTCCCAGGAGAGCGACCCCGCCACGATGTCGAAGGAGGACAGGGCCCTGCCGGTCTCGCGGGACCTGACGGGGGCGCCGGGATCCTCGGGCAGGAACACCCTCTCGGCGAGGGCCCGGGGCCGCGCGTTCACGAGCGAGTAGCACCACAGGAAGCCCAGGGACGACATCCCCGCCCGGTAGCCGCCCGGCCAGACCATGGCGACCGAGACGCGGCCGCCGGGATCCTTGATCGCGGCGCCCCTCTCCGCGGCGGGCCCGCGCGCGGGGCGGCCCGGGCCGCCGCCCTCCCGGCGCGGCCGGCTCAAGCGCGGCCCCCGCCGGCGCGGGATGCCTGGACGCGCCCGGCCGCCCCGCGGCCCGGGGAGGGGACGCGCGGGCGCGCGGGCGGATCCCGCCGCGCGCCGGCCCCCCCCGGCGCCCGGGCCGGGCGGGGGGCCGCGGTGGCCGGCGCCGCCTTCACCGCGGGCCCCGGCCTGCGCGGCGGCGCGTGGCCGCCCGGCAAAAAAAATCCACCTGGCCCCCGCTCCCTAGAAAAGAGGTGAAAGAGGGGGGGGCCAGAGTGGACTTTTGCTTTTGCGGATGCCGCCGCAAAACTCGACGCGGTTGACAGGGCGGGGCCGTTGCCGTCAGTTCGCCTTGTTCCGGAAGAAGGTGGGGGTGTCGTAGAATTTTGAGTCCTGGTTCACCGGATCCACCCCGGCGTTGGCCTCATAGCGGGTGGCCTGGGCGGGCACGGCCTGGTAGCCCGGCTTGCGGCGCTGGGCGGGGGCGCCCAGGACGGCGGAGGACGGATCGCGGCGGGGCAGCTGGCGCGTGCCCAGCGCCGGCCCGGCCTGCGCGGCGGGCGGGGCCGGGATCTGACGCGCGAGAGGCAGCTGGCGCGCTGGCGCCAGCTCCGCCGCCCGGCCGGCCTCGGGGTCGGCGCGCACGTTCACGTCGGACTCCACGGCCAGCGTGTCGAGGTCGATGACGTCGTCCTGGCGGACGGAATCGGGGGCGGCCCAGGCCTCGGAGTTGTCGATGCCGGTGGCTATCACCGTCACGCGGACCGTGCCGGTCTCGTTGAGCGAGGGGTCGACGGCCCAGCCGCCGAAGATCTCGCCGTCCGGGTCGGCCTCCTCGGCCGCGAGGTTGAACACCTCGGTGAACTCCTCCTTGAGGAAGTTCTCGTCGCTCACGATGTTGACGAGGAGCCTCTTCGCCCCCTTGATGGAATGGTCCGTCATGAGCGGGCAGGTGACGGCGTTCTGCAGGGCCTTCTTGCCGCGGTTGTCGCCCGAGGCCTCGCCGAAGCCCATGAGGGCGGGCCCGCGGCAGTCGAGCACGGATTCCACGTCCGCGAAGTCGAGGTTGATCCTGCCCTCCCGGGTGAGGAGCTCGATGATGCCCGAGACGGCCTTCAGGAGCACCTCGTTCCCGGCGGCCATGGCCTCGTCCATCGTGGCGTCCTTCGAGATGTGGGTCTCGATCTTGGCGTTGGCGACCGTGATTATGCAGTTGCTGAACGAGGTGAGCTCGGTTATCACCCTGTCGGAGATCTTCACCCGGTTCCTCTCCCAGGAGAAGGGGGTGGTCACCACGGAGACGATGAGGGGCGGGTTTTCCAGGTTGCTCATGGCCTCGGCCACCACCGGGGCGCCCCCGCTGCCGGTGCCCCCGCCCATGCCGGCGGTGATGAAGAGCAGATCCGTGCCAGCCAGGGCCCTCTTTATCTCCTCCTGGGCCTCGAGGCAGGCCTGGCGGCCCCGCTCTGGCTTGCCGCCGCAGCCCTTGCCCTTGGTGGTCTTGACGCCGAGGAGGATCTTGGTGGGCGCGAGGGAGTTCTTGAGATCCTGCGGATCGGAGTTGGCCGACACGAACTCCACCCCCCTGAGGTTGCCGCACCTGATCAGGTGGTCGACGGTCTTGTTCCCGCAACCGCCGATCCCGAACACCCTGATGATCTGGCCGACCGCCCCGGGCCCCTCGTCCGGGGCCACGAATTCGAAGTCGTCTTCCATGATCCTTGAATTCTCCTCGCGGGACTTGCTCAGCTCCCGCCGCCGGGCCTTTACCCCCTCCGCCGAACCAGGCATCGAACCAGGCGTCCTAGCGGCCCGCTATTCCAGTTGGTCTCATTCTCGCAGATGGCTCCGCCCCTGTCAAGGGAAATTCCTCCCGTCCCCTCTTTTTCCTTCTCCTTCCCTTCCCCCGGCCCGCGCGGAACCCGCAAGCCGCCGCTCTTTCCGCGCGGGGGCGCCGCCGCTCCGCGTCCCGCCCGCGGACAGCCGTGAAGCCCCCCCCCCGCGGCGGGCGCGCCCCCGCCGCGGGCGCCGCGGGATCCCGCGACGCCTTCGGACGCGCCGCCCCCCGCGCCGCTGGATCCCTGCGGGCTCAACCCCAGCGGGGCCCGCCCGAGGTCCGATTTGGGTCTGATTTGGGTCTTATTTCGCCTCCTCCCCCGCCGACCGCCCCCGCCGTGCCGCCCTCCCGCGGGCTGCCCCGGCGGGGGCGCCGCGCGGGAGGGATCCTACTGGCCGCCCCCGAAGAGCTTGTTCATGATGCCGCCGAAGACGCCGTGCCTCTCCCTGGACTTGGACGTCCCGTTGCGCAGGGCCTCCTCGTGGCTCTTGAGCCCGTAGAGGATGAGCCCCAGGCAGGTGGAGAACTTCGGGTTGTTGACCATCTGGGACAGTCCGCCCATGTAGGCGGGATAGCCCACCCGCACGGGCTTGCCGAAGATCTGCTCCGCGAGCTCGGGGACCCCGCGCAGCAGGGACGACCCGCCGGTGATGACTATCTCCATCACCTGATCGTCGAAGCCGCTCATGATGAGCTCCTGGCTCACGTGCCCCATGATCTCCTCGACCCGGCTCTCCAGGATGTCGCACAGGACGTGGCGCCCCACCTCGCCCACCGGGCCTTCCGGCCCCTGGATGGTGATCATGTCGCTGTCGCCGGGGAGGAGGGCCGACAGGCAGCACCCCTCCTCGATCTTCAGCTTCTCCGCTTCGTCCATGCTGGTCCGGAGGGTCATGAAGATGTCGCGTGTCAGGCTGTCCCCCCCCAAATTGAGCACCTTCGTGTGGCGGATGCAGCCCTTGGCGTATACCCCGATATCAGTGGTCCCGCCTCCGAAGTCCAGGATGGCCACGCCCATCCCCATCTCCTCGGGGCTCAGGACGGCCTCGGCCGAGGCCAGCGACTCCAGGACCACGTCCTCGTCGTCCACGCGGAGGCCCGCCTGCTTGGCGCAGTTGAGCACGTTCTGGAGTGCCGAGACGGACACGGTGGAGATGTGCATGTTGACCTCCAGCCGCATGCCGCACATGCCGACCGGGTCCTTGATGCCGGTCTCGCCGTCCACCGTGTACTCCTGCTCGATGGTGTGGAGCGGCTCGCGGTCCTGGGGGATCTCGCCCGCCACGGCGGACTCGATGGCCCTCCGCTTGTCGTCCTCGGTGATGATGCGGCGCCTGGAGTCCCTCACCCCCACGATGCCCTTGGAGTTGTAGCAGCTGACGTTCCCCCCGGCGAGGCCCAGCATGACAGAGCGCACCTTGCAGCCGGCCATGCGCTCCGCCTCGGCCACGGCCGAGCGGATCGAGCTCACGGTCCGGTCGACGTTGGTGACCATCCCGCGGGCCATGCCCCGCGAGACCGCGTTCCCGATGCCGACTATGTTCACGCCCCCGTTCTCGTCCGGGCTGGCTATGATGCAGCATATCTTCGTCGTGCCTATGTCCAGCGCTGCGATGATACCGTTCTCCAGCATGATCATTCCTTTCGCCCGCCCCGCAAGAGGGAGGCCGCCTTTCGCCCCCGATCGGAAGCTTTGAACCTTGGACCCTAGACGCCGGGCCCGGGGACAGGGCCCGGGCCGGAGCCGGAAGCCGGGGCCGCGGGGCCCTCCCCCGGCCGGGCCTCCGCCTTTGGCCTGGAAACCTGAGACCGGCCCCCCGAAAACCGAGACTGACCCCCCGGGGCTGGAGCCTTTGAACCTGAGACGCCGCCTCGGGACTCCACGGCGGCGCCCAGAGGCTTGAGGCGTTTGAGACTTGATACCTGCGCGCCGCGCCCTGAGATCGGAGGCCCGCGCCCCGATACCGGAGGCCCGCGCCGCGGGCACCCGGACCGGGGGCCTGAAGCCCGCCCCGGCCCTAATCCCCCGCGAAGAAGCGCCTGATCGAGCGCCAGAGCCTGCCCGGGAGCGCCCCCCCCTCGTGGCCGGAGGGGCCGCCGGGCCCGCGGGGCTCCTTGTCGCACTTGAGGCCGTACATGATGAGGCCGATGGCGGTGGAGTACCTGGGGTCGTTCACCATGGAGCTGAGCCCCCCGTCGATGCCGGGCTCGCCCAGGCGCACGCTGCGGTTGAGCACCCGGCGGGCGAGGTCGGCCACGCCAGGCAGCAGGGACGTCCCGCCGGTCAGGACGACCTCGTGGACGTCGGCGTCCAGGCCGCTCTTCACGAACTCCATGTTCACGCATTCCAGGACGTCGGTCATGCGGCCCTCGAGTATCGAGCAGAAGTGGGCCGGGTCGACCTCGGTGGGCACGCCTCCCAGCGAGGGTATGACGAGCGCCTCCTGGGAGAGCAGATCCGGCCGGCAGGCGCCCCGGGCCACCTTGAAGCGCTCGGCGGTCTCGACGGAGGTGCGCAGCCCCAGCGCGAGATCCTGGGTGAGGTTGTCGCCCCCCATGGGGACGACCCCCGAGTATTTCACGGCACCCCCCAACAATATGGCCACGTCCGTCGTCCCGCCCCCTATATCTAGTACCGCGGCCCCCACGTCCATCTCCTGGCTGGTGAGCACGGCCTCGGCCGAGGCCAGGGACTCGAGAATCATCTCCTTCATGTTGAGATCGGCGTCGGAGACGCAGTTGACTATGTTCTGGTAGGCATTCAGCGCCGAGGTGATGACGTGGACATTCACCTCCAGGCGCACCCCCACCATGTTCAGCGGGTCGAGGATGCCTTCCACGTCGTCCACCTTGTACTCCTGGGGTATGCTCTGGACGATGATGCGCCCCTGGGGGATGTTAAGGGTCTCCGCGGCCTCGACCGCCCGCCGCTTGTCCTCCTCGGTCACCAGCTTCTCGGTCTTGTCCAGGACCGCCACGACCCCGTGGCTGTTGAAGCTCGCGATGTGGCCCCCCGCGATGCCCACGTAGACGTCGTCTATCCGGCACCCCGCCATGCGCCGGCACTCGTCGACCGCCTTGGCGATGGAGGCCTTGGCCGCCTCCATGTTGGTGACCGCCCCCCGGGTCATGCCCAGGGAGGCGGCGTTGCCGACGCCGATGATCTCCAGCGCCCCGAAGTCGTTGACCACCGCGGCCACGCAGGTGACCTTGGTGGTCCCGATGTCCAGGCCGACCAGCCTGTCGCGCTCCTGATCAGTCATGAAGCTCCTTCCTCAGCGGGCCTCCGCCCCGGCCCGCCGGCACGGGGCCGGCGGGAGCCGCGCGGGCCGCGGGGCGGCCCTGAAAGCCGGGGGGCCAGCGCCGCCCCGCAGGGCCCCCCGGCGGGGACCCCCTGGAAACTGGAAACCGGAAACTGGAAACCGGAAACCGGAAACTGGAAACAGAAAACTGAAAACTGGAAACAGAAAACTGGACACTGAAACCTGAGACCGGGGACCGAGACCGGGGACCTGGCACGGGACCTCGCCGGAAAACGGCCCGGGGCCGCGCCGGATCCCGCCCGCCGGGCCGTCAGGCCGGCGGCGCGCCCGGGACGGGCCAAGGGCCCGCGCCCCCCTCCTCCTCGTCCACCTCCGGGTCGTCGGGGACGCCCACGTCCGGGGGCTTCTTGCCGCGGGCCCAGCGGACGGTGACCCGCGGCGAGCATTCGAGGTTCATGTGGGTCACGCCCTCCAGGTGGCCCCGCGCCCTGAGCCGCGCGGTCACCCGCCCGAGCCGGGCCGCCTTCTCGGCGAAGGGCCCGAAGCCGAGGCGCGCCTCGATGCCGGTGCTCCTCGTGAAGAGGGTGATGCCGATGTCGGCGTCGCGGCGGATCTCGGATATCTCGTCGAGCCGCCAGTCGTCCGAGCGGCGGTCCAGGATGTCCATGAGCTCGAAGACCTCGTTGACCGCGGCCGCGGCGAGCGGGCCCTCGGCCAGGAGCTCGTCGAGAGTGAAGCCGCTCACGATGGGCTTGTCGGGGTTCTCGCCGGGCTCGAGGCTCTTGAAGGGCCGCCCCCTGCCGTCCATGTGGTAGAGCCTGTCCAGGCTCACCACGGCCCGCGGCTTGTACTCCACGATGCGTATGGTGATGCCGTCGGGGAGGGGCGTCCGGGAGATGTCCGCGTCCTCCACCCAGGGCAGGCTCATGAGGTTCCGGACAGCGGCCTGGGTGTCGTAGGAGAGCGTGTTGACAGGCCTGTCCAGGCCCGCCGCGGCCAGCACCTCCTGCCGCGAGACCCGGAAGATGCCGCGGATGTCGTGGCGCTTGATGAGGAAGTAGTCGCTCTCGGAGAAATAGAAGTAGGCGTAGAGGCAGGCGGACGAGATCACGAGGAGCACCGCCGCCCCCGCGACGGCGAAGAGGCACAGGGACGCCAGCCGCCGCAGGGCGCCCGGGGCGCCCCTCAGCGCCGAGCGGAGGGCCGCCGGGACGCGGGGCCGCGGGGGCGCCTGCTGGCGCTGCCTCTCGCGCTCGCGCCCGCGGGCCGCCCGGAACCCGGCCGCGGCGTTGGCGGCGGGGGGCGCGGCCCGCTGGGGGGCCTCGGGCGCCTTGCCCCGCGCGGAGACTGCCTCGGCTATCTTGCGCGCGCGGCCCAGCGGGATCACGGCCTTGCGGCCGAGGCGGTCGCGCGCCCCCTGCCCCTGGGGGAACCTGGTCGGTCGGGTCGGCCTCACGGGTACACCTCCCCTTCGCGGTCGGCGAAGACTATCTCGGGCACGAGCTCCACGCCGTGCCTCTTCAGGACCTCCAGGCGGGCCAGGGACGCGAGGGCCCGGATCTCCGAGGACGAGGCCCCGCCCGCGTTAACGATGACGTTCGCGTGCTCGCGGCTCACGAGGGCGCCCCCTATCCGCGCGCCCTTGAGCCCGCACTCCTCGATCAGCCGCCCCGCCGCCGCACCTGGCGGGTTGCGGAACACCGACCCCGCCGAGGGCAGCGCGGGGAGCCTCCCCCGGCGCGCGGCGAGCGTCTCCCTCTCCAGGCGGGCGATCGCGTCCGCGCCAGCGGCCTCCCCCAGCAGGATCTCTGCCCCCAGGACCGCCCCCAGCCCGGCGAGATCCGAGCCCCTGTACCGGAAGCCGCACTCGTCCCGGCCGAGGCGGAGGATCCGGCCCCCCGAGAGCACCTCCACCGACTCCGCCAGCCCCCCGGCCTCGGCGCCGTGGGCCCCGGCGTTCATGACCAGCGCCCCGCCCAGCGTGCCGGGGATGCCCCTGAGCCTGGCCCAGCCGTCGCGGCCCGCCGCCCGCGCGAAGTCCGCCACCGCGGAGAGCGGCGCCGCGGCCCCGGCCCAGGCCCGCGGCCCGCCCGCGCCGCCCCCCAGGGGGCGGACCGCCCGGAAGGCCCCGGACAGCCTGATCACCAGGCCCTCGAGCCCGAGATCGTCGAAGACCACGTTCGTGCCGCCGCCCAGCAGGAAGACCGGGAGCCCCTCGCCGTCCGCGAAGCCCAGGAGCGCCGCGAGCCCCCCCTCGTCCGCAGGGGAGGCGAAGAGGGCAGCGGGCCCTCCCGTCCGGAAGCTCGTGAGGGGGGCGAGCGGCCTCGCCGTCTCGGCCGGGACGGGGCACCTGGCGGCGAGCCCCGCGAGGAGGCACGGGTCCAGCGCCCGGAAGCCGGCGCCGCCGCGGCCCGCGGGGCCGCCGCCGCGGGCGCCGTATGCGAGCCGCCCGCTCACGCGCCGCCCCCGCCCAGCCGCCGCAGGATCTCGACCCCGGCCTCCCAGATGTTCCCGGCGCCCAGGGAGAGGATCACGTCCCCCTCCCGCAGCCCGGGGAGCACCTGGTCCGGGATGGAGCAGACCGCGCCCGCGTAGCGGGCGCCCCCGTGGCCGTGGGAGCGGAGGGCCTCGGCGAGGGAGCGGGAGTCCACGCCCTCGAAGGGCTCCTCGCCCGCCGCGTAGATGTCGGCCACCCAGAGGAGGTCCGCCTGGTTGAAGGATCTCACGAACTCGTCGAAGAGATCCCTGGTCCGCGTGTGCCGGTGCGGCTGGAACAGCACTATCCTCCTGCTGTCCGGGAAGATCTCCGCCAGGGCGGAGAGGGTGGCCCGGATCTCGGTGGGGTGGTGGCCGTAGTCGTCCAGCACCCTCACGCCCCCGGCCTCGCCCTTCCTCTCGAAGCGCCGGCCCACGCCGGAGAGCCCCTCCACCCCGCGGCGCAGGTCCTCGAAGGAGACGCCCATCTCGAGGGACACCGCGGCCGCCGCCAGCGCGTTCAGGACGTTGTGCCTGCCGGGGATGTTCACCCGCAGGCGGCCCAGGGCCTCGCCGCCCGCGTGGAGATCGAAGCAGTGGCCCCAGCCCTCCCGCGCGACGTTGCGGGCGGTGACCTGCGACTGCGCTGAGAGCCCGTAGGTCACGCAGCGCTTCCTGACCCGGGGGATGAGGCTCTGCACCTCGGGGTCGTCCAGGCACAGCACCGCCGCTCCGTAGAAGGGGACCCGGTTCATGAAGGTCAGGAAGGTCTCCTTGAGGTGGTCGAGATCCCGGTAGTAGTTCATGTGCTCGCGGTCGATGTTGGTCACCACCGCCACGGTGGGCGACAGCATCAGGAACGATCCGTCCGACTCGTCGGCCTCGGCCACCAGGTAGCCGCCCCGGCCCAGCCGCGCGTTGACGCCCAGGTTGTCCACCCGCCCGCCGATGACGAGGGTCGGGTCCAGGCCGCCCTCGGTCAGGACCGTGCCCAGTAGGGAGCAGGTGCTTGTCTTGCCGTGCGAGCCGGCCACGGCGACCGAGGTCTTGAGGCGCATGAGCTCCGAGAGCATCTCGGCCCGGGGGATGACGGGGATGCGCTCGGCGCGGGCCGCCGCCACCTCGGGGTTGTCCTCCCTCACCGCCGAGGAGACCACCACCACGTCCGCGCCCCTGACCTGGGAGGCGTCGTGGCCGATGGCCACCCGGATCCCGAGCCCCGCCAGCCGCCTGGTCTGGGCGCCCTCGGCGAGATCCGAGCCGGACACCTCGTGGCCCATGTCGTGGAGCACCTCGGCGATGCCGCTCATGCCGATGCCGCCTATGCCCACGAAGTGTATGCTGCGCCTTTTCCTGTACATCCCCTGAGACGATCCCTTCCGCCCGTATCCGGCCGCCCGTATCCGGCCGCCTGTTTCCGGCCGCCTGTTTCCGGCCGCCTGTTCCGCGGCCCGGCCCGCCGCCACGCCGGCGGCCCGGGAACTGCCCCGCCGCCATGCCGGCGGCCCTTGCGCTGCCCCGCGGCCCCTACCCCGCCGCCGCGGCGCGGCGGCCCCGGCGGTCCCGCCGGGGCGCCGCGATCTCCATGATCTCCCTGGCCATCAGGGCGGCCGCGTCCCGCCGGGCGAGCCTCATCGCCGCCCGGCTCATCCCGCCGAGGCGGCCCGGATCCGCGGCGAGCGCCCCCACCAGGGAGACTATCCCCTCGGGGGTGAGCCCGCTCTCGGGCAGGAGGACCGCCGCCCCCTCCCTCTCGAAGGCCCTGGCGTTCTCGGTCTGGTGGTCGTCCGCGGCCCAGGGGAGCGGCACCAGCGCGGAGGGGACTGCGGCCGCGGCGAGCTCGGCGAGGGTGAGCGCCCCCGCGCGGCACAGGGCCAGGTCCGCCTCGCGGTAGAGCCGCTCCATGTCGGTGAAGAAGGCCCCCAGCTCGAAGGGGATCCCCGAGGCCTCGTAGAGGGGCCGGAGCTCCCCCGCGCCCGCCGCCCCGGCCTGGTGGATGACCCGCACCCCGGCGCCCAGGGCCCTCAGCCCGGGAAGGGCCCGGGCCGCGGCCCGGTTGAGGCTCGCGGCGCCCTGGCTCCCGCCCAGGATGAGGAGGGTGAAGCCGCGGCCGGCCTCGTAGGACTTGGGGGCGGCGGCGAAGATGCCGGGCCGGACGGGGTTCCCGGCGAAGACCGTCCGGCCCGGGGGGAAGCCCGCCCCGGCCCCGGGATCCCCCGTGAACACCCGGCGCGCGACGCGCCCCAGGAGGCGGTTGGTGAGGCCGGGCCTGCGGTTCTGCTCGTGGATGACCAGGGGCACCCGCAGCGCCCGGGCGGCGATCCCCACGGGCCCCGAGCTGTAGCCGCCGGTCGCGAAGGCCAGGTCCGGGGAGAAGCGCCTGACGATGGGCACCGCCTGCAGGAAGGCGCGGACGGCCGCGAGCCCCCCCCGCACCTTGCCCGCGGGGCCCTTGCCCTTGATGGGCGCGGCCGCGACGGTGGCCCGGGCCCAGCCGCCCGGGGCGAGGGCCGCCTCCTCGGCGGGGCGGCCCGCCCCCACGAAGAGGAACTGGGCCTCGGGGTCGAGTGCCCGTAACGCCCCCGCCACGGCCACGGCGGGCATGACGTGCCCCCCCGTGCCGCCGGCTGCCATGAGCACGCGCACCCCGGTCACGCCCGCCCCCCCCCCGGCGCGGGGATCCCGGGCGCGGCCGGCCGGGCCGGGGCCGCGGATGGGGTGGCCGGCAGGGCCCGGGACGGGCCCCGGGCAGCGGAGGGGGTGATCCTCACAGCCGGGCGCCTGCGGCCGCGGTCGCCTCGCGGGCGGGGGCGGCGGCCGCGCCCCCGCTCTCATGATCCATCCAGCCGTCCGCCGCCACGCGCAGGAGGAGGCCGGTGCATACCAGGCTCGCCACGAGGTTCGAGCCGCCGTGGCTGAAGAAGGGGAGCGCGAGCCCCTTGGAGGGCCAGAGGGAGAGGGCGACGCCCATGTTGATGAAGGCCGGCACTCCCACGGCCAGCGCCGCGCCCACGGCCATGTAGTAGCCCGGGAGCCCGGGCGAGGCCTTGGCGATCCAGAGGCCGCGCAGGGCGTAGGCCAGGAAGAGCCCCGCCACCAGGAGCACGCCCGCCAGCCCCAGCTCCTCGCCCACGACGGTGAAGATGTAGTCGGTGTGGATCTCCGGGATGAAGAACTGCTTCTCCAGCCCCTCGCCGGGCCCCGTGCCGAAGATGCCGCCGTTCGCGAAGGCGTAGAACGAGTGGAGGATGACGTAGCCCGCGCCCGTGGGGTCGGCCCAGGGGTCGAGCCAGCCGCGGATGCGCGCAACGCGGTACCCGTAGGCGGACACGAACTGCCAGCAGGCCACCGACACTATCCCGGCGAAGAGCGCCACGTACGACCAGCGGAGCCCCGAGGCGAAGCTCATGCCGCAGATGATGACGCAGGCCACCACGGCGCCGCCCAGGTCGCGCTCCAGGAGGATGAGCCCGCAGAAGATGCCTATCACCGCGGAGTGGGTCACGAAGCCGTACCAGAATCCCCGCGCGAGCTCGCCCTTGGTGGAGAGGGACCAGCACATGTAGATGATTATGCCCACCTTCGCGAACTCGGAGGGCTGGAAGGAGAGCCCGCCCAGGGAGATCCAGCGCGTGGCCCCGGACGCCGAGGCCTGGAAGCCCGGCACCAGCGGGAGCAGGAGCAGGAGCACCGTGAGCACGCCCACCACCGGCCCCGCCTTCATCCAGAAGCGCACCGGGACCAGGAAGGCCGCGAAGCCGCAGGCGGCGCCGACGGCGAAGCGCAGGGCCTGGCTGTTGAAGTAGAAGTACGGGTCCTTCTCGTAGAGCTCGGCCCGCAGGTAGCTCGCCGACAGGAGGGTCGCGAGCCCGATCCCCGCGAGGAGGATCACCACGGACACGAGGACCGTGTCCTGGCGCAGGTAGGCCGAGACCCGCCCGGCCGCGCCCGAATCCCTGTTCATCACTCACCCCCTTCCTGTCCCGCCGCCGCGGGAGCCCCGGCAGCCGCGAGAGCCCCGGCCGCCGCGAGAGCCTCCTGGGCGCCCTCCGGCAAGGACCCGTGCCCCGCTTCGGCCGCCGCCGCCTCCTCGCGCAGCCTCTCGGCCGCCCGTTCCAGAATGATCGCCACCGAGCCCGTGTGCATGGCGCGGACGGCCATCTCGCGGACCGCGCGCACCCCCTCCGCCCCCAGGAGACCGGCCTGGTCGTCCAGCATGAGGCGGGCGAGATCCTCGCCCACGAGCCCGATCCGGACCTCGGGCATGATGCCGGAGCAACCAGCGCGCACCACCCGCGAGAGGCGCCGGCGCTCTGCGCCCCGGTAAGGGAGGGGCGCCGCCGCGGCCGCCGGGAAGACCCCGGCCGCCGCCGCCGGGAAGGCCCCGGCCGCCGCCGCCGGGAAGGCCCCGGCCGCCGCCGCCGGGAAGGCCCCGGCCGCCGCCGCCGGGGACGGCACCGCCGCCGCCCCCGCCGTTTCCTGTCTCGCTGATAGGTAGTCCATGATTGCCGCCCGCGGGCCCGCCGGGGGCCCGCTCCTTCCTTGCCATCGCCTTGCCGTGCCGCGCCCGGCGCGTCCCGGGGCCCCGCCGTCCCGGCAGGGCCCCGGGACGGCGGGGCCCGCCAGGGCCTCTCAGAGCCTGAGGGCGCCGATCCCGAAGTCCGGCTCCACGGCCTTGCGGCCGTCGCCGTCGCCGGCCCGGCTGGCGCCTGCCGCCCAGTCCGCGGCCTTCCCGGGTGTCACCGCCTGGGAGGCTGCGGCCTTGGGGGGCCTGCCCCGGCGCCTGGGGGCCCCAGCGGCGCCCCCGTACTGCTCCGGCCCGCCTGGGCCGTCCCCGTCGGATCCCTCCTCCCCGGAGCGGTCCTTGGGGGGCCGGCCGACGCCGCCCCTGGAGGGGGAGCGCCGGGGGTTCTCGTTCTGGCGGCGCACCTCGCGCTGGAAGACCTCGCCCCGCTCCCTGTAGCCGGAGAACATGTCGAAGGAGGCGCAGGCGGGGGAGAGGAGCACGGTGTCGCCCCCCCGCGCGTGCCGGAGTGCGGCGGTCACCGCCTCGTCCATGGAGGAGACCGAGGTCATGGCCGAGGTGCCGCGCAGGCTGCTCTTGATCCGCTCCCTGGCCTCCCCCATGAGGATCAGGTGCCTGACCTTGGCGCGGACGGGCTCCTTGAGGATCCGGAAGTCCATGTCCTTGTCGCGGCCGCCGAGGATGAGCACCACCGAGCCGTCCCGGAAGTTCCTGAGGGCCGTCGCCACCGCCCCGGAGTTGGTGCCCTTGGAGTCGTCGTACCAGTCGATCCCGTTCCAGCAGCCCACGAACTCCAGCCGGTGGTCCGGGACCGAGAAGCCCACCGCGGCGTCCAGCGACTCCTGGGCCCCGCGGCCCAGCGACATGGCGAGCCCCACGGCCGCCATGAGGTTCTCCTGGTTGTGGGCGCCCCTGAGGCCGAGGGTGTCCCAGGGCCTCTCGCCCAGAACCGTCCCGCCGTCCGCGACGCGGACGATCTCCCGGCCGCCCTCGGCCTCCACCCAGGCCCCGAACGCCGGCCGCGACCGCCGCGAGAAGCCGAAGCGGCGGCCCCTCACGCTCTTGAGGCTGATGGTGAGCTCGTCCTCGTTCAGGATCGCCATGTCGTCCGGGCCCTGGTTCTGGAAGATGCGGCACTTGAGGCGGAAGTACTCGCCCATGTCCAGGTGGCGGTCGATGTGGTCCGGGGAGAAGTTGATGAAGGCCGCGCCCCGGGGCCGGAAGTCCCGCACGGTCTCCAGCTGGAAGCTGGACACCTCCAGGACCGCCGAGGCGTAGCTCGCGGCGCCCTCCATCTGCTCCAGCACCACCTCGGAGAAGGGCTTGCCGATGTTCCCGGCGCAGGCGCTCCGCGCCCCGAGGCGCGTGAGGATGTGATGGGCGAGCTCCGTGACGGTGCTCTTGCCGTTGCTCCCCGTGACCGCCGCGACGGGCAGGTCCTGCCTGCTCCAGGCGAACTCCAGCTCGCCCACCACGGGGATCTGCCGCGCCATGGCCTCCTTCACGATGGGGTGGGACGCGGGGACACCGGGCGACACCACCACCAGGTCGAAGTCCCCCGCGCCCCGGATGTCGCCGGGGCCCAGCAGGCGGGCGGCCGCGGCGAGCTCCGCCGCGCGTCCCTTGCGGTCCCAGGGGCGGTTGTCGTCGTAGACGGAGGGCTCCACGCCGAGGCGCCTGAGAAGCCTCGCGGCGGACGCCCCCGATCTCCCGGCCCCGAGAATCAGGGCCCTTGAGACTTGAGGATCGTGCATGTCGTCTCCTTTCCGCGCCCCCGGGGGGTTCGCGCGGCCCCCGCAGGGGATGATGATGTTCTCCTATCGCAGTTTTAGGGTCGAAAGCCCTGCGAGACCGAGAATCACAGCTATTATCCAAAACCTAACGATTATTTTGGGTTCTTCCAGTCCCTTAAGCTCCAGGTGGTGGTGCAGAGGGCTCATGCGGAAGAGGCGCCTGCCGCGGGTGGCCTTGTAGAACGACACCTGCCCGATGACCGAGAGCGCCTCGATGACGAAGATGCCGCCCACCAGCACCAGCAGGAGCTCCTGCTTGACCACCAGGGCCGCGTAACCCAGCGAGGCCCCGAGGGAAAGGGATCCAGTGTCACCAAGAAAGATCTGCGCAGGGTAGGAATTGTACCAGAGAAACCCGAGACCGCTGCCTATCAGTGCAGAGAGGATCACCGCCACCTCGGCCGCCCCGGGGGCGCGGGCTATCTGCAGGTGGGCCGCGATGATGCTGTTGCCCGCGCAGTAGGCGAACACCATGTACGTGGCGCCCGCCATGACGAAGGGGCCGGCGGCCAGCCCGTCCAGGCCGTCGGTCAGGTTGACGGCGTTGCTGCTGGCGACCAGCACCAGCGCGGCGAAGAAAACGTAGAAGGGGCCGAGGTCGACCAGGAGGTTCTTGAAGACCGGGAAGGTGAGCACGGGGCTGAACCCGGGTGAGTTGTAGAGGGCGAGGCCACCCAGGAGGGCCAGGAAGCACTGGAGGGCCAGCTTCTGCCTGCCGGTCAGGCCCTCGTTGCGCTTCCGGCGGATCTTCAGGTAGTCGTCCTGGAAGCCCACGGCCCCGAAGGCCAGGACGACCCCCCACATGAGGATCACGTTCGGGGAGGAGACGTCGGCCCACAGCAGGCAGGAGGCCAGGGCCGCCCCCAGGACCAGGAGCCCCCCCATGGTGGGCGTGCCCGCCTTCTTCTGGTGGCTCTCCGGGCCCTCGGCCCGGATGTACTGGCTGAGCCGGAAGGCCTTGACCTTCCTGATGAAGGCCGGCCCCAGGAGGAACCACAGCGCCATGGAGGTGAGCGAGGCGAGGATGATGCGGAACGTGATGTAGCGGAACACGTTCAGGAAGCTCACTTCCGAGGACAGTTCGAGAAAGAGTCTGTAGAGCATCGGTGGGGGGTTCCTCGCG
>JAITEZ010000014.1 GCA_031281735.1 Deltaproteobacteria bacterium | reverse complement strand
CCGCGCCCGCCGCCGCGGGCCCCCCGGCAGGCCCCGCCGCCCCCGGGGCGGGGCCTGCCGCCCCGCCTCCGGCCCGCGGCCCCGCGAGATACCGCGTGCCGTCGCCCCTCGAGCTCACGTCCAGCCAGGCGGAGTTCGCGGAGGGGCTGGTCAAGCGCTTCCAGGCCCGCACCCGCCTCTCCCGCGAGTCGCTGGAGACCGCGGGCCCCGCGGCGGGGGCGGGGGGCCTCGCGCCGGGGCCGCTGTCCGGGGCCGCGTACCCTCCGGTGGTCAGGCACTCGGCGGGCGCCCGCTTCCTGGACCTGGACGGGAACGACTGCCTGGACTTCTCCCTCGCCATGGGGATCCTGGGCCACAACCCCCCGTTCGTGACGGAGGCGGTCTCGCGCACGCTCGACAGGGGGCTCCCCGCCGACGGTTCGCTCTCCGACGCGGCCCGGGGAGCGGCCGCGCTCGCGGCGCCCCTGCTGGGCCGGGGCGCCAGGGCCTCGTTCTTCTCCTCCGAGGCCGGGGCCGTGCGGGCGGCCATCATCCTCGCCCGCGCCGTGACCGGCAGGCGCCTGGTCGCGGCCTTCTCCCGCTGCACCCCGGGGTTCCGGGAGCACCTGGCCTTCGTGGGCGACCCCGAGGGGCGCGCCCTCCCCGCCGACCCCGGCTCCCTCCTGCTGCTCGACTTCGGGACCGAGCGGGCGCTCTCGGCCCTCCAGGAGGCGGGCCCGTCCCTGGCCTGCGTGGTGGCGGAGCCTGCCCCCTCCTCCGATCTGCGCTTCCAGAGCCCGTCCTACCTGGCCCGGCTGTGCCGTGCGGCCAGGGAGCGCGGCGCCGCGGTGGTCTTCGACGAGACGGTGCTGGGCCCGGGGTTCCTGCCAGGGGGGGCGGGGCCGCGGCTTGGTTCCGAGGCGGACCTCTCCGTCTGGGGGGGCGGGCTGGCCGGCGGGTTCCCCGCTGGGATCCTCTGCGTCTCGGAGGACTTCCTGGGGCGGCTCGACCTGCGCGGCGCGGGAGCCCTGGGCGCTCCCGCCTTCCCCCTCTCCCTCGCGGCCCTGGCCGCCGCGCTCTCCTGGCACGAGGCAAACGCCGCCGGCTACCGCGAGAGGGCGCGGGCGCTCCTGGAGGCCCTGTCTCTCCGGCTCAACCTCTGGTTCCAGGAGAAGGGGGCGCCCCTGCGCCTCGTCTCCTTCGGCCCCTTCTTCCGCCTCCGGCGGCTGGGGCCCGCCGCGCCCGGAGCGGCGGAGCTGGAGGGCGAGCTCTTCCGGCTCCTCCTGCTGGAGTCCGGGATCTACACCGGGAGCAGGGAGGGCCGGGGCGCGGGGCGCGTCATGGCGGTCTCCGCTGCCCACGGCCCCGAGGACACGAGGGCCCTCGGGGACGCCGTCGTCAAGGCGGTCCTGGCCCTGCGGGAGGGGGGCTTCGGCTTCTCCGCCGGCCGCGGCGCCCCCCGCGTCTACGTGGAGCTCCCGCCGGCCCTGGCCCCGGGCCTCGCGCCCGCGGGGGGCGAGGGCGCCGCGCCCCCCGCCAGGGAGGCCGTGGCCTTCCGCGCTGAGGGGCAGATCCCGGTCCAGGCCCTCCGGGAGGCCGTCCTGGAACTCCCCTCCCGCCACGAGGCCCTGAACCGCAGCGTGAGCCGGACGGCCGACGGGGCCTGGATCAAGACCGAGGAGGAGGCCGCCCTCGTGCTCCGCGTGGCCCCGGACTTCGCCTCTGAGACCGACGCGGACGCGGTGAGGCCCTTCCTGGGCCCCCGCGATCCCCGCCTCGCCCCCCCGGCCGGGGCCGCCCTGGTCGAGCGGGGCGGCTCATCGGTGTTCCTCCTCGAGTCCCTGGCCGCGGCGGTCGACCGCGAGAGCCTGATGATCCTCCTGCGGGACGTCTCGGGGCTCCTGCGCCGGGGCGGCAAGCTCCCGCCGCCCGCCGACCTGTCCGAGGCCGAGGCAGAGGTCGCCCGCTACCTCGCCTCCGACCCGCCCTGGGCTGCGGGGAGCGGAAAGGGCCGCGCCGGGCTCTCCCGGGAGTTCTGGACGGGCGAGCTGGCGCGGGCCGGGTTCTCCCGGATCCCCCTGGACAACCCGCTGCTCAGGTCCTCGGGCCGGGCCCGGCTCGTCACCCGCGAGCTGACCGGCCCCCCCCTCGACTCCTACCGCGCCTGGACGGCGTCCTCCGGCGTCGCCCCCGAGATCTTCTTCGCGGGGGCGCTGGCCCTCGCCCTCACCCGGGCCTTCCCGGAGTGCCCCGGGCCCTGGCTCTTCGGCAGGCTCTGGCAGGGGAGGCCCGGCCCCCTGTCCCGCGCGGCCGCGGGGCCCTTCGCGCGGACGGCCCTCCTCGCCGTCCCCGCGCCCTCCGAGGACGCCCCCTGGACGGCAGCCCTCCAGGAGGCCTTCCGCCGCTCCGACCGGCACCGGGCCGTCGCCCCGGAGGAGCTGGCGGGCGGGGGGCGCCCGGCGCTCCCGGAGGCGTGCGTCTCCCACGAGCACCTGCACCCGGAACTGCTGTCCTGGCCGGGGGTCGAGGGGACCTTCGTCCCCCTCCCGCCCTCCGGCGGCTCCTCCCCCGTGAACCTCCACCTGGCCGAGGAGCGCGACCGGATCCATCTCTTCCTGAAGGTCTCGGAGGCCCTGAGCCCCGCCTCCTCCAGGGCCGTCCTGGACGCCTTCCTCTCCGCCTGGGAGCGCCTCGCGCGGATCCCGGCGTCCCTCCTCGCCCCCGAGGAGGGACCCGGGGACGAGGAGCATTTCGCCCTCGGCGGGGCGGCCCCGGCGGGCCGCGCGGGGGGGGAGGCCGCCCCGGGCGTCGCAGGCGCCGGCGGCCCGGCCCCCGAAGGTGCCGTCACCCCCGGCGGCGGGGCCGGCATCGGCGCGGTCGATGGCGGGGCCATCATAGACCTCGACACCTCAGGCGTCGAGCGCGCCCCGGCCCAGCCGGCCTCCCCCGCCCCCACGGGGTCGGCGGAGGCTCCCTTCGGCGCTGAGTTCCCGGAGGAGGGGGAAAGGCTCCTGCCCGCGGACGCGAACCCCTTCGCTTCCTTCCCCCAGCCGCTCCCCCCCGGCCGCCGGGAGGAGATAGAGGCGTTCTACGGCGCCGATCTCCAGAAGGCGCTCCCCTGCGCCCCCGGCCAGGAGGACTGGTTCCTGCCGGGGAGGCTCCCCGCGCCGCCCCCCTCCACCCGCGTGGAGACGCGCCGCGCGGTCATGCGGGGCGTCCCCGACCCCGGGGCCACGATCCGGCGCGCCCGGGCCCTCTGCGAGGGCCTGGACATAGTCCGCCTCGCGGTGCACCCCGGCCTCCCCCCGGTGAACGCGCTCTCCCGCAGGATCCCCAAGGTCTCGGAGGTGCTGCGCTTCCTGGATCTCGCCGGTCTCCCCCTCCCCCGGCGGGAGCGCAGTCTCGCCGAGACGGCCCTCCGCGACGCCGAGGAGCTCTCTGACAGCTCGCGCCCCGGCGCCTTCCGGGCGACCCTGGTCAGGACCGGCCCTGACTCCTCCGAGCTCATGCTCTCCACCTCCCGGCTCGTCTACGACCCGCGCTCGGCCCAGAAGGTCCTGGAGTTCCTGGTGTCCGCGCCGGAGGGGGCCCGGCCCTCCTTCCCGCCGCTCGCGGGGGCGCTCTCGTCCCTGCCGGGCCCCGGCGGGTTGGAGCGGGGCCTCAAGTCACGGAAGGCGGCCCTGGAGGCCGTGGACGCCCCCACCCGCATACCCCGCCGCCCGGGCTTCGCCGAGGCCAGGGACGGGGGCGGGATCCAGTCGGTGACCACGCGGCTCAGGCCCGAGACCAACGCCCTCCTCGCGGAGGCGGCCGCCAGGGAGGGAGTCCCCAAGGCTCTGTTCCTGGCGGGGGTCTGGGCGGTGCTCCTGGGCCGGCTCACCCTCAGCGAGACCGTGGTGTTCGGCCTCGAGCTCCCCGGCGACCAGGGGGCGGGCGCCCCCGCCGGCTGGCCCGTGGATCAGGCCGGGTGGCCCCTGGGGCCCCTCGCGATCCAGATGCCTATCCCGGCCCGGCTCCCCTGGGGGGGGACATTCTCGGATCTCCTCAAGGAGACGGCGGCCGCGGCGGCGGCGGCCGCCCGCACCGACTTCATCTCCCGCGGCAGGCTCGCCCCGCTCACCCGCCTCGGGGCCGACGTCTTCAGCCACGGCTTCTCCTACCTGCCCGCCTTCGCTCCGGGACCGGGCGCCCCGGAGGTAGAGCGCGTGAAGGAGTCGGGCTCCCCCGGCGCCTGCTCGCTGTCCCTGAACGTCCGCGACCACGCCCGCATGCCCGAGCTACACTTCGTGTACCGCACGGCCCTCTACGACCACTGGCAGGTGGAGGTGATAGCCCTCGCCTTCCAGCAGGTCATGGAGGACGCCGCGAACTCCCCCGGGGCCACCCTGGGCTCCCTGCGGCTCTCGGATCCGGAGCAGGACCTGAGCCTCGTGCGGCAGAACAACGCGCGGCCCTCCCGGTACGCCGGGGGCACGGTGCTGGATCTCTTCGCCCGCGCCGTCAAGGAGAACCCCTCCTCGCCCGCCGTCAAGGGGGGCGATCTCGCCCAGAGCTACCGCGACCTCGACAACGAGAGCGAGAAGTTCGCGGCGCAGCTCAAGGTCGCGGGCTACGGCCCGCGCTGCCGCGTGGCGCTGATCTTCGCCCCCGGCGCCCAGGAGTACCCCCAGACCCTCCTGGGCGCGCTCAAGAGCGGTGCCTGCGCGGTGCCGCTCTCCACGGGCGTCCCCCCGGATCTCCTGGGGCAGCTCCTGGCGGAGTGCGCCCCGGATCTGGTCGTCTGCAGCCGCAGGCTCCCCCAGAACCTCGCCTCCTGCCTGGAGTCCCTGGGGGACACGCCCGTGGTGGACCACCAGGGCTTCTACCTCCGGGGCGGCTCCTCGGGCGTCATGGGCTTCTCGAAGCTCTCGGTGCACTTCGTCAAGCGCGAGCGCGACCGCGTCTCCATCGACCCCGACTCGCCCGCCTACATCGTCTACGTCTCGGGCAGGCTCCTGGGCGGGCGCGGGGCGGACGGCCCAGAGCCGCCCGCTCCCCCGGCCGACGACGCGGCGTCCCCGCCCGCCGCCCCCGGCGCGCCCCAGCCCGGCGGGCCCCGCGGCGTCGTGGTGAGCCACCGCGCCCTCTGCAACCAGGCCGCCTGGTCGGGCGACTTCCTGGACATCGCCCCCGGCGACCTGCACTGCGCCTTCGCCACCCCCGCCTCGGACGTGTCGCTCATGGAGATCCTCGTGCCCCTGACCCGGGGCGCGGCGGTCCTGCTCCTGCCCGGGGGGGAGTCCACGGCGGCCGAGAACCTCTGGGAGACGGTGCACAGCCACCGGGTGACCTCGCTGTCGCTCCCCCTGCGCAAGCTCCGCCAGTACGCCTCGCGGCACCCCCTCTACGGGCTCAAGACCATCCTCACCTGGGGCCGCGGGCTCTCCGGCGACAACCTCAAGGGCCTCATCAAGGACATGTCGGGCTGCCGGATCGTCAACTGCTTCGGGCTGCCGGAGTGCGCCATCACGTCCCTGGCCGAGGACGCGCGGCCCGGCTCCTTCCCCGAGACCATGGGCCGCCCCGCCCCCAACTGCCCGTCCTACCTGCTTGACCGCGAGATGCGCCTCGTGCCCGCCGGCTTCCCCGGCGAGCTCTGCTGCGGCGGGGTGCAGACGGCGCTGGGCTACGACCGCAGGCCAGGGGAGACGGCGCGGGCCTTCACGGCCGACCCCTTCGCGCCGCTGTCGCCGCCCGAGTACCGCGCGGAGCGGCTCTTCCGGACCGGGATCCTGGCCCGCCGCCGGCCCGACGGCCGGCTGGACTATTTCGGGCGAGCGGGCGAGCGCACCGTGATCCGCGGCGTCATGGTCCCCGTGCACGAGGTGGAGAGGACGCTCCTGGGCGCCGAGGGCGTCCTGGAGGCCCTGGTGGTGCGGCGCGAGGACTACTCCTTCTATTTCGAGCCCTACCTCTGCGCGTACCTGACCCTCTCGGACGACCGCCCCGCCTCGGCCGCGGCGGTGAGGAGGCATCTCGCCGACCGCCTCCCCGGCTACATGGTGCCCGAGCGCATCGTCATCCTCCCGGAGTTCCCTCTGGACGCCTTCGGCCGCGTGGACGTGAAGGCCCTGCCCGCCCCCGGCCCCGAGGACGGGGCGGCGGCGGGCTCCGGGGGAGGGCCCGAGGCGGGCGCCGGGCCCGCGGCCCCCCGCGGGCCGGGATCCCCCCCGGAGGACGAGGGCCCCCCCGCGCCCGCCGCCGCCGATCTCGCCCCCGTCCTCGCCCCCGGGCGCGACCCCTTCGCCCATGCCCCGGGGGACATGGGCGAGGCCGAGCGGGACAGGATCCGGGCCCGCGCCGGGGACGACCTGGCGCTCGTGATGCCCCTGTCCCCCGGCCAGTGCGCCCTGCTGGCGGGCGGCGGCCACTCCCCCGCCGAGCCCCGGAGCGTCGGGCCCATGGTCACGACCGTCAAGGCCGGGCTGCGGGGGCGCCTGGAGCCCCAGGCCTTCCGGGAGAGCCTCCGGCGCGTCATCAACCGCCACGACGTCTTCCGCCTGGCGATAGCGCCGCGCGACGCGGGCCTCCCCGTACAGTTCTGGAAGCGGGGGGCGCCCCGGCTCGCGGAGGTCTTCACCGAGGAGGATCTGCGCTTCGAGGACGCTCGCCGGCGCGAGGCGCGTCTCGCGGCGCTCGAGGCCAGGCACCGCTCGGATCTCCTCGATCTCGGGAGGGCCCCGCTCTTCCGGGCCTCGCTCCTGCGCGTCGCGGACGACGGCTGGGAGCTCCTGTGCAGCTTCCACCGCCTGGCCTTCGACGGCTGGTCGGTGGAGATCTTCTTCCGGGAGCTCTGGGGGGGGGCGGAGGCGCCGGGGGCCCCCCCCGCGCCCGCCTACGCCTCCTACATGGAGCGCCGCCGCGCCCCCGAGGCCCGCGAGCGGGATCTCGAGTTCTGGCGCGGGGAGCTCGGGGATCTCCGGGGCCCCACCCGGCTCCCGGGCCGCTTCCCGCTCGCGGGGGAACCCGGCGTCCCGGCGAGCCTCGTCTCCGACGCCGCGGCCCTGAAGCTCCCCCGGGACCTCTCGGACGCGGTGCGCGGTGCTGCCGCCGCGCTGGGGGCCCCGCTGGAGTGCTTCCTGCTCGCGGCCTGGGGGGTGCTCGTGGCCCGGGCCACCCGGAGCGGGTCGGCCACCTGCGGCCTCGCCGTCTCGGGACGCGAGGGCGGCGGGGGCCTCCCCTCCCTGATGGGCCCCGCCTGGGCCGTCGTGCCCGTGACCGTGCGGGCGCCTGCGGGGGCGCCCTTCTCCGACGTCGTGGCGGAGACGGCCGCGGCTGCCGCCGCGGCCGCCGCGCACGCCGGCGTCTCGCTCTTCGAGATCGAGGGCGTCTCGCCCCTCAGGGGCGAGACGGTGGGGCACCTCTTCGGCATGCGCGGGCCGGTCATGCCCGCCGACCCGGGCGGCCTGCGGCTCGAGGGGGTCGAGGAGCGCTCCCGGGCCTTCGCGTTCCCGCTCGCGGTGAGCTGGCGGGAGGGGCCCCCCGCCCTCGAGGCGGAGTTCATCTATGACACGGGGCACTTCCTGCCCTGGCAGGTGAACATCCTCTCCGAGGCCTACCTCTCCGTGCTCGCCTCCGCCTCCCGCGACCCCTCCCTCCCCGTGAACCGCCTGCGGCTCGCCTCCGATCAGGCCATGCTCGCCCAGCTGGAGGCCGAGGGGGCGCTGGCCCGCGTCTACGAGGGCGGCACCGTGCCGCTCCTCTTCTCCAAGTGGGCGGCGCTGGGGCCCAAGAGGCCGGCGGTGGCCCAGGGGGCCGCCTCCCTCACCTACGGGGACCTGGCCCGCGCCTCGGGGGCGCTCGCCGCCGCCCTGGCCTCCCTGGGCGTGGAACCCGGCCGCGACCGCGTGGGCCTGCTCATGGACCGCACCCCCGCCTACCCCGGGGCCCTCCTGGGCGTCTTCCGGAGCGGCGCCGCCGCGGTGCCCCTGCCCGCCGGGGACGAGGGGGAGCTCCTCGCGCTCCTCGCGGACGCGGCGCCCAGGGCCGTGGTGGTGGACGGGCCCGGCGTGCCCCCGCCGCTCGCGGCGGCGCTCGGCAGGGCCCCCGGGGCCGCGGTGGTCGACCCCGCTGGCCGCGTGCTCCTGCCCGCCCGCGGCGCGGGCGGCCCCGGCGGGGGCGCGCCCGCCGCGCCCCCGCCGGGGCCGGGGGACGCCGGGCCCTGCCTGGCCGAGCCCGACTTCCCTGCCTACGTGTGCTACGCGCGCGACCCCGAGGGAGGCGGCGGCCAGGTGGGGGTGGTCATAAGCCACGCCGCCCTCCTGAACCTCACGGCCTGGACGGCGGAGTTCCTGGAGCTGCGCCCCGAGGACACCCAGACCGCGTTCCTGCCCTTCACGAGCGAGATCTCCTTCCTGGAGATCCTCACCCCGCTCGCCTCCGGCGCCCGGACGCTCGTCCTCACCGAGGAGGAGAGGCGCGATCTGGCCCTCCTCCGCCGCTCGGCCGCGGACGGCGGCGCGACCTCCCTCTGGCTCCCGCCCGGCGCCCTGAAGCTCTTCGTCTCCAAGTTCCCCCTGAGCCCCTTCAGCATCATATCCGCCGCGGGCGAGGGGCTCCCCTCGCCCATCCGGATCCTCGACCCCGGCGCCTGCCGGATCTCCTCCATCCTGGGCGTCCCCGAGTGCGCGGGGGCGGCGGCGGGCGAGTCCAGCGCCCCGGGCTCGGTGCCGGCGTCGCTGGGCTTCCCGGCCCCCAACTGCCCCGCATACGTCCTGGACGACCAGGGGGAGCTCCTGCCCGCCGGGTTCACGGGCGAGCTCTACGTCGGGGGCGTCCAGACGGCCCTGGGCTACCTGAACCGCCCCGATCTCACCGAGAGGCTCTTCCCGCCGGATCCCTTCCGGGAGTTCTCGCCCCCGTCCTTCAAGGCCTCGCGGCTCTTCCGCACCGGCATCCTCGCGGTCCGCCACCCGGACGGCAGGCTCTACCACATGGGCCGCGTCCCGCGCGGGGAAGCCCCGCTCCCGCGCCTCGCGCCGCCCGCGGTCCGCCCGGCCAGCGCCTCGGGCGCCTTCGTCCCGCTGGAGGGGGCCTTCGAGGCCCCGCCCGTCGGCCCCGCGCCCGGTCTGTCTGAGGCACCCCCGCCGCCGGCGGGCGGCCCCGCCGCGGGGAGGGCCACGGCCCCGCCTGAGTTCCCCATCGCGCCCCTCGATGAGGCGGCCCCCCCGGGATCCCCCGCGCCAGCCGCCGCCCCGGAAGCCACGCACGGCACGGGGTTCCCGGAGGACGTGACGGCCGTGGAAGTCATCCCCGTGGAGGAGCTCCCGCCCGAGGGCGCGCCCGCCGCGGCCCCCCACCCGGCCGCGGAGTTGGTGTACCTGTCGTCCCTGGCCGAGGAGGAGGGGCTCGCGGAAGCCCCTGCCGCCGCGCCTGCGGCGGAGGCGGCCCCCGCCGCTGGAACCCCTCCCGCCGCCGAGGAGGTGGATCTGTCGGATCTGGACGAGGAGGAGGGGCTCGCGGAAGCCCCGGCCGCCGCGCCTGCGGCGGAGGCGGCCCCCCCCGTTGCCGAGGTAGTGGCTCTGGCGGGCCTGGGCGCGGAGGCGGTGCTCGCGGACGACCTGGGCGCCGCGCCCGCCGCCGCGCCTGCCCCAGCCGCGGTGGTGGCTGATCTCGCGGACCTGGGCGAGGAGGCGGTGCTCGCGGACGACCTGGGCGCCGCGCCCGCCCCAGCGGCCCCCCCCGCCGCGGGGGTGGCGGAGCTCTCTGGCCTGGGCGAGGAGGCGGAGCTCGCGGACGATCTGGGCGCCGCGCCCGCCCCTGCGCCCCCCCCCGCCGGGGCGGCGCCTCCCTCCGGCCGGACGGCCCGGGGCGAGGCGGCCCCGGGGATCTCGGAGGGCGACGCGGTGCCCGTCGAGGACATCGAGGTGGCGGACGACCTCCTGGACGACCTCGGGTTCCCTGTCCCGGCGCCTCCGGCCCCGCCGGGGCCCGCGGC
>JAITEZ010000405.1 GCA_031281735.1 Deltaproteobacteria bacterium | reverse complement strand
CGTCCGGGCGGCCGTCCCTTCCCCCTCCCCGCCGCCCGAGCGGCGGCGCCCACCCCAGGAACGCCTCCGCCAGATGAGCCGACACCCCGCCAGCCTCCAGAGCTTCCGCGAGATCAGGGAGGAGGGCCTCTCCTACGCCGACAAGACGGAGCATGTCCACAGGCTCCTGATGGACGGGCGGGGCTTCCGCCTGGCCCGGCCCCGGGCCTTCGGGAAGACGCTCCTCCTGAGCGTCATGAAGGCCCTGTTCCGGGGCAGGGCCGATCTCTTCGAGGGGCTGTACCTGGGCTCGGCCGGGTGGACATTCGAGAGCCGCCCGGTGATAGCCCTCGATTTCGCCCGGCTGGAGGGGGGGACGCCCGGGGCGCTCAGGGACGATCTGTGCTGGGAGCTGAAGCGGGTCGCCCTGAAGGAGGGGCTCTCCGTGAAGGGCGCCTCGCCCGGGGCGGTGGCCGCCTGGCTGGTGGAAGCCCTCCACGCCAAGCACGGCAGGAGGCCGGCGGTCCTGGTGGACAACGCCTCGGCCCCGCTGGAAAGGCGCCTGGGCGACCCGGCCGGGCTCGCGGCGGCGCTCGCTGCCCTCTCGGGGTTCTGGGAGGCGCTCGCCTCCCTGGGCCCAAGGCTGAGGTTCGTGTTCGCCGCCGGGAACCTCTGCTTCCGGGGGATGACCGGCCCGGAGGGTTTCCTGAGGGACGTGACCGTGGGCCCGCGCCACGCGGCCTGCTGCGGCATCACCGCCCAGGAGCTGGACCGGGTCTTCCGGGAGTCGCTGGCCGAGGCGGCGGAGCTCAGGCGCGCGGACGGGGCGGCGGGCCCGCCGGGCGGCGGCGGGGCGGGCGGCCTGCGGGGCGAGCTGCTGCGCCGCTACGGGGGCTATTCCTGGGACGCCGAGACGCGGCTCCTCAACCCGGCGGCCGTCATATCCTTCCTCGAGAGCGCCGAGAACTCCTGGCATTTCCTGGAGGAGAGGCCCCCGGACCTGATCCCGCGGGCCTGCCTCGCGGCGGCGGGGCGGGCGGCGCCGCCCGATCCGGAACTCACCTTCACCCGGGGGCTCCTCTCGGCCCTGGAACCCGCGAGGCCCGCCCTCGCGCCGCTCCTCTTCCAGGCGGGTGCGCTCACCCTTTCCGGCAGGAGGGAGCGGGACGGCGTGCCCGAGTACTCCCTGGGGTTCCCCAACGCCGAGGTGGAGGAGGGGTTCCGGATGCTGGCGCTAGCGGCCCTCACCGGGCTCGATCACGCGACCCTGCGCTTCCACGCGCGCCGGTTCCGCCGGGAGGCGGGGGAGGGCCGGGCCCAGGGCGCCGCGCTGGCGCTTGGGGGGCTGCTCTCCGCCGCCGGGGAGGCTGGCCTCCCCGGCGGAGGCGACCGCGGGGATCTCTACGCCCTCTTCCTGAGGCTGGCGGGCTTCGCGGCCTTCCCGTGCCGCCCGGAAGGGGCCTGCCCGGACGGGGGGGCTGGCGGCGCCTCCGGGGCGCTGAGGCTCGCCGGGGGCCGGAGGGTGATCGCGACGCTCCGGCATCTCCCCGGCGCGGAGGGCCTGGGGGAGGGCGCCGCGCGCAGGCTCCTCCAGGAGGCGCTGGAGGCCGCCCTGCGGGAGCACGGGGAGGGCGGGGCGCCGGGGGACGCGGCCCCCCCCGGCGCCGAGGCCCCCTCCTGGGAGGCGAGAAGGCTCTTCGTGTTCTCCGCGGGCTCGCGGGAGACGGCCGGGGCCGCCGCCGACGCGGGGAGCCCGCTGGTTTTCAGGCCGCTGGCGCGGGCCGGGGACTGACCACGGCCGCGCTGCGGGCCCCGCCCGGCCCCCCGGATCCCTGCCCGCCAGCGGCCGCCGGCGGCGCCCCTCCGGCGTGCCGGTCTTCGCGGGTGGCGGGCTCCCGTCCCGCGACTCGCGGGACGCCCCGGCCTGCGGAACGGCCCGCCCCCCGCCCGTTTCCGGGATCGGGGCCGGGGCCCGCGCTTTCGGGGGGAGCCGCCGCGCCTTCCCGCCGGCCAGCCCCGGGCACGCGCCCGCGCACCGGCGCGGGAGGGCGGCGGCTGTTTTTTTGCAATATCCGGTTTTTTTTAACTTCTCCGTCTGATGCCCATTATCAATGGGTTGTCCTGCGGGGATCCTCTCACGTTGGCCGGATTAGCCCATGATGCCGAGGGTATATTTAAGAGCGAATTGAAATTTTTTAGGAACAGTTGTATGTTAAATCGTTTCAGATTGATCAAATAGATCCATATGGCCAGCCCAGGGCCCGTCGGCCCGAAACCCCCATAAAGAAAGCCAGCCCCGGATGCCGCGCGAGCATCCCGGCGCGTCCTGATCGCGCGGGGATCCCCCGCGGCCCGGCTGTCCCTGGAACGCCGGGCGCGACGCGCGATGGCGGGAACCTGAGACGGAGCCGCGAGAGAAGTGCCAGACAAACCTCCCACTGAGACGACGGGGCGGCCGGGCGGCTGGGCGGGGGCACCCGCGAGATCGCTCGCGGGACGCCTCGCCCTGGCCGTCCTGTCCTGCGCGCTGTCGGCGCAGGCCTCCGGCCTCTCGGCCCAGGATGCCTCCACGGCGGCCCCGGGGCCCTCGGACGCCACCATCACGCTCACCAAGAACGTCGAGGTCTTCGCCTACGAGGATCTCACCTTCACGGTGGAAAGCTACACGGTCAGCCCCGGCGACAACCTCGAGGGGATCCTCAAGAGCCGGGGGCTCTGGCCCGCCCGCTGGACGCGGGAGCGCGAGGCGCAGCTCATGCGCCTGGTGGCCGAGCTCAACCCGGCCGTCGCGAACCTCGATCTCATCAGCCCGGGCCAGTTCCTGTACCTCCCCAACGCCCAGGCCCCCCCCGAGCCGGAGCCCGAGCTCGGGGAGGTGGAGACGGTGGTGGCCTACGAGCTCTCGAGCCAGCCGGGCCAGGCCCCGGCCAGGGTGGTGGTGAGGCGTGCGGGTGCCGCCGGCGTTGCGGCCCCCACGGCGGAGGAGCCGCTCCCCGAGGGCACCTTCCGGCTCGACGTGAGCCCGGCCGAGGGCGAGGGGCCTCCGGGCCTGGAGGATCCTGCCGCGGCGGCCCGGGCTTCCGCCGCGGAGGCCCGCGTCCAGGCCTCGGCCTCGGCCTCGGCCGCCCAGGCCAGGGCCGACGCGTCGGTCGCGGCCCAGCCGGAGGGGGGGGCGCCGGACGGCGCCAGGGCCCGCCGCGGGGGCCGGGGCTCCCGGGAGCGCCGGGCCCGCGCGCCCTCCAACGAGGGCGAGCTCTCCACCGCCCCGGACGGCACGGTATACCGGACGGTGCGCGTCCGGCAGGGCGACACCGTCGAGAGGCTCCTGCGCCGCGAGGGCCTGGATCCCGATCTCATCTACCGCCATCTCATCAAGCTCACGGCGGAGATCAACCCCGGCCTCAGGAACCCCAACATGATCATCGCGGGGGCGACCCTCCGCATCCCGGCCCAGGGGGCCTACCTCGCGGCCTATACCGGCGGGGACTACACCGAGCCGGTGTTGCTCGCCCAGGCGGACTCGGGCACCGCCTCCGACGCCACGGTCGCCCCGGACGCGCCCGGCGCCGGGGGCCGGCGGGCCCCCCGGCGCCGCGCGCCCGCGACCCCGCCCGCGGCCCCGTCCGCGGCCCCGGGCAAGTACCGGATCAACACGAGGAGGCTCCCCCCGGCCCCCCTCCCCACGGCCGACTCCCAGAACGCGCGCCAGGTCCTGAGCCTCATCTTCTCGCGCCTGGGCGAGGACGTCTCCCAGAAGGGGAGGGTCTTCCTGCCCCTGGACGAGCCGCCCCACTTCGACGTGGACGCCTCCGCCATGCCCGTCGTGAACCTCAAGACCGGCAGGCACATCATCCTCGATCTGGGCCGCTCCCTCTCCCAGGAATTCATCGACCGCTTCCGCAGGAAGTACCCCGAGTACATGGTCTTCCAGCCCGGCCGGGGCGAGGGCATGGACAAGGCGCTCGACCGCCTGTGGCCCATGTGCGGCTACTACCGGGTCTACGGCAAGGACCGCGCCTTCGAGGGCGGCCGCGACGTGAAGATCCGCATCGCGGCGGACTGGCTGGTATGGCCCACCGCCACCGACTGGAACCGGGGCCAGCCCGTGGTCGTCAATCTCGCCCCGGCCCCTGACGACGGGACCCCTCTGCCCTGGGTGAGGTTCCTGGCCGATCACAACATCTCCGTGGTCGACCTCTACAAGGGCGAGATCCTGGCCGGCGGCGGCAAGGCCGCCACCCCGGTCAACAACTTCCTCGTGGTGGACGCGGGGAGCGACAACCCCAGCGCGTTCGCCGAGGCGCTGGTGAAGGCCCTGGGCTTCAGCCCGCGCATTGGCGTCAGGGTCGACCTCGCGGCGGGGCGCATCATCACCGGCGGCGAGACCATCGGGGACGGCCCGCCCCCCGCGGTGTTCTGGGAGGCCGGCGACAGGAAGACCATCCTGGAGTACGGCGATCTCTCCACCGACGACCTGAATGTGCTCCGGGCCAACGGGTTCACGGTCATCTCGAGCGCCAAGGACAGCCAGTCGGTCCTGAAATCGATACTGGCCGCCCTCGACATCAAGCTGGGCGGGCCCCTGGTACTGAACGGGGACAGCACCGGCGGCCCCTCCATCAAGCTGACCATCGAGGGCCAGACCTTCCCCTTCGGCGACCGCACCTACCTTTTCACCTCCGTCGCGCTCCCCAGCAACATGAACGGCCTCGACCCCAACCAGACCGTGGTGGTCCTGAAGTACCGCGGCGCCTCCCCGCCCGTCCCTGCGGCCCAGCCCGCCCCGCCGGGACAGGGGGAGGGTGCCGGGCCGGAGGGCGTGGCGCCCCCGGACGTGATAAGCGAGGACATCTGATCGCGGCGGCCGCCAGCGGACGGCTCCGGGCGGGGCCGCCCGCCCCGGGAAAGCGGCCTGCGCGCCCGGGGCCCGGGGCCGGCCCCGGAGCCCTGGCATCGCCTTACGCGGAGGCCGGGATCCCTGCCGCCGGAAAGGCTCAGACCCCGGCGGATTCCGGAGGCCGGGCGGGACGTTTCAGGCGGCGGATCCGGCGGGATCCCGCCGGTGGAGGCCGCTCCCGCCCCGGACGAAGGATTGGCCGGGATCCCGTCCCGGCCCTCCGGCGCGTCCCTGGGGGCGACGGGGGGCCCCTGGCACGGGAACGCGCTATTCGTGCCTTTGAGAAATATTGACGTTCAGGTAAAATACTATTACGCCGCTTGCATCCCCGAGTGCCTTGAGACCGCCTCGGCCGGGAGGAGGCGGCTGTGGCACTAGTGTGATCATAGGATCATGCCCCCTCCGGAGGGGGGCCGGAGGCGGCCCGGCCCTGGATGAACTGGAAGATTACCTACTCCATCGGGGAGACCGATGAAACCCTTTCGCGGCTCGATGCGGCCCTCAACGCGGGGGGGCGGGCGAGGGTGGATTTCGCCATCCTGCTCCCGGCGCCCATGGAGCCGCCCCCGCCTCCGGTGGGGCTCGCGCACGGATCAGGCGGCGTGGCGTCTTCCTCCGGCGAGAAGGCCGCCGCCCCCTCCGGCTTTCCGGTAGGCGGGGGATCGGAGCCCGTGCCTCCCTCGCCAGCCTATCCAGATCCGCTTTCCGGTGCGTCCGGGGACGCGGAACCTCTCAGGCCCGGTTCCCTGGTCGGCCCGGGCGGGTGGTCCGGGCCGGGTGTGCCGCCCCCCCTGGATCCCGATCCGCTCGCGGGCGTGCCCGCCTCGGTGGGGGCTATCAAGCCGGGCGCGCTCGCTCTCGCGGGCAGGGATGCCCCGGAGCAAACGCCGCCGCCCGTGCCAGAGCCCGGCCCGCTGGCGGGGATCCCTGCGGCGGCTGGCAGGATAAGGCCGGGTTCGCCGGATCTGGGAGGAGGCCATTCTCCTGGGACGGGCCTTCCCTCCGGCCTGGATCCCGATCCCCTCGCGGGGATCCCCGCCTCCGTGGGAGCGATTAAGCCAGGCAAGCCCGCGCCGCCTTCCGGCCCGGAGCCCGATCCCCTCGAGGGGATCCCCGCATCCGTAGGAGCTATCAGGCCCGGGAAACCTGCGGGCCCTGCCGACCTACCCGTTAAGGGCCCCGCCATCCCGACCGTGCCGGGCCCCTCCC
>JAITEZ010000401.1 GCA_031281735.1 Deltaproteobacteria bacterium | reverse complement strand
CTCCGCCGCCGTGCGCTCCCGCCGCGGCGGCCAGGCGGGCTCCATGAGCCCGGGGGACTTCCTGTCCCTCCTGGGCCCGCAGATAGCGCCGCCATCCTGGGACTGAGGCCGGGGCCGGGTTCCCGCAGGCGCCGCGGGACGGATCCGCGGCCGCGTTCCCGGCTGCGGCGCCCCCCGGCGGACTGCCAGCGGGCCCGTCGGCGCCTGAGAGCCGGGTGCCCTCTCGCCGCGGGCGGGTCATGAGCGGGGAATGTCAAGCCGCCGGCAGAGGAGCCGGCGCCCCCGCCCCGCCGACAACCCTTCGAAAAGAGAGGTGCAGGTATCAACGGAAAGAGGAAGGACCCGGGCGACAACAGGCGGGTCAACGTGAACGAGATGATCAGGGTTCCGCAGGTGCGGGTGATCTCAGACAGCGGGGATCAGCTGGGGATCCTCACGGTGCGCGAGGCGCTGGCGGCGGCCAGGGAGGCCGAGCTGGATCTGGTGGAGGTGGCCCCCGAGGCCGACCCCCCGGTCTGCAGGATCATGGACTTCGGGAGGTACAAGTACCAGCAGAGCAAGAAGCTCTCCGAGTCCCGGCGCAAGGCCAGCACCGTGGAGATCAAGGAGGTCAAGTTCCGGCCCAAGACCGCCGAGCACGACTACCAGTTCAAGCTCCGCAACATCCTGAGGTTCCTGGGGGAGAAGAACAAGATCAAGGTGAGCCTCACCTTCCGCGGCCGCGAGATAACCCACGCCAACCTGGGCCAGGAGCTCATGCAGCGGGTCATCCGGGACGCCGCCGAGTTGGGCGGCCCCGAGCAGACGCCGAGGCTCGAGGGACGCTCGCTGGTGATGATCCTCAACCCCAAGCAATAGGCGGCGGGACGGGGTACGGCACCCCCCGGCCCGGCGTGCGTCCCCCGCTGAGCCGCCCGGCGGGCGGAGGCGCGGGGGGCGGCCCGGTGACTCCGCCCCTGCGGAACGCCCGCGCCGGGCCGCGCCCGGGATCCTGCGGTTCCGCCGGGGGAGCCCCGGCGGACTCCTTCCGCCGCTGTCATCACGGGAAGACAAAAACCCCCTCGCGCGAGGGGGTTTTCCGTTCCGGGAGGGCCCGGGGGCGCCTCGCCCCCCGGGCGGGGGATCCGCCCCGGCGTGCCCCGCGGCGCACGGGTCCCGGCCGGTCTACATCCTGTCGGCCACCTTGTTCACGATCTCCTTCACCGTGCTCTTGCGCTCCTCGGTGGTCTGATCCAGGTAGCTCTTGCGCTTCTCCTGCTCCTCCCCGCCCTTGCCGCCCTTGTGCTCATCCCCGCCCTTGCCGCCCTTGGCGTCAGGCGAGGCGGACGGGCCGGTCGTGCGATCCTCGCCCTTCTTCTTGTAGTCGGTCACGAACCAGCCGGAACCCTTCAGCTGGAAGGTGCCGAGGCTTATGAGCTTGCGGAGGCTCCCGCCGCATTCCGGGCAGTCGGTGAGCGGGGGATCCGTTATCTTCTGCGTGGCCTCGATGGTCTTCCCGCAGGCTGCGCACTCGTATTCGTAGATAGGCATTCTGGCGGCTCTCCTTGCGGACCCGCCGCGGCCCCACTGGGCCGGCTGGCGGGCCGAAATGGCTTTTCCGGGCAGGGGTTCCGCCCTGCCCGGAAGCAAGCCAGAATGTAAGTATCCTGCGGCCGTTTGTCAAGGAGGGGCCTGGCCCCGTGGCCGCGGCCCCCCGCGGCGGCGGCCGGCGGGCCTCCGGGCCCCTCTCCCCGCTGGCCCCCGGGCCCCGCGCCTCCCAGTCCGCGGCCTCCCGCACTCAGCACCCCTCCAGCGTCCTCGGCGGCGCGGGGGCGAGCACCTCGCGGCAGGCCGCCATGACGCTTTCCGGGGCGATCCTCCCCATGCAGATGAACTCCCTCCGCGGGCAGCGCCTCTTGAAGCAGGGCGAGCAGAAGGCGCCCCCGGCCACGTAGCGGGCCGCGGATCCCCAGGTGCCCGCCCGCTCCCCGCTGGAGGGCCCGAAAAGGGACACCGTGGGCGTCCCCTGGGCGGCCGCCAGATGGAGGGGGCCGGTGTCGGCGCCGATGCAGACGGCGGCGAGGGAGGTCAGGCCCATGAGACCGGGGATGTCCGTGCGCCCGGTGAGATCTGGGACGTAGAGGCCGGGTGGCGCGAGGGCGGCAATCTCCCGGGCCAGCGGCGCGTCCCCGGGCCCGCCTCCCGCGGCGACCGCGAGGCCCGCCTCCGCCAGCATGCCCGCGAGCCTGGCGTAGCGCGCGGCCGGCCAGAGCTTGGAGGGCCAGCCAGCGCCGGGGAAGAGCAGCGCCAGGGGGCCCCTAAGGCCGCGGGAGAGGAGCTCCCGCCGGAAGGACTCCCGCTCCCGGGAGGCGTCCGGGAGGGGGAAGCGGGCCTCCGCCGGCACGGGGCCCAGGCTCCGGGCGACGTCGCGGTAGCGTTCTATCACGTGGCCCCCGGAGTGTGGCCCCCTCACCGGCCTGGAGAACAGGAAGCTCCCCTCGCGCATCTCGCAGTAGCCCATCCGGTTCCGGCAGCCGGAGAGGGCGGCCACCAGGGCGCTCTTCAGGAGGCCTTGGAGATCCAGCACCAGATCGAAGCGGCAGGCCCTCATCTCCCGTCTCAGGTCCCCCAGGGCCCTCAGCCTGCCGCAGGGCCCGAGACGCCTGATCTCGCTCTTCCGGAAGAGTATCCGCCGATCTATCCAGGGCGGGCCGGGCAGCAGATCCGCGAAGCGAGGCTCGACCGCCCAGCTGATGGCGGCCGCCGGATAGAGCGACCGGAGCGCGTGGAGGGTGGGGAGGGCGTGCACGATGTCCCCCAGCGCGCTCATCTTGATTACCAGGATGCTCCTGTAGTCCGGGCGGGAGGGGTCGGGGGGGGCGGGTTCCGGCCAGGGCGCGCCAGCGGGGGCCGCTGCCGCGCCAGCCTCCGGGCGGCCGGGTTCCGGACAGGGAGAGCCCGCAGGGGTTGCGGCCGCGCCAGCCTCCGGGCGGCCGCCGTCCCGGCCTCCCGCCGCCGCGCTCACCGAGAGGCCCCCGCCCAGTCGAGTGCCCCCTGGAAGCCGGGCGCCACGATCCCGGGGAGCCGGCCGCCCTCCAGGACCTCCTGCGGGAGCCCCGCCCCCTTCCCGAGCCAGAGGGCGGAGCGGCCGCCCAGGGAAGCGGCCGGGGCGAGGGCCTCCATGGAATCCGCGAGCCAGATGGAACGCGCGGGATCGGCTCCCAGGGCCAGCGCTAGATCCCTCAGGAAGCGGACGGGGTTTCCCTCCGGCACGAAATACACCCCGCGTCCCTCCAGGGAGGCCCCGGGCGCGACCGGGGCGCCGCCGCCAGGGACGGGAGCGTCCGCGGCGGCGGGCCGGGAAGCGGGGGAGGGCGGGGGCGGGCCCAGGAACGGGGCGCCGCGCAGGCGTTCCGGGAACGCGAGGATCACCGGCAGGCCCGCCGGGGCGAGGAAAGGGCCCCCGGGCGGGGCGCAGACGAAGGCGGCGGGGGAGGCCGCCCGGAACGACGGGGGGAGCGGCGTCCGGGGTGGCTCCAGGAGTCTCTCCGCCGCCTCGGCCACGGCGCGAGGGGTGGCACGGGCGAAGCAGATCCTCTCCGGCAGGCGGCACTCCCGCCTCAGGCACGGCGCGCAGGGCGCGGGCGTGCGTATCACCGCGGCCCTCGCCCCCAGGGGGCCCGTCGCAACGGGGTCGGTGGGCCCGAAGGGCGCCGCAACGGGGGTTCCCACGGCGCAGGCGAGATGCATGAGCCCCGAGTCGTTGGTGAGGGCCAGATCCGCCCTGGCCAGCACGGCGGCGCATTCGCCCAGGGACGTGCGGCCCGCGAGGTTCAGGCAGGGGGGGCCCCCCGCCAGCCCCCGCGCGGTGTCCTCGCAGGCGGCGAGCTCGCCCCGCCCGCCCAGGACGACCGCGCGCGCCCCCCGGCGCCCCTCCAGGAGCATCCGCGCCGCCGCCGCGAAAGAGGCGGCGGGCCAGCGCTTGGCGGAGCCGTAGCTCGCCCCGGGCGCGAGGGCGAGCAGGAAGCCCCCGTCACCGAGAAGGGAGGCGGCGGCCCGGGCGTCTTCCGGCGAGGCCGGGCCGCCAAGGGAGGCCGGGCCTGGGCGGCGGGACGCCGCCGCGACGCCCGGTGCGTCGAGCGCGGGGACGGGGAGCCGCGGGAGGGAGAATGGCGCGGGGAGCCCCAGCTCGGAGACCAGCCGCAGGTGCCCGAAGACCTGGTGGGAAGCCAGATCCTCCGGGCCCTGGCGGACGGCCAGGGTGAGGAGGGGGCTCCTGCCATGGCGGGCGTAGCCCACGCGCCTGGGGATGCCCGCCAGCCGTGCCGTGAGCGCCGCCCCGAAGGCGTGCTGCCAGAGGAGGGCCGCCGAGACGCGCCTTTCCCGCAGAACGCGGGCGAGCCCGAGCCTGGCCGCGAACCCCCGGCGATCCTCCAGGATCTCGTCCGCCCCGGGGAAGAGCCGGTACAGGGCCGCCCCCGCCCCCCTGGCGAGGAGCAGGAGCTCCCCCTCCCAGCCCAGGCGGACGGCGAGCAGGGCCGGGAGGCTCAGCACCGCGTCCCCCAGCCAGTTCAGGCCCCGGGCGAGCAGGATCGGCCTGTCTGGAGGCGCGGCCGTCACGTCGGTGACGCGCCCCGGGCCGGTGCCGTCCCCGGCCCCGCGGATCCCCGCGGCCTCGCCCGTCCCCCCGGCCGGCCGGCCCGCGCCGGGCCGGCCGGGCCCGGCGCCACCTCCACCCTCACGACGGCCCGTCCTCCCGGCGGGAAGCGCCGGCGCGTGCGGCTTCCGCCGCGTCCTGGCCTGCCTCCCGGCGCGGGCCGGCAGGCAGGAGGGCCTCGATGGCATCCAGGAGGGCCTCCGGCTCGTCCGGGACGGGGGCCGCCTCCAGGATCAGGAGCGGGGCCCTGAGGTCGCGGAGCTTCACGGCGTCCTTGGCGGTGGTGAGGAGCACCCGGGAGCCCGTGAAGCGCAACAGCTTCCCCAGGAAGTCCCGCTCGGCGGGCCCGTAGGGGCAGTGATCCGGGAAGGCCTTGAAGGCGGCGGGGACGAGCCCCAGGCTGGCGAGGGCCTTCCTGAAGCCCCGGGGGCTAGCGATCCCGCAGAAGGCCGAGAACTTGACGCCCGCGAGCGCCGCCGGGCCGAGGGAGGCACCGGTGCGGGGGTTCCTCAGGCCCGTCGCCTCGGGCCGGAGGCGGAAGAGGGGCCTGCCGCAGGCGAGGCGCTCGAGGGAGGGGTGGATGTGCCGGCCCACGGAGCACAGGAGGTGGGCGTCCCCGGAGGCCGCCGGCGGTTCCCTCAGGGGGCCCGCCGGGAGCACCAGGCCGTTGCCGAGGTGGCTGTCCGCCTGGAACATGAGGATGTCCACGTCGCGGGCGAGCCTCAGGTGCTGGAAGCCGTCGTCCAGGATGGCCAGGTCCGCCCCCAGCCGCGCCGCCTCCCTGACCCCCGTGAGGCGGTCCCGCGAGCAGAGGATCAGGGCCCGCGTCTCGCCCGCCATGAGACAGGGCTCGTCCCCGGAGAGTTCCCAGGGGATCAGGGGGCCGTCCCCGGCCGAGACCAGCACCGGGTCAGGCACCGCCATGGAGCGCTTCCGGCCGTAGCCGCGGGAGACGATGGCCGGCGTCCAACCCCGGCGCGAGAGGGCATTCGCGAGGAAGACGCACATGGGGGTCTTCCCGCTCCCTCCCACCGTGAGGTTGCCCACGGAGATCACGGGGACGGGCGCCTTCCGGCGCCGGAGGGCGCCCTTGCGGTAGAGCTCCCGCCGCCGCGCGGCAACGGCCCCCCAGATCCTGCCCAGTGTGTTGAGCAGGGCGGGGGGAGGGGCGTCCCTGGACCAGAGTTCCTCGAGCCTCACGGGGCCGCTCCGGTGCCCGTGGAGGGCGCCCGCTCGCCGGATGTGCCTCCGGCCCCGCCCACGGCTGCCGATCCCCCGGCCGCCTCGCCTTCTTCGCCGCCACCGCCGCCGGCTCCGGGGGTGCCCGTTCCGGTCCCGCCGTCCGCCGCCCCGCCGCCCGGGCCGGGGGCGTCCGCGCCGGTCCCGCCGCCAGGGGCGCCGGGGCCCTCCCTCACGGGATCCTTCCAGCCCGGGGGCGAGAGGAAGGCCAGTGTCCTCTCCACCGCGCCCCGGTGGGACAGCACGAACTCCCGCGCCCTGACGCCCATATCCCGGAGCCTGCCGGGGCTGTCGAGGAGTGCCGCCAGGACGGTCGGGAGGCTCTTGCGGTCGGCTATCACCGCTCCGCCCTCATCGCAGAGGGCGCGGTACATCCACTTGAAGTTGTGGATCCGGGGGCCGGAGATCACGGGGATCCCCAGGAGGGCGGGTTCCAGCGGGTTGTGGCCGCCACCCTCGTGGCGGCCGGGCCAGCTCTTCCCCACCAGGGCGCACTCGCCCAGCAGGTAGAAGCGCCGGAGCTCGCCCAGGGTGTCCAGGACGAAGACCAGGGCGTCCTTGTCCCCGGGTGAGGGCACGCTCCGGCAGGCCGTCCGTCCGGGGAAGAACTCGCGGGCGTGCTTCCGGAAGGCCCCGAAGCGGTGGCGGTCGCGCGGCGCGATGAGGAGCCGCAGGTCCGGGCGTTCCCGGCTGAGGGCGGAGAAGAGCTCGAGGAGCAGGAAGTCCTCCCCGGGGTGGATGGAGCCCCCCACCAGCCAGCGTCCCTCCGGCCAGCCCGCCTCAGCGAGCAGTCGCGCGCGGTCGCCGGGGGAGCGGTCGGGGGGAGGCTCGTCGAACTTGAGGTTCCCGGTGGCGCGGATTCTGGCGGGGTCGGCCCCGAGCTCGAGGAACATCGCGAGATCCTCCTCGGACTGGACAGCTATGCCCGCGAAGAGGGCCAGCACCTTCTTCCAGAAGAAACGCGCGAGGCGGTAGTTCCTGAACGATCCCGGGGAGAGCCGCGCCCCCGCGAAGTAGGCGGGGAGGCCCCTGGCGGAGAGCTCCAGGAGGACGCCCGGCCAGGCGTCGGTCTCTATCAGGACGAGGCAGTCGGGCCTCACGCAGTCGAGGAACCTGCGCACCGAAAGCCGGAAGTCCAGTGGGGTGGGGAGCACGGTCAGATCCGGGAAGAGCTGGCGCGCCATCGCGATGCCCGAGAGTGTGGTGGCGGTGACCACCACTTCCGTCCCCGAGGCGGCCAGCCTCCTGGCCATCTCCCGTGCCGAGAGCACCTCGCCCAGGGAGAGCGCCCAGATCCACACCCTCTTCCTCCCGTGCAGGGCGGGGAGGATCCGGCCGGGGCCCAGGAGCCGCGCCTTCAGGTGCCTGAGGAAGGCGGGGCTGAAGAGGCACCGCGCGGCCCAGACCGGCGCGGAGACGATGAACAGCGTGGTGTAGAGGACAGCGTAGAAATGGCGCATGCCGCAGGACCCCCGGGCGAAATCTCAGGGCCGCCGCCGGCCGGAAGTCCCGCCCCGTCGCGCCCGCCCTCCGCGGCCTTCCGGGCCGGGGCGCGCGGGAGGGAGTCCCGGGACGGCCCTTGACGCGCTGCTCGGCGGGCGGATTGCCCGTGCCCATTATAGGCCGGGCCGCTGGAATTTTCAGCCCCGGGGATCGCCCCGTACGCAATCCGTGCCCGGGAGGGCCCTGCGGGAAGGGGTCCCGCACCGCGCGGGCGCGGGAGGGGGGCGAGCCGCGCCCCGGGGGTGGTCAGCCGCCGACCATCAGGGTGAGGGAGCTCACGGTCTCCTCGATGCGCGTCACCTCCTCGGTGAGGGTGGCGGCGGCGTCGGCGGTGTTCTGGGCCACGGCGGCGTTGGACTGGGTGACCTTGTCCATCTGCATCACCGCCGTGCTTATCTGTCCGATGCCCTGATCCTGCTCGCGGGAGGCCTCGGACACCTCGGCTATCAGGTGGGAGACCCTGTCGACCTCGTCGGTGAGGGAGTTGAAGCCCTCGGAGGTGATCTTCAGGAGGTCGGCCCCGGTGCTGATGTCCGCGACGGTCTGGGCTATGAGGGAGGCCGTGTTCTTGGCGGCGTCCGCGCTCCGGATGGCGAGGTTCCGCACCTCGCCGGCCACCACCGCGAAGCCCGCGCCCGCCTCGCCGGCCCGGGCGGCCTCCACGGCGGCGTTCAGGGCCAGGAGGTTCGTCTGGAAGGCTATCTCGTCGATGGTCATGATGATCTTGCCTATCGCCGAGCCGGACTTCGCTATCTTGTCCATGGCCGCCATCACCTTGGCCAGGGAGGATACGGAGTTCTCGACCGCCCCCGTGGCCGTGACCATCAGATGCTGGGCCTCGCGGGCGTTGTCGCTGTTGCGCCGGGTCATGGAGCTGAGCTCCTCGATGGCGGCGGAGGTCTCCTCCAGGGAGGCGGCGTTCTCGGCCATCCCGTCGGCCGCGCGATGCGCCGAGTCTGAGAGCTCGGTCGAGGTGCGCTCCATCTGGGCGGAGCCCTCGTTCAGCTCGGAGATGATGCCTTCCACCCCCCTCACGGTGCTCCTCTCGATGATGAGGGAAAGGGCTACGGAGAGCAGTATGCTGATGGCCGCCACCGTGACGATGAGATTCCAGGACCGGTTGGCGGTCCGCATGGTCAGCTCGGCGAAGGAGTCTGTCTGGCTGGTGAGGGAGGTGGTGAGGCGTGTGACGGATTCCACCGTTTTCTCGCTCTCCTCCGTCATGGCCGCTGTGTTGTCCCGCATCGCCTGGATATGGCCCATCATGGCGGCTATGCTCTTCCGGCAGGCGCCCACGGAGGCCTCTATCGCCGCGAGGGCCTCGGCGCTGTCGCGCAGGTTGGCCTCGCCCTGGAGGGCGGTCACCTCGCGCAGGATGCCGTCCGCATCGGAGATGGCCCTGTCGAGGAGGTTCGTGTCGGAGGTGAAGATGCCCTGGAGGACGTTCGCGTACAGGGAGCCGCCGAGGATGGAGAGGTTCTCGGTGCGCACCACCTCCTCGTAGGTGTGCTGGAGTTCGGCGGCCGGCGCATCCTCGCCGAAGAGCCGCGTGAGCCTCTGCAGCATCGGCGACTTGAATCTCTCGACCGCGTCCTTGAAGAGGGCGTAGGAGTCCCGCGCCGCCGCCGAGTCGGCGGCCGCGTTGGCCAGGGACTGGGGGATCTTCTGGAATGATTCCCTGTAGCTGGCGTAGTTCCTCTCCGTCTGGTCCAGCAGGGCCTGCGTCTCCGGGGCGGTGAGGTTGCGGCGGAGCTCGGAGAGAAGGGTCTCGATTTTCTCGGCGAACTCCTGCGATCTGTTCCAGGATTCCGGGTCGGCCGTGTCAGAGTAGATGAGGAGGTGCTGCCTCGCCATGAGGATCGAGAAGCGGAACTCTACCGCGTGCTCGCTGTTGGGGAGGATGACTTGGCGCAGGGTGGTCGCGTCGTCGTTTATGGTCTTGAGCTCGGAGAGGATGAAGGCGCACAGGGACACGAAGATAACGCAGACAGCGGCGAATCCCAGGGCTATCTTGTGTTTCAGGGTCATGGGTATGTCTCGGGCCCGGGCGCGG
>JAITEZ010000365.1 GCA_031281735.1 Deltaproteobacteria bacterium | reverse complement strand
TCCGCCCTCACCCCCATAATGCAGAAGATAGCGCAGTTGCGCGCCGGGGAGGCACCGGAACCCAACCCGCCCCGCAAGGCCGTCGTGAGCATCACCGCCTCCGGCGAGGGGGGCTCGGCGGAATGGCTCAGCAAGACCGCCTTCGGGAAGAACGGCTGGAGGAAGCTCCTGACCGGGTTCATGGCCGTCGCCAAGCCGCTGAGGACCGCCATCCAGGCCGCGGGCAACGTGATGGAAGCCCTCGACGAACCGGACGACCAGGACTCCAACGAGACGGTGAAGAAGACGAGCACGATCACCGCGGTGGCCTCCGAGGCCGCGGGGGTGGTAGGCGACCTCATGACCATCTGGGCCATCCTGTCCGCCATGTCGGATCTCTCGGTCCTGGAGCCCGAGGGCCTCCTCATCGAGAACAGCGACTCCTACGCGGAGATCATCGCCAAGGGCTTCGGGGCCCTCGCCTCGTCCGATGGCCCGGTGATCATCGAGTCCGGGGCGGACGGGATGCTCATCGCCGACGAGCTCAGGCGCAAGATCCAGAACCCGGCCGACCTGAAGGCGCTGGACAACACCGTCAAGGACGTTGCCCAGGGGAAGGTCCCGGACTGCGGCTTCAGCGGGTCCAGCGCGGTGCTCCTGTTCGGGCGGCTCTTCCGGACGGTCAACGAGGAGGCGTGCATCATGGGCAGGAAGTCGGTCGCGGCGATCTCCACGAAAAAGATCCACATCGCGGCGGGGGGCGACGCGAAGCCCGATCCCGCCGCGTACCCCAGCGCCATGTTCCGCGCCAGCAACCGCATGTCCGAGCCTTCCTTCGACCGCGGTTTCGCCAGCGGCGTGTGCATCGAGGGCCTGGATTCGGACTCCGTCATCCGCCTCTCCGCCCCCATCCAGAACTCGTCCATAGAGCTGCTCCAGGGCATGGGCAGGACGACGGATCTCAAGACCAAGGACAAGAGCCAGGCACGGAAGCTGATAATCGACAAGGAGGGGCTGCTGCTCCGCGACAAGGAAGGCGGGTGGCTGAAGATCCAGGAAGAGACCGTGTCGCTAGCCGCCACCCAAGACAGCAACATCTGGCTGGAAAAGGCTCTGGCGAGCATCGAGCGGAAAAGCGGCCAATCGGTGACCATCAAGACAGACGGCCTCACGGTAGAGCATGACATGCTTGCCAGCGTCAAGGGGGGGGGCACGGAAATCAAGGCCGATTCTACCGGCTTCAACGTTTCCGGCGCCGCTGCCGCCAAGATCGACGGGAAGGTGATACAACTCGGTTGACGGCGGGCGACGGCTGCGGGAGGCACCCCCCACGTGCCAGGCCGCGTCGGCGCCCGGCCCAGGAGCAGCACATGAGCAAAGCCACGAACGCCGGGCCCGCTTCCCGCCAGGGCGGCGGCCGGAGCGCCGAATTCTCGCTCGTCCTCGACCATCTCCCCGAGCTCAGGCTCCACGTCCTGAGGTTCGCGGGGACGGCCTCTCTCAACGCCCCCTACCGCTTCACGATCGTGGCCCTGGCCGATTCCGGGGCGCTGGAGGCCCTCGCCCCGCAGGACATCTTCACGGGACAGGCCACCTTCGTGATTCTGGACCCCGCCGGTCCCGCGCCCGCCGCCGGGCGGCCTTCCGCCTGGCGGGGCGTCTGGCACGGCGTGATATCCTCCTGCCGGACAGGGAGGAGGGCGGGGGGCTGGACCATGCTGGAGCTGACGCTGACGCCCCTGCTCGACCGCCTTTCCGGGCAGATCCAGCACAGGGTGCACCTGGACTCCACCAGCCCGTCCATAGTCCGCGACAGCCTCGTCTTCGGGGGGGTGCCCCTCCAGCGCATGCGCTTCCACGTTGCGGACGCCTCGTACCCCGAGAGGGAGTTCGTGCTCCAGTACGGCGAGGATCTGCTGTCCTTCGTGCTGCGGACCCTCGAGCGCGAGGGCATCTCCCTCTTCTGGGATCAGACGGGCGTGGCGGAAGTGGCCGTCTTCACGGACTCTAACGCCTTGTTCCCCCACCTGGCGGACGGGGAAGGGGATCTCGAGGCGGAGGACTCCGAGGTCTCGGGACTGGACGGCGGCGGCATCCGCCTCCTCGGCCTCAGGAGGGAGGCGAGGGTGCCAGTGGCCTCCGTCAGGCTCAAGGACTACAGCTGGGAACGCCCCAACCTCCCCCTGGACGTCAAGCACACCATAGCGGCCTATGGCAGCGGCGAGATGTACCTGTACGGCGAGAACTTCCGGACCCTGGCAGAAGGGAAACGGCTCGCGGCACTCAGGGGCGAGGAGGAGCTCGCGGACTGCGAGAGGTGGTACTGCGAGAGCCAGATTCCCGGCCTCGCGCCTGGGCACGTGCTCAGGGTGGCGTCCCCCGGGAGGCGGGGCGCGGGGCGGGACGGCCTCTTCGTGGTGACGGGCCTCGACTGCTCCGGGGATCAGACCGGGCTCCTGGCCTCGGGGCTCGGGATCGACCCGACGGCCGGGAGGCCCCGGCAGTATGCCGACCGGCAGGCCGGCGGCCGCGGGTTCGACGGCGGCGCGGGCCCCGAAGGGGAGCCCGGCCCGCAGCCCTACGGACTCCGGCAGCGGGTGAGGCTCCACCGGCTGGATCTCCCTTTCAGGCCCCGGCGGGTCACCCCCAGGCCCAGGGTCTCGGGATCCCTCACCGGCTGGATTGACGGGGGGGGGTCCGGGGAGTACCCGGAGCTTGACTCCTGGGGACGGTACAAGGTGCTTCTCCCGCTGGACGTCTCCAGGCGCCCCAACGGGCGGGCCAGCTCCTGGATCCGCATGGCCCAGCCCTACGTGGGCGCCGGCTACGGACAGCATTTCCCGCTCGCGCCGGGGACGGAGGTGCTCCTGACATTTGTGGACGGGGACCCGGACCGGCCGATCATCACCGGGGCGGTCCCCAACGGGGAGACCGGGAGCCTCGTGGACTCCTCCGCCCCGCACATGTCCGGGGTCGGCACCAAGGGCGGCGGGGGTCTCATCTTCGGCAACGAGGCGAAAAAGCAGAACGTGACCCTCGCGCCGGGCACCGACCGCGGGTATATCACCATCGCGGGGGGATCCCCCACCGCCGCCGCAGTGTCCTCCGACGTCCTGGACGTCACGACGGTCGTGAACAACTCGACCAACATATTCCAGGCCGAGCACGCCGCCGGCTACCGCTACGCGATCACCGCCTCTGAGGATACCATGGAGAAAACCCTCATGATCATAACGGCCCTGAACGACGGCCTGACGGCGGCCGCCTACGGGGTGGAGACCCTGGGGGCGATCTCGGGGGCGGCCGGCACCGAGGAAGGCGAGACTGCCCGGGTCACCTTCGGGATAATGTCCAGCGCGATGACCATCATCGGTGCCGCCACATCGGCCATGATGCCCCTCATCCAGCATCTCGTCAAGAAAAAGGACGATACTGTCGATTTGAACAAGCCGCACACCAACGTCGTGAGGCTCACGGCCGACGACAAGGGGGGATCGGCCGAGTGGCTCAGCAAGGACCCTTTCGGCAAGAAAAAGTGGAAGAGGGTTTTGACGATCTTCATGGCACTCGCCAAGGCGGTGCGCTCCGGCACCGAGGCGATAACGAACGCGACCGAGAACATCTCCGGGGAGAACGAGGAGTTGGAGGAAGAGGAGCACGAGGGCCTGAAAGTCGTGAGCAAGGTCTCGGCCTCATGCTCGGACGCGGCCACCGTGCTGGCGGACATCATAACCGTCTGCGGGATCATTTCCGGGATATCGGAAGCCAAGAATAAGGCCCCCAAGGGGTTCGTGCTCGAGAACAGCGACTCCTACGTGGACGTCCTGGCCAAGGGCATCCTGGCCTGCGGGGCCGGCGGCGGCCCGCTGGTCCTCGAGTCCGCCAGCACCAAAGACCAGAGCCTCGCCGATGAGATCAGGCGCGAGAATTGGAAGGGGACTTATGCACCGTTAATCGAAACCCTCATGGACGAGGCCACGGGAAAGGCTCCCGGCGGGAGCTTCGACTCCGCCAGCGCTATCCTCCTGCGGGGGAGGCTCGTGCGCACCCTCTGCGAGGAGGCCAGCCTCACCGGGAGTAAGGCGGTAGTGGCGCTCTC
>JAITEZ010000326.1 GCA_031281735.1 Deltaproteobacteria bacterium | reverse complement strand
TGATTGGATTAGTTATCATCAATAGGATTCAAAACGCATAGATGCCATTATCATGGCACCAGTTGGCTAATGTCGGGAACCGGGCTACAAACGAATACTCATCCGGCGGGCGGATTCTTCCCTCCGCCTGCAGTCTCCGGAGTCGGTCATGCCGGATTCCAGTCCGGCCAGCGGCCGGACATCGTCACGGGAGACATCCCGGCCGGGACGGAGGGGACAGCCCTCACGGAAGGGACGCCAGCCCCGGAGTCACCGGTCACCGATCCCGCCCGGTATTCACCATCGCCGGGCATTGACATTGACGGACTGACGGAAGCCGGGCCTGGAGAGGCCCTCAAGGCTCTTTCAAAGGCTGATCCGGGCATTCTGGCATGCCTCTCCGTTTTCCTGCTGCTCAGGAAGGACACCCTGGAAAAGGATAACGCCAGGCTGGCCGCCATGAACAAATGCCTTGTCATTTAAAACGTGCAGGCGGCAAGGGATCGTCTGAAATCCGCGAGGGAGACGGCCGCGTATGCCGCCGGAAACCGGTTGCTCCTGGGGATCCTGTCTTCAGGGCCCGCCGGGTCCGGCCCGTCCGACCTGGAGATGGCAAACGATATCGACCGGCTGAAAGACACCCTGGGAAAGCCCGGAAGGGATTGCAGGACGTCCTCCTCGAAACCCTCGGCGGACGACCCCGGGACCAGGGGCAGGATGGGAAAGGCCCGGATGGCGGGGACGAAGGCGAAGGGGAGGCTCGGCCCCAAAGGGGCACCGGCCGAACAACCGCCCGCCCCTGGACGAGGGCGACGCCGAGTTCAGGGAGATCCACGGCATCGACGATCCCGTCTGCCCGGATTGCGGCGGCCGGCTGAATCACGTCCCGGCAGACGACGAGCTCGGGGAACAGCACGAGATCCCGCCGCAGAGCTTGCGCGGGATCCTGCACAGGGTCAAGGGTCACGTCTGCGAAGGGTGCGGCCACCGCATTCCAACAGGCCAGCGTCCCTGAGGACCGGGCTTTTCGGGCCCAGGCTGCCGGCCATGCTGAAATTCGCCGGGCACATGAGCATCGGCAATCCCCGGGGGTTCCTGGCGGCCATGGGGGCGAAGGCCGGCAGGGGGGCCGTCAACGAGGCCCTCTGCCGGGCGTCGGAAAGCGTGGGACGCCCCGCCGGGCAGCTTCGCGAGGCCCTGCGCCTCCAGACGCGAATCAACGCGGATTAGACCGGCCACAGGGAAAACGGGGCGCCGATGTGGATCTGGACTTTCATCGCCGCGACGTTCACCGTCTTCTTCATATCCGCCAGCCGTTCCTGCGCTGTCCTGGAACTGGTTCCGGGCACCGGCTTTTCCGGGGTGCTCGTGAGCGACTGTCACGGGGCGTACACGCTGTTCCATGAGAAATGCAAGGATCTCGTGATGCGGCTGTGCTGGGCGCACCTGATAAGATCGCTCAGGAACCTCGCCGAGAACCATGTCGGGGAGCGGCGCTTGTATGGCCTCAGGTTGCTGGAGCTGAAAGACAGGCTGTTCAGGCTCCATCACCTGTCCAGGGAGGACCCGTACGGCATCGGCCTGATATGCCGGCTGCAGGCCTGCGCCGCCGGGTTCCTGTACCATGCCATGGAATGCGCCCCGGAAAACGGCCGCGAATGCCACAAGATCGTCAAAAGGATGAGGAAGCACGGCTCCGCATACTTCACTTTCATTTACATGAGGGGCGTCGAGCCGACGTACAGTCGATAAGGTACCTGGTGGTTGACAGGGCCGTCACTTCCGGGACCAGGAGCGGGAGGGGGCGGGAAAGACTCGCCCGCATGATGACGGTCATCGCCACCTGTCATAAACGCAGGCGCAGTCCTTATGAGTATATCCTTGCCTGCCTGTCGGCCTGGTGCAGGAACGAGGAGCCTCCGTCCATGCTTGACCTGTGATGTCCAAAGTAATGTAGGCGTTTTTTACCGGCTCAGATATTGTTTTCTTAGCCATTTTTTTGATCTTGGCTGGATTGCCCAACAGCCGGGGAACATGCCGTGACGGAGACCCGGGGGCCGCAAGTGGCGGAAGATGAAGGGGGCGTGAGGATGAAGTGGCGGGTAACGGGGCAGAAGGCGGGGGAAGCGAGTCGTAAGGCAGGTGAAGCCGAGTGGAGGGGAACGAACACGATGCGTTTGGTAGGCTGATGAAGCCAGGCAGGATCATTAAGAAATTGTAAGTGGCCATTCAAAATTACTTGACAATTAAGTCCTGTAATTTAGGGAAGGAATGTGGGTTTAGACGCACTGTTGGATTGCAGTTAGATTCAAGGTACATACATACATCTAAAATATGCAAAACAGAATATCTTTCTGGAGCGTCTTGAAGAGCTGGGAGACTTGGGCGGGGACTGAATCAGAATGAGGCCAGAGAGAGAGGGGTGGGAGTTGGGAGAAGAGGTCAAAGGGGTGGGTGAACGATTACCTTGTTTATTGATTAATAATATTAAATATAGAAAAATTAATATCGTAAAAGTTTATTAAAAAATTTATTGTTAAATCTTAGTGGCACTAAAAGTATATCACAAAATTAAAAAAATCATAATAAATCAGTAATTATACCATATAATATATAATATTATAATTATATACAGCAGTGTATCGTATATTTAGCCGCCTCGCCTCAGCTGGAGGGTGAACCGCATCTGAATCTTGGGATTTTTTTGTGGAATCGTTATGACACAGACTTTTTAGGAGACCACTATCTGAGGTCATTTTCGGCTTGACATCCGCTGTGCCATGTAGTAGGCTTCATCCCACTGTCGATTAAAGAATCAGGATGCCAGCCCGTGACACCTGTACCGTGCCCTTCCGCGATTCCGGTGGTGTTTTCAACAGGTTGCTACGGGCGGACGTACTCGCTCGGGTCCGGTCTCCGCATCCGTCACCGTTTGCGGAGGCTCCAGGTTGCGCCGCCTGACGGCTTCCTGCAATCCCGCCGGTGACTCCCTCGGCTCCCGGAGGGCTTCCCCGCCCCGTGGTATGATCTTGAGTCATCGCGGGGTGCCGTCCGCTCGCCGGACGATCTCGCCACTTGCAATCCCCGCTCCTGCCGCAGAGATGTTCGCGCGGGATCTTGCCCGTCCTTGCTCCCCTTTCGTTGTCCCCCGTATTATCTCCCAAGTATTCTTACTGCATGGTGAGATACAATATAACATCCTCCTCTTCCCGCAGCCAGTTGTCAAGCCTGTCGTTTTCCGTCGGCCTGCGCCGCCACCCGTGAGGTAAGGCACCGTGTGTAACTTTCCCTGGTAAGCCGTGACTCAGTCGCCGTCATCCCCCCGGCCGGTGCGGGAGTGCCGAGGCGGCACTCCCCCGGCAGTCCCCCTGCCGCCGCCGGTCGTCCCGAGGCGGCACTTGGCCATGGCCCCTTCTGAAAGAGAGCCGTCGGACGGGCGGTATTTACCGTAGTAGCCGCTTACCCGCCATCTCGGTTCCGCTCCCAGAATCCGCTCTCGCCCCGTCCGATGCTCGCTCCCCCAGAACGCACTCGCCTTTCCCGCCGTCACGCCCTCACTCCCCACAGCTCGCCCTTGCGTTGCCCGTTCTCACTCTCCCTTATCCACCAGCGCGCCATCCCTCCCAGGCCCCTCCCCCTGACGTCCCGGCATCCCGCCCCCCTTCCCGGGCGGGCGACATCGGTACGGTGTCGGGGTATCGCACGGGACATGCCGCCGGGAACGATTCCCCGCGTAGCGGATCCCGGAAGCGTTTCCCCGTGAGGCACGGGTCGCCCGGCTCCGGGCGCCGTCCCCAGCCGTAGGCTTTCCTCGCCTGCGGGCTTTCCTGCGGCGGGGATTGTGACTGCAGGCAACGCCATCCATTTGGGCAGCTGGCGGGCCGCGGCGTCCAGCGCCCCCGCCCCGCTCCGCTGAGGAATCAAGCCTGCATTGCCGCTCCGGAGCCGATGCGTCCCGGAGCCGCAGCGGGGGCGGGGGTTCTGTCACTCGCTTCCCGGTTCAGTTTGCCGGATCCCTCCGGGGCCCCGGCCGCCCCGGCGGCGAGCGGCGTCCAGGCGGGGGGCGTCTGCGGACGGGGACCGCCTTCGCATCCCTACTTCGGCAAGGCGGCGTGACCGGCCGCGCAGGCCGCGTCCCGCGCGGCCTTCCGTGGCCGCGGCGGCGGACGTCGGCGCCCGCGGGGACCTGGTCAGTGGGCGGAACGGCGAAGACCAGGTGACAAGGAGTTTAGGAACAGGCCGGCGGAACGCGGGTATGCCGGCGGGGCACCAGCAGGCCGGATGCGGCCTGTCGGCGCGTCCGCCTCGGCCGGGCCCCGGGCCCGAAAGAGGGTTCCGTGCGCTGCAGGCGATCGCGGACAAGGCGCGTCGCAGGCCCGCCTCCTCACGGAACGATTGCAGGGCATCGCGCCGCATTGAGGGCCATGCCGGGTCATGGCCCGCGTCCATCCCCCAGACGTGTCGCGTCCGCCCCCCGCGGGACGTGCCGCGTCTGCGGCTGACCCGTCCGGTTCAGGCTCCCTGCCGGGCGGCCGGGCGCGGGCGAAAACGGCGGCGGGGGATCCCCGCGAGAGGGCGGAAGTCTGCGGGGCCGCCGATTACCAAACAGGAGACAATGATGCTTTCCATCTGTCGAAGGTTATTCTCGACGTTTCTGATCCTGGGGCTGCCGCTCCTTCTCTTCCCGTCGGAGTCGGGGGCCCAGGACTTCGATCCGGCCGACACCCTCGTCTTTTCCCACCAGTCCAACGTGGGGCCGCTGAACCCCCACATGTACGCTCCCAACGAGATGTACGGCCAGAACATGGTCTATGACGCGCTGGTCGTGATGAGCCGCGAGGGCAAGATCCTCCCCTCCCTGGCGGAAAGCTGGGACGTGTCCCCGGACGGCCTCACCTACACGTTCCATCTCCGCAAGGACATGAAGTTCTCCGACGGCACCCCCCTGGACGCCAAGGCCGTGGAGATGAACTTCAAGGCGGTGATGGACAACAAGGATCGCCACAAGTGGATGGGCCTCGTGGGATTCATCAAATCCTTCGCCGCCACGGGCCCCCTGGACTTCCAGCTGCTCCTCACGTCCCCCTACTACCCCACCCTGGAGGATCTCTCCACGCCGCGGCCCTTCCGGATGCTGAGCCCGGCGGCCTTCCCCGACAAGGGCATCACAGCCGACGGCATCAAGGCCCCCATAGGCAGCGGCCCGTGGAAGTTCGCGGAAAGCGTGCTGGGCGAGTACGACCTGTTCGAGGCGAACGAGAACTACTGGGGCCCCATGCCCAACTATTCCAAGATACTGGTAAGGATCATCGTCGACCCGGTGTCCCGCGGCATCGCCTTCGAGACCGGCGAGCTGGATCTCATCTTCGGGATGGGACAGGTGAACTACGAGGTCTACGACCGCTTCTCCAAGATGCCCGGGATAACCGCCAAGACCTCCGGCCCCATGGGCACCTACGCCATGGCCATGAACACAGGGAAATCCCCCACGGACGAGCTGGCGGTCCGCCAGGCAGTCGAGTACCTGACCGACAGGGACTCGGTGGCCAAGGCAGTCTCCTTCGGCAGCCTGAAGCCCGCAGGGCACTACATCTCCCCCAACATGCCGTACTGCGACGTGGGACTCGCCCCCTACACCTTCGATGCCGCCAAGGCCGCCTCCATCCTTGACGCCGCCGGCTGGACGCTCCCCGCCGGCAAGAAGGTCAGGGAGAAGGACGGGAAGGAGCTGACCATAGACTACTATTTCGTGGGAAACAGGGCGGATCAGAAGACGGCGGCGGAAATCGTCCAGGCCCAGGCCGCGAAGGTCGGGGTGAACCTCAACATCCTCGGGGAGGAGGAGGATTCGTGGCGCAACCGCCTGCAGACCGGGGACTTCGGGATGATAGCGTATCCCACCTACGGGCCCCCCAACGAGCCCCACTCCTTCATGTCCATCATGCGCTACCCCGGCTTCTCCGACTACCAGGCCCAGGTTGGCCTGGCTGAGAAGCCGGAGATCGACCAGGCCATCAGCGACGCCCTTTCCAGCGTGGATCCGGTGAAGCGGCAGGAGGCCTACAAGAAGGTCCTCACAATTTTCCACGAGGAGTGCGTCTACCTTCCCCTCTACTACAACGCCCTCATGGCCGTGTACCGCGCCGACCAGTTCTCCGCGCCCTTGGAGTTCGGGAACCACCGCAACAACATCCCGTTCGAGACCTTCAAGCTCAACAAGAAGAAATAGTCCAGCGCTACACCGTTACCCAGGACACCTGAGCCAGTGAAGCCCGGAAGCCCGGGCAGGGGGGAGGGGGCGGGAAGGGAGATGATCCCCGCAGGCCGCCCGGGCGGCCCCTGTCCCCGGTGGGAGGGCCGCCCGCCACCGGCCCTCCCACGGACAACGCCCGCGTCGGCACGGCTGCGGAGCGGGCGTTGCGCACGGGCCCGCGGGAGCGGCTGGAGACCCGCCGCTCCGGCCGCCCGGAGGGGGGGCGTCTGCGAGGCCTCCCGCGCCCCCTTCCGCAGGGGCGCCGGGCAACCGCTGGAATGCCGGCCTATCTCGGGAATAAGGATCCCCAATGCTGAAACTCATCATAAAGCGCCTGCTGATGCTCATCCCCCTCATGTTCTTCGTGTCGGTGGTGGTGTTCCTGGTTCTCCGGCTGAGCCCCAACGACCCCGCCATGAGCTACCTCCGGCTCTCGAACATCCCGCCCTCGGAGGAGGCCCTGAGGATAGCCAGGGCGGACCTGGGGCTCGACCGCCCGCTGGTCACCCAGTACATCGACTGGGCGGCCAAGGCGATCCGCCTCGATTTCGGGGTCTCGTACGTGACCAGGACCTCGGTCATGAGGCAGCTCCTGCACTACCTCCCCAACACCCTCTACCTGGCGTCGGTCACCATGCTCATCACCCTGGCCTTCTCCATCCCCTTCGGGGTGCTGGCGGCGGTCAACAGGGGGAGGCTCATCGACAAGCTGAGCCGTGTCCTGGCCTACATCGGGGTCTCAACCCCCAGCTTCTGGCTGGCCTTCCTCATGATCATCCTCTTCTCGGTGAAGCTGGGATGGCTCCCCTCCATGGGCCTGGGAGGCATCTCCTACGTCGTCATGCCCGCCTGCTCCGTGGCCCTGATGTCGCTGTGCATCAACATGCGGCTCACCCGCGGCTGCATGCTGGAGCAGCTGCACGCGAGGCACGTCCTCTACGCCCGGATCAGGGGGGTGACCGAGAAGAGGATCATCCGGGGCCACGTGCTCAGGAACTCCATGATACCCGTGGTCACGGCCCTGGGCATGCACGTGGGGGAGGTCCTGGGCGGGGCCGTGGTGGCCGAGGTGATCTTCGCCTGGCCCGGCGTGGGGCGCTACATGATCTCGGCCATCTCCAACCGCGACTTCCCGGTGATGCAGTGCTTCATCATCATGATGACCGGGATCTTCGTCGTCTGCAACCTTTTGACCGACATAATGTGCGCAGGCCTGGATCCCAGGGCGCGGCTGGTCGGGGAGGAGGGTCCACATGAGTGAAATCGTCCTGAGCGCGCCGGCGGCGGGCTACTTCACCTCCAGGCGCCTGGGCCTCGCCCTCTCGGGCCTGGTCATCTTCTGCCTGGTCATGATGGCCCTCTTCGCCCCGCAGATAGCCCCCTACGATCCCATGGAGATCGATCTGGACGCGAGGCTGGCCCCCATGAGCCCGGCCCATCTCCTGGGGACGGACCACCTGGGGCGCGACATGGCGTCGAGGCTCGTCTGGGGCACCAGGGCCTCCCTGGGGGCGGTCTTCCTGATAGCCGTCCTAATCATGGTCACCGGCTTCACCGTGGGCTCCATATCGGGGTTTGCGGGGGGGAGGGTCGACACCGTGATAATGAGGGTCTGCGAGGGCTTCATGACCTTCCCCACCTTCATCCTGGCCCTCTTCCTGATAGGCGTCCTGGGGACGGGCATGACGAACGTGATCCTGGCCATCGTCCTGACCCACTGGGCCTGGTACGCGAGGATCATCCGCAGCCTCGTCATGAACCTCAAGAACCGCACCTACGTGCTGGCCGCCAAGGCGGCGGGCGGGGGCAGGGTGAAGGTGTTCCTGAGGCACATCTTCCCCCAGGCCATCTCCCAGCTCACCATCCTGGCCACCCTGGACCTGGGGCACATGCTGCTACACGTCTCGGGCCTCTCCTTCCTGGGGCTGGGCATCCAGCCGCCGACCCCGGAATGGGGCGTCATGATAAACGACGCCCGGCAGCAGATCTGGTCCAACCCCGAGCTGGCCATCATCCCCGGGGCCATGATTTTCCTCACCGTCCTGGCCTTCAACATCCCGGGCGACATCCTGCGCGACAGGCTGGATCCCAGCATAGCGGACGCGGAGTAGAGACATGAGCGATTACGCCTTGAAAGTCGAGGGGCTCACGCTGGATTTCCCCAGGGGGCCCAGGAGGATCGTGGAGGATCTCTCCTTCACGGTCCCCGAGGGCAGGACGCTGGCCATCGTGGGATCCAGCGGTTCCGGCAAGACCCTGGCCTCCCTGGCCGTCATGGGCCTGCTCCCCCAGGGGATCGAGGTCACACGGGGGGAGATACTGCTGGACGGGGTGAACGTCCTGGAGCTCACTGACGAGGAGCGGCGGAGGATGCGCAACACCAGGATCGCCATGGTACTCCAGAACCCCATGAGCGCCTTCGACCCCATCTTCACCATATGGAGCCATTTCAAGGAGACCATGACCTCCCACAGGGACTTCGGCTCCAGGCGGGCCGGGGCTGACCGTTCCGAGATGCGCGCGCAGGCCGTCGCCAGCCTGGGCCGGGTGGGCTTCGAGGATCCCCAGAGGATCCTCGAGCTCTACCCGTTCCAGATGAGCGGCGGGATGCTCCAGAGGGTCATGCTGGCCCTGGCCCTCCTGGACTCGCCGCCCCTAGTGATCGCCGACGAGGCCACGACCGATCTGGACGTGGTCTCGCAGGCCCACGTCCTGCGGCTCCTGAAGGAGCACTGCCGCGAGAACCGGCTCTCCCTCCTGCTGATAACCCACGATCTCAGCGTCGCCGCCGGCCTGGCCGACGAGATGGTGGTCATGGACTCGGGCCGCCAGACCGAGAGCGGGACCGTCAGGGAGATATTCGCGCACGCCGAGTCGGACTGCGCGCGGAGGCTCCTGGCCGTCCACCGTGCGCTCTATTCGGAGCGCTACGTCAGGATAACGGCCAACCTGGCCGGCAGGGAGACCCCCAGGGAGGCGGTCAGATGAGCGCATTCACCGGAAAGAGGGCCCCGGCCCTGATCGAGGTCGTCAACGTCAGGAAGTCCTACCGCCAGGGCGGCCTCTTCGGCGGGAAGAACAAGGTGGACGTGATAAACGGCGTGGATCTCAGGGTGGAGGCGGGCCGCTGCCTGGGCCTCCTGGGGGCCAGCGGGTGCGGGAAGAGCACCGTGGGGAGGCTCATCCTGGGGCTCGAGTACCCGGACAGCGGCAGGATCCTCTGGAAGGGGGGCGACATCAACGCCTTCGGGGGCGAGGAGAGGAGGCTCTGGCGCCGCAACAACCAGGTGGTCTTCCAGAACTCCCACGGGGCGGTGAACCCCGGCCTCCCGGCCTGGAAGATCGTGGCGGAGCCCCTCATGAACTACGGGACGCCCAAGGGCGAGCTGCGCGGCAGGGCCGAGTCCCTCATCCGCGACGTGGGGCTCCCGGGGGACTGCCTGGACAAGAAGCCCCACCAGTTCAGCGGGGGGGAGCTCCAGAGGCTCTGCATAGCACGGGCCCTCGCCCTGGCCCCGGAGTTCATCCTCCTCGACGAGTCCGTGAGCTCGCTGGACATGGCCAACCAGAGCGTGATCCTGGAGCTCCTGGCGGATCTGAAGAATAGGACCGGCGCGGCCTTCCTCTTCATCTCGCACGACCTGAGGGTCCTCCTGAACATCAGCGACTCGCTGGCCGTGATGGACGAGGGGCGGATCACCTCCTCCTGGGATGACATCGCTGACCTGGAGAAGGAGGGTGTCCAGTACGATCCGACCCTGGCCCGCCTGGTCGAGGCCGTGCTGACCGCCGAGCCACCGGAGGCCCACGAGGCGCACGGCGGCGGCGTTCCCCTGGAGGGCGCCGGGATCTGACCGAGAGCGCGCCGGCGACGCCCCGCGGTGGCCCGCCCGGGGCGGGGGCAATAGCCGCCCCGCCGCCGCACGGGGCGGGCCGGTACCGAACCGTCGCGCGTCACCCGCGAAGGAAGGACGTCCGGGTGCTGCGCCGCGCCCCGGCAACGCGTAGGGCGTAATCCCGCCGGAGGAGCGGCCTTCGCCTGGCCGGACCGCGGCGCCGGCCGGCCAGGCGAAGGCCTGGGGCGGCGACAGGGCGGCCAAGGGCTCGCGCCGCCGCCAGGGCGGCCTGGACGACGGGACGGGGCGACCCCGCCCGTCGGCAGGGGGATCAGGCCATCATTTACCTGCGGCAGGGGAGGCGGCATCCCCCTCGAATGCCAGGGAGTCGAAGAACGGGGTGCAGATCTCCTCGACCGTTTTCTCGTGGCCCCGGACGGCGCCGGTGGAGGAGTCCGAGCACTGCATGACCAGCACCGCCCTGCCATGCATGACCATCCGCATCTCGAGCTCCTCGTTGCGTGCGGGGTCGCCCTCGCGGGCGACGGCCACGCTCGCGTCCGCCGAGGGGCGATCCCCGTACATGCCGGCCGAATGCGCCCTGTAGCCTTTCAGGGGCGTCAGGAGTTCCCCCCAGAAGGCGTCGAGGGACTCGTGGTTCCAGGCGCCGCTGGCGTCGCGGTGGTACCCGGTGAGCTTTCCTTCGGGATCGTAGAGCGTCCGGAAGGCGACGAACGTCTCGGAGCCGGTGCCGGGGTCTTTCCGTAACCAGGCCTTGCCCGCCGTGTCGTTGAGCGTCAAGAGCGTCCCGGACGGCTCGAAGCCGGGCGGAACCTTGAAGGACACGCCCATGGTGAGCAGGGCGGGTTCGTCCCTGGAGTTGAAATCGCTCCAGCCAGCGTAGTCATGGGCGGAAAGGGAGGGCGCGGCGAGAGCCGCCGCGAGCGTCGCGAGGGCCGCCATGCCGGCGGTGAGCATGAGTGTTCGCATATCGGAACCCCGGGTACGGCGCCGCGCTGCCGCTCCCCCCGTCACGGCGCAATGGGCCCCCGCCCGCGACGGCCGCGCCGACCGGGAGGCGGCTTGCATCGCCCGGATGCCAGGACTGGAGTAAGGGGGAGGGAACGGGGCAGAAGGTAAGGATTATGGCCTTGGAATGGGCTGCGGCCGCCGGAAGGAAGGGTTGCGGCGCGGGAGGCGGGACGCCACCGGCGGCGGGGAGGGGAGCAGGGCGGCGGATCCAGGCACGGGCGGCGGGCGGTTCCGGCGGCCTTGCCCCTCCGCGTCCGGGGCGGCATGCCCTATTCTACCCCGTGCCGGGATGAATGCAACAATCCTGCGGCCCCTCCCCCTCCCCCCGCGCGGCCCCGGCCCGCCCGCAGGCGTGGCCGGGCTGCCGGGAGTCCCGCAGGGCGCTCCCGCGCCCCGCGTTCAGAAATGCTGGCCGGGCTTGATTAGCACCACCTCGATGCCGGGCGGCTCCCCGTTGAAATCCACCTCCACTATCTCCCCCGCGTCCGTCTGGATGGTGAAGCCCGCGTAGTCCGCCTGGATGGGCATCTCCCTGTGCCCGCGGTCCACGAGCGCCAGGAGCTCCACGCAGGCCGAGCGGCCGAACTCCGACAGCGCGTCCAGCGCCGCCCGGACGGTGCGCCCAGTGTAGAGCACGTCGTCCACGAGCAGGATGCGCCTGCCCTCCAGGCTGAAGGCGATGTCCGTGGGGCCCACCTTGGGGAAGGCCCCCGCCTGCGTCCAGTCGTCGCGGTAGAGGTTGATGTCCACGATGCCTGACTCGAGGGGGCGGCCCAGCGTCTTCGCGAAGATCTCGTTCAGGCGGCCCATCACCTTGACCCCGCCGCGGCGTATGCCCACCAGGGCGGGCAGGGGGTCGCGGCGCCGCAGGACATCCGCGGCGGCCTTGGCCAGCGCCATGTCCACCTCGTCGGGGCCGTACAGGACGGTGCGTTCGGGCATGGTCTTACCCCATTCCAGGCCCGGAGTCGTCCCGGGCCGCGCGCAGGCGTCCTATGGCGAAGAGGGCGCCGTTGGGCACGCCGGGCAGGAGCCGGGTGCCGTAACAGAGGGCCTGCGCGTCGACCGCCATGTCGGGCCAGGGCCCGAAGACGGCCCCGAAGGCCTTCAGCAGGGATATCCCCGTGGGGGTGACGGTCTCCCCCTCGGAGTCTATGCCGCGCACCGGCACGCCCTCCAGGAGGCGGCAGACGGCCGGCGCGGGGGAGGGGAGCGTCCCGTGGGCGCAGGTAATGGAGCCGTCGCACAGGGGTAGCGGCCCCGAGACGAAGGCGTCCGGGGACAGGAGATCGAAGAGGACGGCGGAGAGCCCCGCGTCCAGGATGCTGTCGAGGGCCCCCACCTCGTGGAAATGCACTGCGGAGGGAGGGACGCCGTGGACCGCCCCCTCGGCCTCGGCCAGGAGCCGGAAGCTGGCGATCGCCAGTTCGCGGGCCACGGGCGTCACGGACGACTTCCGGAAGTGCTCCTCCACGTCCGCGAAAGTCCGGTGGCGGCGCTCGCGGGGGAGGGAGAGCTCGAGGCCCCACCCGGCTATGCCTGCCGGGGCCCTGGGGGCCACACTGACCTTGCCGGCCAGCTCGGGCAGCCCCAGGGTCTTGAGGGCCTCGTCCAGGTCGTTCTGCTCGAAGCCCGCCATGCGGCAGAGGCCGGCAGCCAGGATGTCCCCCGCGATGCCGGAGTTGGGCCGGAGAACCAGCGCCTTCCCCGGCCCGTAGGCGTAGGTTCGGACGGAGGGCGGGCCGCAAGGGCGGTCATGTCCCTCCGGGCCGTGAGGGCGGCCGTGGCCTCCCGTGCCGCCGGCCTGATCATGGGCCTCCGGGCCGCAGGAGGGGTAGCGGGCTCCGGGGCCGGCGGCGTGATCATGGCCAGCCGGGCCGTGAAGCCGGCCGCGGGCCGGGAACTCGCGTCCGGGGCGGTGTCCCCGCGTGCGGTCGCGGCCCTGGCCCTCATGGACACGGCCCTCGTCGTCGCG
>JAITEZ010000307.1 GCA_031281735.1 Deltaproteobacteria bacterium | reverse complement strand
CCAGGCCGATCCCAGCCCCGGAGAGTCCGCGAGGATCGAGAGGTTCCTCACGGCGCTGGGGGAACGGGAGGATCTCGTCTTCATCCGCAACGGTAGCGAATACGGGGTGGACAGCGCGGTGAGCCACCTGCGCCGCAAGCTCAGGGGCGCCAGGGAGAGGATCACTACCGCCGAGGAGTTCGTGGATCACGTGGCCTCCGTTTCCAGCAGTTCCGGCAGGCCCTATCTCGTCCGCCGTCCGGGCGGCAAGGATGAGCCGGCAGGGCCGTATTTCCGGGAGCTTCTGGAGGAGACGGACCGGGCGTCCCGGTGAGCCACTGCGGCTCGCCCCTCCCGGGGCCGGAAAGGTAGCGGCCAGCGCCAAGCCTCCTGGCCGCAGGCGCCCTCCGGCCCCGGCCTCCCGGTAGCCGTGAAAAACCCCGCCACCCTGTGTTAGGATGGTTGACGGCCGGCCGCGTTCGCCAGGCCGGGCCGGGAGTCTCCGCGCTTCCAGCCCCGTTCCGGATCCCCCTCTTGCGGGGCGTATCCCTGCCCTCACCCGCCCGCGACCCCCCGGAACACGGGGGAGAAGGGAACCGAGCGACAATGTCCCGCCCCCCGGAAAACCCCGCCCGGCTGCCGGCCTCCCGGCGGCCCCGGTCCGCGGCACCCCCGACTGCCCGTCCTGGACCCCTGACGGCCCCCGCTGCGCGGGGCGGGCCCGGCCTCTCACGGTGACGTTTCCCATGCGCGGGTGCGCCCTCTGCGGGAGGCGCTGCGGTGCCGTGCGTTCCCGCGGCGAGAAGGGCTTCTGCCGGATAGGGGACGAGATCCTGGTGGCCCAGGCGGTCATTCATCCCGGAGAGGAGCCGCCCATCTCGGGGCCGCAGCCGGGGGGGTCCGGGGCCATCTTCTTCTCCGGGTGCTGTCTTTCCTGCGCCTTCTGCCAGAATCACCAGATCTCCCAGTCCCCCGAGGCGGGGGGCGTCCTCGATGAGGGAGGCCTGGTGGATCTCATGTTCCGTCTCCAGGACAGGGGGGCCGTCAACATCAACCTGGTCTCCCCCACCCCCTACGCCCTGAAGCTCGCCCCTGCGCTCTCCCGGGCCCGTAGCCGGGGCCTGGGGATCCCCATAGTCTACAACAGCGGCGGCTACGACTCCCCGGAGGCCCTTTCGCTCATGGACGGCCTGGTGGACGTCTACATGCCAGACGCCAAGCTCGCCCCCCCGGCGGATGCCTCCCCGGGCGACCCGGACGGGCGCTCCATGCGCCTCCTGGGCGCGGGGGACTACCCGTGGGTGAACCGCGAGGCCTTGAAGGAAATGCACCGCCAGGCGGGTGACTTCCGCACGGACGATAACGGCATCGCGGTGGGCGGGATCCTCATCAGGCATCTCGTGCTCCCGGACGATCTGGCGCGGACGACGCTGCTCCTGCGGTGGCTCCGGGAGGAGTTCGGGGCGGGGGTGTACCTCTCCGTCATGAACCAGTACTTCCCAGCGTACATGGTGAAGCCCGGCCACAACGTCCAGTTCCGGGACCTGCCGGGGCTGGGGAGGCCCCTGAGCGACCGCGAGTACGATGAGGTCATAAGGCTGATGATCGGCCTCGGCCTGGACAACGCCTTCATCCAGGAGCCGGGTGCGTTCGAGCTCCTGCGGCCGGACTTCAGCAAGCCGGACGCCTTCAACTAGCCGCCGGCCGCGTCTTCCCCGGCGACACTGCGAGATCGTCCGGCGCGGTGTGGGCGGGGGAGGCGTTCCGCATCGCCGGCCAAGGGAGGGACGGCCGGAGGGCCGTTCCTCCGGCCGCCCGTGACGTGTCCTCCCCTCGTGGGTACCTCCGGGGAGGAGCCGTTGCGGCCTTCCGCCGGGCTCTGCTCCCGTGCCTCGCCTTGCCGGGCGAGGGCGGGGTGGGGCGCGTCCCCTCCTCTTCCCAGCGAGGGCAGGGGAGTCCGGGGAGCGTGCCGGGGTTCCCCCTTAAGAGGGGGAGAGGCGCGTCTCCTCCGCTTTGCCTTGAGCCTAAGCTCCCACATATCCAGGCAGCCTGGCGAGGGAGGAACGACTCCGAGATCTTAATCTGGCTCTTCGCGGAAGCGGTCGTCGGGGACGCCTGTGGGGGGCCGCCCGGCGATGCCGAGTAGATATATGTTTATTAATATTATGTATCTACATCTTATATCTAGCCATGCCGACGAGCGAACTCCGCCATATACAGTGCACAGCAATCTTCACGCAAAACGGGATGGCTCGGCATGCGGGCAATCAGGTGCACTGCCGGATCACGGCGCAGGACAACTCATCGCTGCCCATGCTGCGGGTCCCCGACAGCCGGAACCCGCTGCCCGGTGGAAGACAGGCCCGGCGTGCCCGTCATCGCCAGGAAGGCCGTCCTCTCAATGCGGACGTCCCCCGGGCGTATTGCAGGAAATGCAATACGCCCGGGCAGATCGGCACGAGTATCCCGGAGCCGGGGAAGGGACACGCGGAACAGTCCGGATAGGCCGCCTTGAGGCTTCCGCGCGGGCAGGGCATCGGGCATGCGGCTTCCATCGCGGATGCGGGCTGGCACGCGATCAACGGCATCCGTCATGGGCGCCTGGAAAGGAAACGCTCCGGATCAGGACAAAAAAAATGCGCAGGACAGGCATGGACGAGACTTGCATTGGCAGGAGAGGGAAATGCATCGCCACCGCCGCTGATCCTGAAAGCGGCGATCCCGTGTCTGCGGGGGGAGGCAAAGCCGGCACGGCGCAGAACCCCTTCCGGGGGATGCCCGGCAGGAGGGGAAGGACGCCCTTCGGGGGAGCAGGCACCTTCCCATCAGGGACGAGTCCGGCCTTCCGGGCGACAGGGACGGGAGGGCCCGTCTCGACGGGCTCATCGCGCTGAACACTCCGCTGGCCGCGGCTTGCATCCTGAAGGAGTCCCTGAGGCAGGTGCGGGAAAGGGGGACTCTCGAGGAAGGGAACGCCTGCCTTGAGGGATGGATCCGCGGGCCAGGGCTTCGGGCGTGAGAGCGCTGGCGGCTCTGGCCGCCGCATCCGGGAGGCGCTCCGAGGGCATATGGGACTGGTACAGGCACCGGATCTCCACCGCGCCGCCTGAGGGGCCCGGCACGGGGATCAGGGCGCTGATCCGCAGGGCCTGCGGTTTCAGGAACATCGGGATCCTCAGGCGGATGATCCCGGCAGTCAGGGGGTTCAGCCCGCAAAGGCTTTCCGCTCCAGGGCAGCCAGTCAGGCCTGCTTCCGGGATCCGGATCAGTCCGGGTCACTCCGCCGGGGGGGACGGTGCCGGCACAGCCGCGTTCGACCGGAGCCATGCCGAGGAGTCCTGTCTCTTTCAGTGCATGTGTGCCCTGTCCCAGGAACATGAGGCGTCATTGAGATGACGCGTGCCTTTCCTCCAGGGCCCGCGGAATTCGTGGAACGGCTGCTAATTTGGCTGACGCCGTATAGTGTGGCGGGTTCCAATTCCGGCGAGGTGGCAGAGGGGAGCTGAGTCCGGTATCTGGGAAGATACCGTCGTCACGGCCGCGGAATGGCGCCATTTGCATGACGAATCCCCCCAAGCGCATGAATGACAGCCATTTTGAAGGCATCTCACCAGTCGGCATCGCCGGGCGGCCCCCCACAGGCGTCCCTGACGATCGCTTTTCCGCGAAGATCCTTTCAGGGACGACTGAATACCAGCACCGCTAGGATAATACCCGGCGAAATCGGACTGGGAACTCAGGCCTGAGGGCAGGAGAGTCCGAGGGGGCACGGCTGGACGACGCCTCCTGAGGCGGGAAGGCCTGTCTCCACCGCTTCGCGCGGGGGGCAAGGGCGGCCGGGGGGGCTCGCCGCGATCCCTGCGGGCCCGGGCCCCCCGCTGGCTCGGCCGCCGGGGGGATGCCGCCGGGGGGAGGCCGCCGCGCGTCTTAGGGCCGCGCCTGGCCGGTGCCGCCTCAGGAGCCCCCCCGCGGCGCCCCCGCCCCTTCCATCCTCTCGAAAAACTCAGCCACGTCCTCGAGCCTGGTCTTGATGGGGCCGTGCTGGATCTCCTTGAGAATCTGGGTTCCGTACGGCTTGGTGCGGAGCCGGTTGTCCAATACGGCCAAGAGTCCCCAGTCGGAGGCCGACCTGAGGAGCCTGCCCAGGCCCTGCTTGAGGCTGATCTTCATCTCCGGCAGTGAGTAGTCCCTGAACCGATCCCTGCCGGACTCCGCGGTGAGGCGCTCGCGGGCCTTGCTCAGGGGGTCGTTGAAAGGGGGGAAGGGCAGCTTGTCGATGATGACCGCGGTCAGGCTGGCCCCCGGCACGTCCACCCCCTGCCAGAAGCTCCTCGTGGCGAGGAGCACCGATCCGGTATCCTCGCGGAAGGCGTTCAGGGTGTCCGTGCGGGAGGCGTCCCCCTGCTTGTAGAGTGGCCAGCGGACACGGCCCTGGATGGCCGCGTAGGTGCTGTCCATGAGCCTCTTGGTGGTGAAGAGCACGAGGGCCCTGCCGCGGGTGATTTCCAGCAGGCGGGGGAGCTCCTCCGCGATGGCCTTCCCGAAGGCGTCGTAGCCGTTTTCGTAGACAGGGATCGGGATGTGGGCCGGGATGTACAGCACCGTGCGGTTCCAGAAGTCGAAGGGGGACTGGAGTACCAGTCCCCCGATGGGCTCGTGGATGCCGATCTTACGGCAGAAGTACTTGAGCGAGTCCCCGACGGCCAGGGTGGCCGAGGTGAGCAGGACGGTCTTGCTGGAGGTGAAGAGCCTGTCCCGGAGGTATTCCGACACGTTGACAGGGACGGCGGAGAGCAGCACGTCATCGCCCTTGGCCTGGACGGTGTAGACGTAGGAGGGCTCGGAGTTGCTGGCTATGAAGAGGACGTTCTCGGCGGTGGCGTCCAGCCTCCGGTGCACCGGCTGGAAGTCCTCGTCGAGATCGCCCAGCTTCGCGGCCTTCCTGGCCAGATCCTCCAGCTCGCCGCGGAGGGACAGGAGGGCGGCTTTGAGTTCCCTGTGCTTCTGCGGCCAGCCGTCGGAGGGGCCGGCCGGCCAGAGGATCTCCTCCTCCTGCAGGCCCTGGAAGCTAGTGTTGATGCGAGCCGCCGCCTCCTGGATGTTCTCGGCCTTCTCCCTGAGTTCCAGGACGGTCTGGACCAGTTCGGAACCCGCCCCGCCGGACGCCGGGGACTCGAGCGCCCGGTCCAGGAGGCGGGAGAGGTCGTAGCAGACGTTCTGGAGCTCGGCGGTGGAGAACCTCTTGGTGAAGAAGATGATGGCTATCTCCTCCAGCATGTGCGCCTCGTCGATGACCGCCGCCTCCCACTCGGGCAGGACTGCGGCGGACTCGTCCCGGAGCGTGAGGTCGGCCATGAAGAGGTGGTGGTTCACGAGGATGATGTCGGCCTCCGCCGCCTTCGCCCGGGCCCCGGCGATGAAGCAGTGGGCGCTGAACCGGCAGTTCTTGCCGGAGCAGGCGTCCGGTTCCGAGGACAGCCGGTCGAAAGGGGGCTCCTTTCTCAGCACGTAGGGCAGCTCCTCCAGCTCGCCGGTGGCGGTATTCTCCTTCCACTCCTTGAGCATCCGGATCCTGCTCTGCTCGCCGCGGGAGAGCCACTGGGACCTCTTGGAGATCTCGGAGTGGTAGCGCTTGAGGCAGAGGTAGTTGTCCCGCCCCTTGAGGATGGCCGACGAGAAGGTCACCTCGAAGTGCTCCCGGATGAACTCCAGGTCCTTCAGGAAGATCTGCTCCTGGAGGTTCTTGTGGCATGTAGAGATGACGGTCTTCTTGCCCGATATGATGGCGGGCAGGAGGTAGGCGAGCGTCTTGCCGGTGCCCGTCCCGGCCTCGATGATGGAGATGTCGCCGCTCCGGAAGGCCCGCGCGGCCTCCCGGAACATCTTGAGCTGGGCGTGCCGCGGCTGGAAGCCGTCCCAACGCCTGTCCAAGGCGCCGCCCTTGCTGAGTATGAAGTCCAGGTCGCCGATGTCCTCCGGGAAGCCGGAGGGGAGCGGAATGCGACCGGTGGCTGGCACGGTCTGGCTGTCGTTCATGGGAACCACGTGCGGAACCCCCTGCTTCGCGGGGGAGCTGGTCGCGCCCGCGCAGGCGGCCCCTGCGGGCTCGATACCGTTCTGGGAAGCCCCTGGCGGGATCCGGCGCGTCCCCTGGCGGGACTATCCGCCTGGGCGCGATGCGCGGGTCGCGGCCCCCCGCGCGCTCCGTCGGACCGGCGGCCGGGGCCGCGGGGGGGGGCGCAGTGGCGGGCAGGCGCCGGCAGGAGGCCGCCGGGGTCTTGACACGCCGGCCGCCCGGCGGAGGCGGATCCGGCAGGCCCGCGGCTAAGCCAGCGGGCGCCCGGCAGGTCGTGTCCTGCGGCGGGGGCGGGCGGACGCCGGCTGCCGAGCAGGATCCGGACGGCGCCAGGGTCGCGGGGCGATTCCGGGCCAGTCTACGACATTCTTAGCAGCAAAGAAAGACGGGCGCAGCATGGCGGCCGGCGGGGTGACCTCCCCCAGACGCGTGAAGCGCGTCTCCGCCGCGGCCGGGGCCGTCCCCGATTGCGGCCCGCGCGGGGGGGAAGCGGGAACGTGGGTCAAGGCGTCCCCGGGGCTAGCGGTGAGGTTGGCGCCGGGCAGGCGCTGACTCCGGCGGCGGTGCGGCTGCCGGGGGTCTGGGGCGGACGGCGTCGCGGTTGCCGGGCGTGCGGGGAAGGGTTCCTGGAAATGCCCGCCCTGGCCCGGTACGGTTTTGAGCCGTCCGGGGCCGGGAATGGCGGGCAGTTAGCCGGCGGTCTCCAGGTGGGGTGGGATCAGTGGCGGATCGCGAGGGCGGGAAAGCAATCGTCGGCGGGTTGAAAGAGTATGCGAGGTGATGGGGACGGGGAAGAGGCCGGCAAGGGCGGAAACTCCTGCGCCCGGAGACCGGCCAGAGGCCGGCGTCCGGGGCGGCTGAAGGGACGGGTCCCCCGTCCCGCGCCAGGGGACAATGGGGCCCCGTCCCGGCGGGGCCAGGCGGGACCCCGATGGAAAGACTGGGGAGGCTGGAGGATGGCGTCCCGCGACGCGTCGCGGCTATTCCGAGACCACCACCCTCTTGCCCATGATGCTCAGGATGCCGAGGACGACCAGAAGCACCACGACCACCCCGATGGCGATGGCCACGCCGCTGCCTCCGCTGGGGGTCATGGAGTTGTCGAGCCTGCCGGCGAGATCGCTTATCTCCTGCTCGGAGAGTCCCGCCAGCCTCGCCTCGATCTCCGCCTGGTCGTAACCCATGGCGGCGAGGGTGTTGGAGACCTTCTTGCTCTCAAGGAAGGTGCGGATCCTGTCGAGATCGGCGTCTGTGCCGGAACGCACGCCGGCGGTGGGCGCGAAGCCGGCGAAGGCCTCGTTGGCGGGGCACAGGGCCAGGGCGAAGCTCAGGGCCAGCATGAGCCGGAGGACCCAGCGCCCGGTCGCGGTGTGGAGTATGTCCGACATATTCTCGTCCTTTTCGTTGGTGCAGAGTGGCTCTGCAGGTAAGGCGCGGCGGCGCCGCTCTCCCCTCTCTCGGGGGGCCGGCTAGCGGGGCAGGCGGGGGGGGCCGGAGCCGCCTGGATCTTGCGATTCTCAAGGCGATGTTGGGTCGAGATCGTCAGCGGGGGGGTGCCGCCCCCGGGGAGGAAACATGCCGCCCCCGCTGAAGAGGCAACATTCAGAGTGATTATAATGCATTCAATAACCATTTACAACTTAAGGGATTGTTTTATTCCCTAATCTGGACTTTGGAAATAACTGGGAGAGGCGATATATAAGTAGGCTTAACTTATTGGAATAAAAGAATTATTTGCAACAGTTAGCCATGCGTCCGGGCAAGGCGGAAGGCGAGGACGGTTTTTTTCCCTGCCCGGCGGGTTCCCCGGGCCGTCACGGGGGGATCCCCGGGGCCATGGCGGAGTCTGGGCGGCCGCGGCGGGCACCGCCGGGGCCGGCGGGTCAGGAGTCTTGGCCATCGGCGCGCGGCACAAGAGACGGTGTCGCGGCGGACGCGGAAGGCTCCTTCTGCCGTCCCGGCCGGGCGATGCTTCCGGGTCACCCCGGGCCGCGCCCGACCCTGTGCGCCGGCCCCCGCCGACCTCCGCGCCGGACGGCTGCTGGAGGAAAAGGCCCCCCGCGGAAACCGCAGCATATGGAGCGTGCCGCGGGGGAATGCTTCCGGCGCGGCGTTTCCGGGCGCCGCGGCCGATCTCCTTCCGCCGGGCCCGCGGATCCCCGTCCCCCCCGGCGCCGGCTTCCGGCCGGCGCCCCGCATCCCGCCCCCGCCAGGGGAGGCGGAGGCCGAGGAAGGCCGGCGGTGCCGGCCCCAGGGCCCCGGAACAGGAGACGAAAAAAGCCCTCCGGCGGGATGGCCGGAGGGCGAGCGCGGGCGGCGGCTTGACGGGTCGCCGTGAAAAGCCGGGGCTCGGGGGCCGCCGGCGCGTGCCGAGGAGTGGGGGCGATCGGCCGATCAGATGTCCAGCTCCCTCACGTTCAGGGCGTTCTCCTGGATGAAGCTCTTGCGGGGCTCCACCTTCTCGCCCATTAGGGTGGTGAAGATGTCGTCCGCGTCCATGGCGTCCTGGACCTTGACCTTGAGGAAGGTCCGGCGGCTGGGATCCATGGTGGTGTCCCAGAGCTGGGGCGCGTTCATCTCGCCGAGGCCCTTGTAGCGCTGGATCCTCAGGCCCTTCTGGCCGGCGGTCTCCATGTCGGCCAGGAGCTCCTCCTCGCTCTCCAGCTCGTAGGAGCGTTCCTTGTGCCGCACGGAGTAGGGCGGCCTCGCGGCCGACCGGATCCTCTCGCGGAGCCGGCGGTACTTCTGGAAGAGCTCGCCCTCGAGGAACTCCTGGCCCAGGAGGTGCTTCTTGCGCTTGTCGTGGAGGTTCACGAGCTGGAGGATCCAGCCGCCACCTCCGCCGTTGCCGTTCCCGTCCGCGCCGTTCCCGTCCGCGCCCTCCCCCTCGTGATCCTCGCCCTCCGCGTGGGCGGGGCGGGCCGCCTTGGCAGGCTCGGGCCCCGACACGTCGAGGCCGCGCCCCTGCAGGGCATCGGACAGGCCCCGGGCCCAGTCCCGGTTCAGGAAGCCGCGGGGGTCGCGCTCGGCCGCCTCCAGGACGAGGCCCCAGAGCCGGGAGGGGAAGCCTTTGCGGAGCTGGCGCTCCTTGAAGTCGTTCTCGGCGATGAGATCCTTCAGGAGCGCCTTGAGATCCTCCCCCGCGATCTCGGCGCCGTCCGCGCCGGAGAGCGTCCGTTCATCGATGAAGCGGCCCAGGGTGAACTCCCGCAGGGACTGCTCGTCCTTGATGTAGAGCTCCTTCTGGCCGGACTTGACCCCGTAGAGGGGGGGCTGGGCGATGTACAGGTGGCCGCGCTCGATGAGCTCGGGCATCTGGCGGTAGAAGAAGGTCAGGAGGAGCGTCCTGATGTGCGCCCCGTCCACGTCGGCGTCGGTCATGATGACCACCTTGTGGTACCTGAGGTTCTCCATCTTGACGCCCGAGGCCCCGCTGGGGCCGATGCCGGTGCCCAGGGCCGTGATGATGTTCCGGATCTCCTGGCTCGAGACTATGCGGTCGAAGCGGGAGCGCTCGACGTTCAGGATCTTGCCGCGCAGGGGGAGGATGGCCTGGAACTTCCGGTCGCGGCCCTGCTTGGCCGAGCCCCCCGCGGACTCGCCCTCGACCAGGTAGAGCTCGCAGATCGTGGGATCCTTGGACTGGCAGTCGGCGAGCTTGCCGCACAGCGAGTGCCCGGAGAGCGCGCCCTTCTTGCGCTCCATGTCCCGGGCCTTGCGGGCGGCCTCGCGGGCCCGGGCCGCGTCCACCACCTTGGTTATGAGCTTCTTGGAGACCGAGGGGTTCTCCTCGAGGAAGGTGGCCAGCCTCTCGTAGACCAGCGTGTCCACGAGGCCCTTCACGTTGGCGTTGCCGAGCTTGGCCTTGGTCTGGCCCTCGAACTGGGGGTCGGGCACGCGCACGGAGATGACCGCGCAGAGGCCCTCGCGCGCGTCGTCGCCCTCCAGCGAGGAGACCTTGAGGCTCTTGGGCACGTTGTCCGAGGAGAGGTACTGGTTGACAGCGCGGGTGAGCGCGGTCTTGAAGCCGGAGAGGTGCGTGCCGCCGTCGGGGGTGTTGATGTTGTTGACGAAGGAGAGCACCTGCTCGGAGTAGCCGTCGTTGTACTGCAGCGCGCACTCGAGCCGGATGCCCGCGCCCCCGCCCTCGAGGTAGATGGGCTTCTCGTGGATGACGGTCTTCTGGCGGTTGAGGTACTGCACGAACTCGACGATGCCGCCCCGGTAGTGGAACTCGCGGAACTCCGACGTCCTCTCGTCCGTGAAGCTTATGTAGAGCCCGCGGTTGAGGAAGGCGAGCTCGCGGAGCCTCTTGGCGAGGATCTCCCCGTCGAACTCCGTCGTCTCGAATATCTCGGGGTCCGGCTTGAAGTGCACGAGGGTGCCGCTCTTCTTGACCTCGCCGCAGCGCTGCAGGGGCGTCACGGGCACGCCGCGCTCGTAGCGCTGGCGGTACCGCACGCCGGAGCGCTTGACCTCCACCTCCAGCCACTCGGAAAGGGCGTTCACGGCGGAGACGCCCACGCCGTGGAGGCCGCCGGAGACCTGGTAGGTCTTCTTGTCGAACTTGCCCCCCGCGTGCAGCTTGGTCATGACCACCTGCACCGCCGGGATCTTCTCCGTCGGGTGCGTCTCGACGGGTATCCCGCGGCCGTTGTCCTTAACCTTCACGGTCCCCGCCTGCGTGACGGCGACCTCTATGCGGTCGCAGTACCCGGCCATGGTCTCATCGATGGAGTTGTCCACCACCTCGTAGACCAGGTGGTGGAGGCCCGCGCCGGAGACGGAGCCGATGTACATGGAGGGGCGCATGCGCACGGCCGCCAGGCCCTCCAGGATCTGGATGGAGTCCGCGCCGTAGCCGGAGTCTGCCTTCCTGTGGTCGCTGTCGTCGGTCATTATAGTCAGTTTCTCTCGTCCTTTCGCAGGGGGGCTTCGCGCGGGGGGGTGCCCGGCGCCGGGCAGCCCCGGCGGCGGTCCCGGACAGGGCCCCTGGCGCGCGGGGCCGCCGGTGGTTACGGCGGGCGGAGCCTCAACGCCCACGGGGATGCCGGGATCGCCCCCGCAGGGCCGGGGAGCGGGCGGCCCCGGCCGGTGGACGGGCGGTGGAAGGGCGGCGGGGCCGGAGGGTGGCGCGTCCCCGCGGCGGCGGGGCGGCCGCAGGACGCGCCGGGAGTGTCGGGGAGGGAACGGGGCCGCGTGGCGCGGGCCCTACGTCTGGTAGGAATCCTTGGGGGAGACCGTGGAGATTATGCACAGCCAGCCGGCGTCGTCGTCAGCCGTCAGGATCACTGGGGTCTTCTGATCCACGTACTTGATGCGGAAGCGTTCGCTCCGGAGCGAGTTGATGGCGTCCAGGAGGTGCCTGGGGTCGAAGCCGATGATCACCTCCTCGCCCGAGTAGTCCAGGGCGACCATCTCCTCGGCTTGGCCCAGCTCGGGGTTCTCCGTGGAGATGTACAGCCAGTCCTGGACGAAGCGCAGGAAGATCACCCGGCACTTGTTGGTGGTGAGCAGGCTCATGCGCTTGAGGGTGTCGCCTATCTCCCGGCGGTTGAGCTCCACGCTCATGGTGGGCGGCGGCGGCAGGAGCCCGTTGTAGTCGGGGAACTTGCCCTCCAGGAGCCTTATGATGAGCACCGAGTTCCCGGCGCGGCAGGCGAGCTGGTTCACCGAGACGCCGATCCTCACGGAGGAGTTGGCCTCGGCGAGGGACTTGAGCTCGTTCAGCCCCTTGCGGGAGACGAGGATTCCCTCGTCCGCCGGGAAGTTCTCGATGCCGGAGGGCCGGAGGGTCGCCACGTTCAGGCGGTTGGAGTCCGAGGATACCAGGCGCACCGCCTCCTCCTCGCCCTCCTTGTTCTCCTTGATCCACTGTATGCCGGCCAGGTTGAAGTTGTGGTTGTTCGTGGTGACCGAGTAGATGGTCTTCCCGATGGCGTCGGTGAGCGCGTCCGAGCCGAACTCCGCCATGGGCACGTCCTCGGCGTCCCCGATCCTGGGGTAGTCATCGGGGGAGAGCCCGTATATCTCCACGCGGAAGGTGTCGGTCCTGACCTCCAGTGTCTGGTTGTCCATCTCGGTCAGGTCGATGTGCTCGGCGGAGGACAGGGAGTGGACGATGTCGGAGAGGGTCTTGGAGGGGACTGTGATCTTGCCCTCGCCGGACACTTCCGCCTCGTAGGTGGCCAGGAAGGAGATCTCCAGGTCCGTCGCGCTCACGAGGAGCCGGTCGCCCGACGTCTCCAGCAGGACGTTGGCGAGGATGGGCATGGAGGTGAACTTCCCGGCGATGTTCGAGGTCTGGGCGAGTCCTTTCTGCAGATCTTCCCTCTTGACCTTGGCTTTCAGCATGGAGCCTCCGGTTAGGATATGGATTGTTGCCGGGCGGCGCGTTCCGGCCGGGCGGGGGGAGGCCCCGGCCGGCGGGTTCCCGGAGGCCGCGCCAGGGTGAGGGCGGCAGCGCCCCGGAGCGCGATGGATTCTCTGGTTTCCACGCGCGGGCAAGGAAAGCCCCGCGTCCGCCGCTGCCGGGAGGCGCCCCGTCCCGGCGGGGTCTGGCGAGGCGGCGGTCTTCCCGGGAAGGCGGCGGGTCAGGGCGGGGGGATCCGGAGACCTCCCCTCCGGCCCCCGGCTTCCGGCAGGGCGCCTCCGTCCGGCGTCCCGCGGAAACAGCTGGTAACCCTCGGCGCGGGGGGTACGCCGCGGGGCGGCGGGGGGGCACCGGGCGTCATCGGCTCCGTCAGGCCCTCTCCCATTAAAGAAAGTAATATACCATATTTAGCGGGAATAGAAAAGGCCAGTAGAGACGGCCGCGGAAGGTGATGGCCGGGGCGGTGCCGCCGCCCGCGCCCCTGGAAGCCGCCCGGGCGCTGATCCGCGCGCCGGGGCGGGAAGGGAGAGGGGCTGCGGCCCGGGGAGGGGGCGTGGGTTTTCCGGGGAGGCCCCGGCCAGATTATGTGCCAGGGGGGATCCCTCCTGGGCGCTGGGTGCCCCCCGCCGGCTGCCGGCGCCCTTCCCGGCCCCCGCGTCCGGCTCCGGCCCCGGGAACCCCGCCCAGGGCCCCGTGGATCCCGTCCGGCCCCCCCCTCGCGGGCACCAGGGGCGCCCTGCCGGGGCCCCGGGGGGCCGCCGGCCTCCCGCCCGGCCCGGCGAGAGACGCCAGGCGGACTCTCAGTCCCCGCCCTGCCCCCCCTGGGGCTGCCTGCCGGAGGCGAGCTCCCGGCGGGCCCAGACGGCGAGCCTCTCGCGGGCTATCTTGGCGTTGTGGCGGATGTCCACGGGGAAGGAGTCCCGGCGCAGGAAGGTCGAGATGCCCCGCGTGCGGGGGTTGGCCTTGGCCAGGGTCGCAAGCTCGCGCACGAGGCTTTTCCAGCGGTCGCCCGAGAGCTTCCCGGCGGGCTCGATGACCGCCACCGGATGCATGTGGCCGGGCTCCCCCACGCCCACCAGGGCGGAGCGGTGCACCAGCGGGTGGTTGTTGAACACGGACTCGCAGGGCACGGTGAAGAGGATCCCTTTCTCTGTCGAGACCCGCTGGCTCTTCCGGCCGCAGAACCAGATCCGCCCGCCGGCGTCCCGCCAGCCCACGTCCCCCATGCGACGCCAGGGGCCCCCGTCGGGGCCCAGGGTCATGGAAAGGGCGTCCGCCTGGGGGAGCTCGAAGTAGCTCTCCGCCACGACCGGCCCCCGCGCCACGAGCTCGCCCACCTCGCCCTGGGGGAGCTCGTCCTTTTCCGAGAACGAGTTGACGGGCCGGTCGGAGACGGCTACCACCCGCACGTCGCAGCCGTCTACGGGACTGCCCACGCAGATCCCGAAGCCCTGTTCGCTCATGCCCCTGGCCTCGGCTATCTCCGCGGCCTCCACCGCCGTGAGCGGCATGGCCTCGGTGGCGCCGTAGGGGGTGTATAGCCTGGCTTCCGGGTGGAGCACGGCTTTCATGTCGGCGGCGAGGGCGGGCCGCACCGGGGCCCCGGCGCAGATGACGGTCCTGACGCCGGGGAGGGTCACGCCCCTGGCGCGGCAGTGGGCGGCGAGACGGGCGAGGAGGGCCGGGGAGGCGAAGAGGCTCGTCGCCCCGTGGCGGGCGGCCGCCGCCAGGATCCTCTTCGGATCCGCCTCCCCGGGGCGGGAGGGATCCATGTCGGCGATCACCGCCGTGAGCCGTAGGACGGGGCAGAAGAGCCCGAACAGCGGGAAGGTCACGAGCTCGGCCCCGCCCGGCCGCAGGTTGAAGGAGTTACGGATGGAATCCACCTGCGCCCGGAACATGGCGTGGGTGTAGACGACCCCCTTGGCGGGCCCGGTGGCCCCGGAGGTGAAGAGGATGGCGGCGGGGTCGCCCTCCAGGGTCCTGACAGGGCGGGAGGCGGGGCCCTGCCGCTCCCGCATCCGCGCGTAGGAGGCCCCGCCCCAGCCCCAGATCCTCCCCACGGTGACCCGCCTGCGGAGCCCCTTGAAGCTCCCCGCGAAGGCGAGGCTCAGCAGATGCGCCCTGGCGGTCCCCACCAGGCCGTGGGGGCGGGCGTCGGCCAGGCAGGCCGCGGCCCGCCTGAGGCCCATGCCGGGATCCACGACGACGGGGATGATCCCCGCCTTGAAGAGCGCGAACACCAGCACGTGGAAGTCGGGGCCCGGGCCCACCGCGAGCGCGGCCCTGTCCCCCGGCTCGAAGCCCTCCTCCAGCAGGGCCGCCGCCACGACCGAGGAGGCGCGATCCAGCTCCGCGAGGGTCATGGAGGCGCGGCCCCGGTAGTCCGGGAAGGCGGGGGAGACGACGGCCGGCAGGTCCGGCATTTCGTTCGCGGCCTCCGTCAGGAGGGAGCCGGTGTTGAACAGCGGGCCTTCCTCTCCCCCGGCGAAGGGGGTGACGCCTGCGGCCTCGCGGGCGCCCCACTCCCCGGCCGCCGGGGGGGGGGCCGGGCTCCCGGGGCCTGTGGTCTCTCCGGCCGCAGGCGGCGGGGAGAGGGCGTCCGTGACGGGGGCGGCCGGCGCCTCGGGGCCGGGGGCATCGGCGTCCGGGGGGCCGGTTACTGCGGCCGGGGCTTCCGGCGCGGGCGCGGGGAGGGGGGCGTCGGTCGCGGCGCGTGCCTCGGGAGGGGTGGCTTCGCAGTCTGCGGGCATCGTGGGGCCTAGCGGGGGCGGCGGCGCGGGGGCCGCGGGGCCGGTTCGGGTTGAGTTGCCAGTGGGGATCAGGGCCGGCGCGGGTCCCGGGCGGGAGGCGCCCCGCGCCCTACCGGAGGGCGTTCCAGAAGCGCCCGAGGAACCGGATGATGCGGCCGGGCTCATCCTCCAGCAGGTAGTGCCCGGACCGGGGCAGGGCCAGGACCCTGGCCCGGGGGAGGCGCTTCTTGAGGTCGTAGAGGAACAGCGGCGTGAAGACGAAGTCGCGCAGCCCCCAGATCAGGGACACCGGCTTGCCCGCGAGGGCGGTCTCGAGGAGCGCGTCCGTCTCCTCCAGGTGTCGGCCGGAGGGGTGGGAGGGCCGCCACGGGATGTCCCTGACGAAACCCGCGATGGCGGCCCGGTGCTCGCGCCTCGCGTAGGGGGCGAGCAGGCCCTCGCGCGCCCTGGCCGAGAGCGGCCTCACCGTGCCCGCGTCGGCGAGCCCCCGGGCGAAGAGCCCGAGGTCGCGGGCGAGAAGGGCGCCGATCGCGGGCACCCGCTGGAAGAGGGCGAGCCGGGCGGGCATCCTGTAGCCGCGGGGGATGCGGAGCCCGGTGTTCATGAGGGACACCGAGGCCACGCGGGCGGGGTGCCGCAGGGCCCAGCCCAGGGCCACGGGCCCGCCCCAGTCGTGGGCGAGGATCCGCACCGGATCCTCCAGCCCTATCCCGTCCAGGAAGCTTCCGAGATCGGAGACCCGCGCGGCGAGGTTCCTGCGGCCCTCGTCCGGGGTGCGCTCCGAGAGGCCCATGCCCAGGTGGTCCGGGGCGAGGACGCGGAAGCTCCCCCGGAAGGCCCGGATGACCTCGCGGTACATGAAGGACCAGGTGGGGTTCCCGTGGACCAGCAGGACGGGCGGCCCCGATCCCTCGTCCACGTAATGCATGAGGCCCCCGGGGATCCCCAGGTAGCGCGACCGGAAAGGGTACTCGAGCCGCCAGGGTCCCTCCTCCGGGACGGGGATGCGGGCCCCCCGGGCCCCCGGGCTGCGTCCGGGGGCGGGGCCGGCCGGGGCGAGCGCGGCGCCGCCGGTGCCTGCCCCGCCCGGGCCGCCGTCCCGGCGGGCGGCGGGCGTGTTGTCATGCGGCGGCATCGTCATCGGGAACCTCGGGCCTTCCCCGGCCTCACGCCGTGAGGGGCACCACGCAGAAGGAGTCCACGTCCACGAGGCCCCGGGCGGTGAGCTTCAGGCTGGGTATAACCGGGAGGCTCATGAAGGAGAGCGTCATGAAGGGGTCGGCGCCGTGCTTCAGGCCCATGGCGGGGGACGCGTCCGCGAACTCCGCGAGCCTCTGGGCGGTCTCCGTGTAGGAGACCGTGCTCATGAGGCCTCCCAGGGGGAGCGGGAGCTCGCAGAGGACCCTCCCGTCCAGGACTGCCACGAGCCCGCCCTGTAGCTCGATGCAGCGCCGGGCGGCCAGGAGGATGTCCCGGTCGGAGACGCCGGCGGCCACCAGGTTGTGGGAGTCGTGGGACACGGTGGAGGCGATGGCCCCGCGCCTCACGCCCAGGCCCTTGATGAAGCCCACGGCGGGCTTCTCGCACGGGCGGTAGCGGTCGACCACCACCATCTTGGCGATGTCCTTCTCGGGGTCGGGGAGGATCTCCCCCGCCCGGGTGGGGAGCTCCATGGTGAGCTTGTCGGTGTAGAGTTCGCGCTCGCGCACGCCTATCACGCGCACCAGGGAGCCGTTGCCGCCCTCGGCGCGGATGTCCTCCGGCCCCGGGGGCGCCGCCTTGATCGTGCAGAAGACGGCGGGATCCAGTGGGGGCGACGTCTCGGGGATCAGGGAGGCGCCCTCCCGGGCGGTCTCCACCCCGCCCTTCCAGACCCGCGAGGGCCGGAAGCTCCAGAGATCCTTGTAGAGCGCCATGTCGGCCTTCCAGCCGGGGGCGAGGGCACCCGTGCCGGGGATGCGGTAGTGGAGGGCCCCGTTGAGGCTCGCCATGTTGAGGATCTCCGGCAGGGGGAGGCCACCGCCGCAGGCCAGGGCAGAGCGCACCATGTGGTTGATGCCGCCCTCCCGGGCGAGATCGAGAGCGTTGCGGTCGTCGGTGGCCAGCCCGCAGAAGCGGGAGTTGAAGTTAGTGACCGCCGGGAGCAGGTTCAGGAGGTTCTTTGCGGCCGTGCCTTCCCGCAGGAGCATGAAGAGCCCAGCCGCGAGCTTCTCGGAGAGCTCGCCCGCCTCCACCGACTCGTGGTCGGTCGCGATTCCCGCCGCGGCGTAGGCGGAGAGGTTCCTGCCCCTGAGCCCGGGCGCGTGCCCGTCCGGGGGGGCGCACCGGCGGTCGGCGCCGAGCCTGAGTTTCGCCATGACCTCCGGGTTGCGGGCGAGCACCCCGGGGTAGTTCATCATCTCGGCCAGGCCCAGGACGCGGGGGTGCCCCAGGAAGGGCTCGAGGGCCTGCGCCTTGAGCTCGCCCCCGCCGCGCTCCAGGTGGCTCGCGGGCACGCAGGAGGGGAGCATGAAATACACGTCCACCGGCAGGTCCTCGGTGCACTTGAGGAAGTACACGATCCCCGCGGCCCCGGCCACGTTGGCCAGCTCGTGGGGGTCGCAGACCACGGCGGTGGTGCCGGAGGCGTTCACCATGCGCGCGAACTCCCCCGGCGAGCACAGGGAGCTCTCGATGTGCACGTGGCAGTCCACGAAGCCAGGGAGCAGGTACTGGTCGCGGCCGTCCACCTCGATGCCGCCGTCGAAGGAGCCAATGCCCGCGATCCAGCCGTCCTTCACGGCCAGATCGTCCACCCGGAAGGTCCCCTGGAAGGAGTCGAAGATGTTCGCCCCCTTCACCACCAGATCGGGAACGGTCTCGCCCAGGGAGGTGCGGATGAGGCTTTCGGCGGGTCTGGAACTCACGAGATTATCCCCCGGGGAGGCGCGGGAGTAAGGCCTGCCATCGCGCTGAAGTCGTTGCGGGGTGCGGGCGGTGGCTTGCGGGGCCGACCGGGGCGGTGGAGGGGGGCAGGGACGCGGTGACGAGGCCTTCCGCGGCGGGGACGGTGCGCCGCCTGTTCCGCGGAGGAGCCCGTTAGCGGGTTATCCATTATAGCAGATGCCGGGCCGAAACAACCCCTCACTTCGGGCGGCGGCGGGCCGGGGGGCGGGAAGGAGGGGGGCCCCGGGCCGGGCGGGACGGTTTCCCTGGGCGTCTCCGGGGCATGGCGGCAGGTGGCTCGGCCAGGGCGTTACAGGTCAGGGCAGGCCGGGAAGGGCTGGATCGGGCGGTGGGGGGGGAAAGCGGGGCAGGGATGGGTAGACTGGCAGGCCTGGCAGGGAAGGCGTGGCAGGGAAGGCGATACGGGGAAGGCAAGGCAGGGAGGCGAGTGGCGCTAGTTTTTTAGTGATAATAGATGTGGTTTTATTATTTTTTTAATTTTATGATAAAAAAATATAAAAAAATATGATACTCATTGTTAAACATATAAATATTTCAATACACCAGACAGATTTGTGATTATGTAATGCCTTCAAACTCAAAATTGAGAACGAGAGCTTAAGAGGAGGCAAGTGCAATAAAAAAACAACTAAATATCAAAATAATAATATTAATATTATAATATCTAAAATATCTTAAAATTGATTATTTATGTAGCCGCTAGTTGAAACGGCCGAGCGGCCCTTGCGGAGTTTCCCGGCAGTACCCGTCTAGGCGGGAGGCTGGCCGTCACGGGACGCCGCGGAGGCCGGAGGGCCTCCCGCCCGCCACCGGGCGGGGCTAGTCGTCGTCGGTCTTGAGGACCGCCACGAAGGCGCTCTGTGGGACCTCTATCTGGCCCACCATCTTCATGCGCTTCTTGCCCTTCTTCTGCTTCTCCAGAAGCTTGCGCTTGCGGGTAATGTCGCCGCCGTAGCACTTGGCAGTGACGTCCTTGCGGAAGGCGGAGAGAGTGGATCGGGCGATGATCTCGCCGCCGACGGCGCCCTGGATGGCTATCTTGAACTGCTGCCGGGGGAGCTCCTCCTTGAGCCGCTCGCAGACCGAGACGGCGCGGGGCCGGGCGCGGTCCTTGTGCACGATGACGGAGAGGGCGTCCAGGCGCTCGCCGTTCAGGAGGAAGTCCAGGCGCACGAGCTTGCCGGGGCGGAAGTCCAGGATCTCGTAATCGAAGCTCCCGTAGCCCTGGGTGATGGATTTCAGGCGGTCGTAGAAGTCGTAGACTATCTCCGCGAGCGGGAGCTCGAAGACGAGCTCCGCCCGGCCCTGGGAGGGGTAGGAGAGGTTGGTGTTGATGCCCCGGCGGTCTAGCCCCAGCCTCATGACGGCGCCGATGAAGCGCTCGGGGATCAGGATGGAGGCGCGGATGTAGGGCTCCAGGGCCTCCTCGATGCCGGCGGGATCGGGATAGTCCTGGGGGTTGTCGATGGTGAGCTCGCCGCCGTTCTTCAGGCGGAACATGTACCGCACCGAGGGCGAGGTCATGATGATGGACTGGTTGTACTCCCGCTCGAGGCGCTCCTGGACGATCTCCAGGTGGAGGAGCCCCAGGAACCCGCAGCGGAAGCCCAGGCCCAGGGCGAGCGAGCTGTCCTTCAGGCAGGAGAGGGCCGCGTCGTTAAGGCGGTATTTCTCTATGGCGTCCGCGAGGGACTCGTAGTCCTCCGTCGCCACCGGGTAGATGGAGGAGAAGACTACGGGCTTGACGGCCTTGAAGCCGGGCAGCGGCTCCCCCGCCGGCCTCCTGGCCATG
>JAITEZ010000300.1 GCA_031281735.1 Deltaproteobacteria bacterium | reverse complement strand
AGCCCTCCTGAGCCCTCCTGAGCCCTCCTGAGCCCTCCTGAGCCCTCCTGAGCCCTCCTGAGCCCTCCTGAGCCCTCCTGAGCCCTCCTGAGCCCTCCTGAGCCCTCCTGAGCCCTCCTGAGAGCCCTCCAGAGCCCTCCAGAGCCCTCCAGAGCCCTCCAGAGCCCCCCCTCCTGTGCCCCTCCTGTGCCCTCCCTGAGCCCCTTGTTCCCTCCTGAGCCCTGAGGCCTTTTCTCTGGCTCTTTGGAACCTGCGCAAGCCCTCCTGGGCCTCCAGGACCCTCCCTGGGGGCTCCCTGGGGGCTCCCTGGGGGCTCCCAGGTTCCCCCACAGCACCTTCTCCTCCATAAGGCCCTCCCCTGAGGCCGCCCCCTGGCCATCCCCCGCCGCCGGGCGCATCCCGCACGAACCCACTCCAGGCTCCCGCCAATCCCACGCCTTCAGACAGTGTTTCATTTTGGTTGACATTAATTGAGACAGCTATTATATAGCTAAAATATATATATTTCACAGTTTATCTTGAATTTTTTATGTTTGTCGAGATTAGCTGGACAACCCCATTTTTAATAACTTAACTTTATTATTTATATATTTTATACCTATTTTTTCTCGCACCACTAGCCTTTCCCCACCAAATATCACCACTTCATCGAGACTCCCGCTACGGTCTAGGCAGAGGCCTGGGAAGAGGCTATACCGCATAAACTGCGTCAGAGGCGGCTTTGCCATTTCTCAATAATCGAGATAATTTTTCTAATTAGGAGAAATAACTGTAATTATTGATACTTTAGTATTTTTCACGAAAAAAAACTTAAAAAAACAGCCCCGACCCCTTGCCGGATCAATTTCCATGATTACCTTTTGCTCATGGAGCTTGGCTCCAGGGCAACGAAAAGGTTTACCGATCCTGTCAATGAAACAAGAACATCTTGACGACACCTCGAGGCCACCTTGTTGAAGACCCCTCGGAAAGCCTCAGACCCGAAAGACCGGGACCGGAGCCTTGAGAGACTCTCCCTCTCCCGCCCCCCCCGGCGGGGTGCCCCCGCGCGCCCTGCCGGGCGCGGGAGACCCCGCCCGCCCCCTCCCGCCGGTGCCGTGCCCCTCCGGGGCCGCCCGCGGGAGGGACCGCAGACCCTGGTAAGTGACATCCGGCCGAAGGCGCCTTAGGCCCACGCCGACTGGAGGCTCACGATGAAGAACAGCGAGTTGAACACCGTCGACAGGAGGCAAGCCGGAACCGGAGAACTGTCCTACGAGCTGGACGCCGTATCGGCCGAGCTCCCCGATTTCCTGAACCTTCTCCCCATGGCCGAGCTCAACAGCTTCCCGGGCCTCAACTCCACCATCTCGGTGGACGAGTGCATGAGCCGCGAGGTGGTCTGGAAGAGCGAGAGGGCCGACGGCCTCATGGCCCTGTTCCCCCTGAAGTCCCTGGACGTGGACACCTACGACCTCAAGCCCTCCGACTTCTACCCCATGGGGGTGGCGGTCCGGATCCTCCAGGTGCGGGAGAGCGACAACGGGGCCCTCAAGGTCTCCGTCCAGGGCGTCTCGCGCATCGCCTTCACCCAGCTCCTCACGGGCGACACCCCGAGCGTGCGGGTGATCCCCCACCGGGAGCCGGCGCCGCGGGAGGACGGGACCCTGAAGCCCCTGGTGCTGGAGGCGAGGAGGCTCTACGCCGAGGTCCTGAAGCTCATCCCCGGTCTCCCCGTCGAGCTCTTCAAGATCAACAACCTCCTGGAGGGGGAGCCGGTGATCCTGGCCGACCTCATCATGGCCTCGCTCCCCCTCGGGAGCCAGGCCAAGGCCGAGTACCTGATGATCCAGGGCATCAAGCACCGCTACCTCAAGCTCCTGGAGCACCTGACCATCGAGGTCTCAAACCGCAAGGCCGGCCAGGCCATCAGCCGCCGCATCGAGCAGGGCCTGGACCGCCGGCAGAAGGAGTTCCACCTCCGCGAGCAGCTCAAGGCCATCAAGGCCGAGCTGGGCGAGGACGAGGGGAGCGAGTCGGGGCAGCTCAGGGATCTCTGCCGCAGGCTCGCCTCCCTCCCCCTCCCCGAGGAGGCCCGCGCCGCGGCCGACCGCGAGATCGAGCGCCTGGAGACGACGCCGCCCCTGTCGGCGGAGCTGGGGGTCATCAGGGGCTACCTCGAGTGGCTGGCGGATCTGCCCTGGGGGAACCTCTCCGCCGAGCCGCGGGACATGGCCCGGGCCAGGGAGATCCTCGACCGCGACCACCACGGCCTCGAGAAGGTGAAGAGGAGGATCCTGGAGTTCCTGGCGGTGCTGAAGCTCACCGCCGAGACCGCGGGGCCCGGGGGCGCGGCCCGCACCCCCATCCTGTGCCTCTCCGGCCCCCCGGGGGTGGGCAAGACCTCCCTGGCCCGCTCCATAGCCGAGTGCCTGGGCCGCCGGTTCGCCCGGCTCTCCCTGGGCGGGATCCGCGACGAGGCCGAGATCCGCGGCCACCGCCGCACCTACGTGGGCTCGCGTCCGGGCCGGATCATCGCCGAGCTCAAGCGGGCGGGGGTCATGAACCCGGTGTTCCTCCTGGACGAGATAGACAAGCTGGGGATCTCCGGCCAGGGCGACCCTGCGGCGGCCCTGCTGGAGGCGCTCGACCCCGAGATGAACTCCTCCTTCACCGACCACTTCCTGGAGGTGCCCTTCGACCTCTCCCAGGTGCTGTTCGTGGTGACGGCGAACGTCCTGGAGCAGATACCCGCCCCCCTGCGGGACCGCCTCGAGGTCATCGAGGTGGACGGCTACACGGTCCAGGAGAAGGAGGAGATCGCCATCCGGCACCTCTGGCCCCGCGAGCTCGCCCGCCACGGCCTCGCCGAGGGCGAGCTCGCCCTCCCCCGGGAGGTCCTGGAGCAGGTGATCACCCTCCACACCTGGGAGGCCGGGGTCCGGGAGCTCTCCCGGAGGCTCTCGGCCCTCGCCCGGAGCCGGAGCGTCCCCAAGGCCGAGGGGCTGCCCTTCCCCGCCGAGGTTTCCGCCTCCGAGCTCAAGGACATCCTGGGCCCGCCCGTGCGGCGCCTGGAGGCCAGGGCCCTCGAGCCCCAGTGCGGGGTAGTGGCGGGGCTCGCCTGGACAGCCGCCGGCGGCGACATCATGTTCATCGAGGCGGCCTGCATGCCCGGCAGCGGCAGGCTCACCCTCACCGGCAAGCTGGGGGACGTCATGAGGGAGTCCGCCCAGGCGGCCATCAGCCACGTGCGCTCGCGGTCCCGGGACTGGTCCCTGGATCCCGAGTGGTTCTCCCGCCAGGACATCCACCTCCACCTGCCCCAGGGCGCCATCCCCAAGGAGGGCCCCTCGGCGGGGGCGGGCATCGCCGCGGCGGTGGTGTCCCTCGCCTCAGGACGCCAGGTGCGCCCGGACGTGGCGGTCACGGGGGAGATCTCCCTCAGGGGCCTCGTGCTGCCGGTGGGCGGGCTCAAGGAGAAGCTCCTGGCGGCCCTCCGGGCCGGGTTCACGACCGCGCTCGTGCCCTCCGGCAACGCCCAGGATCTGGAGCTCCTCCCCCCCGAGGTCCTGAAAGGCCTGGAGATCGTGCCGGTCAGGACGATCGACCAGGTGATAGCCGCCGCCCTGCTCCCGTCCGCACTGGACGCGCCGGGCGCGCCCGGCGGCGAGGACTTCCGCCAGGCCGTCGCGGGCTGAGGATCCTCCCCGGGGGACTGCCCTGACGCGCCTGCCCCGGCCCTGAAGGGGCCGGCGGCCCCCCCTCCCCCGGAAGGGGCGGCCTCTCTCCCGCCCTTCCCGCGGACGGCCTCCCCCTTCGGGGGACGGCCCCCCTCCCCCCCTGAAAGGGACGGCCACTCCCCCGTCCCTTCACGGGACGGCCTCCCCCCCCTGGGGGACGGCTCCTCTCGCCCTTTCAGGGGACAGCCCCCCCTCAAGGGTACGGCCCCCCTCACCTTACGGGGACGTCCCCCCCTCCCCCCTGAAAGGGACGGCCCCTCCCCCGTCCCTTCACGGGACGGCCTCCCCCCCCCAGGGGGACGGCCTCTCGCCCTTTCAGGGAACCGCCTCCCCCCTCCAGGGGACGGGCCGCTCCCCCTTCCGGGGACGGCCCCCCCTCCCCCCTGAAAGGGACGGCCCCTCTACCGCCCCTTCACGGGACGGCCTCCCCCCCCCAGGGGGACGGCCTCTCTCGCCCTTTCAGGGGACCGCATCCCCCCTCAAGGGGACGGGCCGCTCCCCCTTCCGGGGACGGCCCCCCCCTCCTCCCCTGATAGGGACGGCCCCTCTCCCGTCCCTTCAGGGGACGGCCTACCCCTCAGGGGGACGGCCTACCCCGCCCATGACGGGGACGGCCCCCCCTCCCCCGAAGACGACTGGCCCCGCCCCCTCCCCGGCGAACCTTGCCGGAGGGGGGGGCGGGGCCAGTCCGTCACGTCCCCTGGACGGCACTAGACAGGCCCCGCCCGGAAGCCGACCATGCGCCCCTCCGGGCGTTCCGGCAGACCAGCTGCCGCGGCCGGGTGTCGCCGATCAATGAGCCTACCCCGGAACGGAGCTATAATCCGACCGGTCGTTAAAGGCCCGGGCCGCTGTCGCGCGGGCACCGGATCAGCGGGGGAGGGCCTGCGATGATTGCAACATCCGAGCCGGGAAGGGAAGGGGAGCCGCTCCCGAAAGAGACCGAGAAAACCAGCGAGGAGATCAAGCGCGAGACGCCGCTGCCAGCAGGCCGTCGGCTGCTGCAGTGGGAGGAGAACGGGCAGACGCGGCGCCTGATCCTCGGATGCTCCGCGACGGAGGAGGGGAAACGGCTCCAGATGTACTGGCTGACCGGGGAGGGAGAGGACGGGGTTGCCGCCGCGGGGAGGGCCGGGAGCCGGGGCCGGGAGGAACGGCCGGACGGACGGGCGGACGGCCGGGCGGAGGGGGGGAGGCACGGGCGTCCCCGGCTGTTTTCCCGGTGCCTCCCGCCCGGTCATGGGCCTGCCGACCCCTCCGACCTTTGACTGCCGTCCGCCGCCTCTCTACAATCCACTCCCATGGACGGCGTAATCCTTCAGACGGCCGAGAGCGTCGCGGGCCTCTACCTGGTGGGGCTGCTGGGCTTCCTCCTGTCGGCCACGGGCTTCGTGGGCCCGGAGGCCAAGAGGCTCTTCCCCCGGCTGGTCACCACGGTGACCCTGCCGCCCTTCCTCTTCGTGTCCGTGGTCCGCTCCTTCACGCGGGGCGAGCTGGGGCAGCTCATCTACGGGTCGATCATCCCCGTGCTGTCTATACTCGCGGTGTTCGCGATCGCCAGCCTCTACGCCCGCAGGCCGGGCGCCCGGCCCCGGAGGCGGGGGGTGGTGAGCGTGGGATCCGCCACCTCCAACACCATCTTCATCGGGCTCCCCGTGAACGTCGCCCTCTTCGGGGAAGGGGCGGTGACCTACGTCCTCCTGTATTTCTTCGCCAACACCACCTTCTTCTGGACCCTGGGCAACTACACCCTGAGCCTGGACGGCAAGACGCCGGCCGCCGATCTCAGGCGCAACCTGATCGGCAAGGCCCTCCTCTCCCCGCCCCTCATCGGCTTCATGCTGGGCATCGCCAGCATCCTCCTCGACTCCGCCCCTCCCGGCTTCGTCATGGACTCGGCGCGCCTCGTGGGGAGCCTCACGAGCCCGCTCGCCCTCCTCTATATCGGCATGGCGCTCTCCGAGTCGTCCCTGTCCTCGCTGAGGCCCGATCTGGACCTCCTGTGCGTCCTGCTGGGGCGCTTCGTCCTGAGCCCGCTCGCCGTCTACCTCCTGGCGCGGGGCCTCTTCCCCGGCGCCCCGCCCCTCATGCTCAAGGTCTTCCTGATCCAGTCGTCCCTCCCCGCCGCCGCCACCCTGGCCCTCATGGCCGCCTACCACGGCTCGGACTCCGCCTTCGCGGGCGTGGTGGTCTCCTTCTCCACCCTCCTCTCCCTCCTGGTCATCCCCGCCATGATGCTGCTCTTCGGCCACCTGGGGCTCTGACGCCCCGCCCGCCCCGCCGCCGTCCCCGGAGCGGGGCCCCGGGCCGCGGGGCAGTCCGGGGCCCGCCGCGCACGGGAGGGCTCCTCCAGGCCTGCCCCATGCGGGGCGGCCTCCCCGGCCCGTGGACTCCTCGCGCCGCCCTCCTGCCGGCCTGGCGGCCGGCCGGGCCGCAGGCGCCGGATCCCGCCTCACGCGACGATCCGGGACGGCCCGCGATCCCATCCCATCCGGCGGGGCGCCCGCGGCAGGGCCCGGCGGCGGATTACACTTCCGACCGCACAGCGCTTTCCCTTGCCGGATGAGGCCAGCTGCCTTCTCGCGCTCCCCCGGCAGCGAAACGGCACAGGCGGAAAGCCGGGATCCGGGATCACTCCCGGATCACTGTCCGTTGCTGAAAGACCGGGAGAATGCCTAGCCGCGGTGCCTGCCGGGAAGAAAACCGGCGGACATGGACGGTCCCCTGACCGCGCGGTGACCGCCCGACTTGACCGCACGGCGCAAAAGCGAGAGAGTCCCCGGTACCGTCCCGCCGCCGCCGGGGCGAATGTCCGGCGATGGCTGTCGCACCATTGACATCCACCCCGCCCTGGGGGACGGGGATTCCCGGCGGATTCAGGGCCTCGCGGCCCGGTTCCCGCCGGCAGGTTCCTGCCTCCCCGCCTTCGGGGCGGATCCCCGGGGGCTCCTGCGGGGGGCCTCGGGCGCCCCTCCCCCGCAG
>JAITEZ010000264.1 GCA_031281735.1 Deltaproteobacteria bacterium | reverse complement strand
GGGGGGGGAGGGCGCCTCCAGGCCGCGGGAGGCTGCGGCCGGGCTCGTGAGAAGATCGGCTGCCTCCCGCATGGGAGCGGGAAGGCGATCGGGGCCGCCGCAAGCCGGGCCGCCGGCGGGGCGCCGGGCGGGGCCGGGCGGCAATATCCGGCGGCGGGGGGACGGGATCCGCTTCTGGGGACTGAGACCGTCCCGGCCCTTAAGGCCGGAGGCATCCACCGGGGGCGGCCGCCGGGGGCGGGGGGTGCCGTTCAGTCGGCGCTGTTCAGGAAACCCTCGCGGGAAAGGGGCAGGAGCCTCCGGCCCGCGAGCCAGATGCCCCCGTCCAGGGCGAGGCCCAGGAAGGCAATCACCACCACCGAGGCGTACATGCGGTTCAGCTGGAACGTCTCCTGGCTGTTGATGGCCAGCCAGCCAAGCCCGCGCGAGGCCCCCATCATCTCGGCCGCTATCAGCATGAACATGCTGTAGCCGAGGCTCAGGCGCAGCCCCGCGAAGATCAGGGGCGACGAGGCCGGGGCCACGATCCTCGCGAGGAGCCCGAGCCTTCCCAGGCCGAAGGCCCGGCCGGCCTTCACCAGGACGGGGTTCACGCCGGCGGCGGCGTTCATGGAGCTGAAGACTATGGGCCACAGGCAGGTCCAGGCGACGATGGCGATCTTCGGGGCCTCGTCGATGCCCAGGAAGAGGATGATGATGTGGAAGAGGAGGAACGGGTTCAGCTGGGAGAGCACCTCGAAGGGGATGTCCAGCGTCTTCCGGAGGCCGCGGAACCAGGTGCCCAGGAGGAGCCCCAGGGGGACGCCGACGGCCGCCGCGGCGAGGAAGCCCGAGAGGGCCCGCAAGAGGCTCCATTTCACGTGCGTGAGCATCACCCCCTGGAGGGTCATCCGCCAGACGGTGCCGAGCACCTCGGTGAAAGGGGGGAAGAAGACCGGGTTGAGGGCGTGGGTCCGGCTCAGGAGCTCCCAGACTCCCAGGAAGACGGCCACGCAGGCGTATTTCCTCCAGAAGGCTGCCATTCCCGCCCCCCCGTCCGGGTCCCTCCCCGGCCCCCCTCGCCCGCATCCCGCCCGGCGCGGGCGGGGTCGCGCTCACTCCGTCCACACCCTGTACTCGGGGATCTCCGCAGGATCGTTCAGGAGCCTCTCGGCCTTCCAGATCTCGTAGGCCCCCACCACCATGACGAGGGCGAAGACGGCGCAGGCCAGGGCGGCCGCCGCAGGCCCGACGCGCCTGCCGCCCCCCATGTGGGCCCCCGTGACCGGATCCGTCTCGGTCTTCCAGAAGAAGAGGCCGTTACGGAAGAACACGAGGGAGCGGTTGAGGAACACGCCCAGCGCCACGATGCAGACGCCGGTCGCGTAGATGCGAGGCACCTGGTTCAGGGCCCCCGCGCTGTGGACGATCCAGCCGAGGCCCGCGGTGGCCCCGGTCATCTCGGCCGCTATCAGGATGAAGAAGCTCATCTCCACCCCGATGCGCACCCCGTTGAAGATGGAGGGGGATGCCGCGGGCAGCACCACCTTCCGGAAGGAGGAGAGCGCCCCCGCGTTCATGCTCCGGGCGGTCTTGAGGAGGCCGGGATCCACCCCCCGCATGCCCGCGAGAGACCCGAAGAAGACCGGCCAGAGGCTCACCCAGGCGAGGACGGCGATCTTGGGGGTCTCGCCCGCCCCGAAGAAGACCACGAAGAGGGGGAAGACGCAGTAGGGGTTGACGAGGGCGAAGACCCGCAACAGCGGCTCGACCCTCTCCGCGAACCCGGGGAGGATCCTGCCCAGGAGGAAGGCGAGCGGCACGCCCAGCGCCACCGCTATGACGATCCCCGCCGTCACCCGCGCCAGGGAGACCATTACGTGCATGAAGAGGTGGGACTTCTCCCACATGTCGACGAGGGCGACCAGGGTCACCGTCAGGCTGGGGAGGAAGGCCTGATCCACCAGGCCGAGCCTCCCGGAGAGCTCCCAGAGGGCGAGGCCGAGCACGAGGACGGAGTATTTCCGCAAGGCATCCCTGGCTTGGAGAGCGGCTCTGTTCATTTCCCTGCCGGATGCGCGCCGTGCCGCGCGCCCTTTCTGTCAGTTGCGCCCAGCGAGCCGGAGGCGCCCCGCCCCGGACCCGGGCCTGCGGAACCTCAGGCCACCGCCACCCCGGGGACGTCAGATGGCCCTGGCCTCCTTCCAGAGGACCACCTTCCTCTCGATCACCTTGAAGAGGATGTCTATCAGGATCCCGAAAATCACGATGAGCAGGACCGCCGTGTAGAGCTTGGGGATCTGGTAGTTTATCTGGGCGTTGATGATGAGCCAGCCCAGCCCCCGGGAGGCCCCCATCATCTCGGCGGGGATGAGCATGAAGAAGGCCGTGCCGGCGGCGGATCTGAGCCCCGAGAAGAGGAAGGACGCCGAGCTCGGGATGACTATCTTCCACAGGAGCCCTATCCTCCCCATGCCCATGGAGCGGGCGAGCTTCACGTGCAGGGGGTCAACGGTCTTCACGCCCAGGGTCGCGTTGAAGAGGACCGGCCAGATGGCCACCCAGAAGATCATCGCCACCTTGGAGACTTCGCCGATGCCGAAGAGGAGCAGGAACACGGTGAAGAGCGCGAAGGGGTTGAACTGCCCGAAGAAGATGAGCAGGGGCCCGACCGCCCTCTCGAAGCCCTTGAACCAGCCCCCCAGCATGAAGCCCAGCGGCACGGCCACCGCCGTCGCCAGCAGGAACCCGTAGAGGGCCCGCAGCAGGGAGACGGAGGCGTTCCTGTAGAGGGTGCCGTCCAGGGCGTACTGCCAGAGGGTGACGAGGATGGTGCCGGGCGAGGCCACGAAGGTCTCGGGGGCGAGCCCGGTCGAGCAGGATATCTGCCAGAGGAGGACGAACCCCGCCACGGCCCCGAACCTGTAGAGTAGCGAGGAGGCTGACTCCTTCACCTGTGCAAGTCTCATGCGGCTCTCCCGGCGCCTCACGAGGCGACCGTCTCCTCCCTGTAGGACAGGATGACCCCCTCCAGGCGGGCGATGATGACGTTCATGGCCATGCCCATGAGGGCTATGCCCAGGAGGCCCACGTAGATCCGGGGGATGTAGTTGTTGACCGAGGAGTAGTGCACCATGTAGCCTATGCCCGCCGTGGAGGCGAGCATCTCGGCGGCTATCAGGAAAAGGAAGGCGTGGGAGGCGCCCAGCTTGAAGCCGGTGAAGACGGCGGGCACCGAGCCGGGGAGCACGACCTTCCAGAAGATCTGGCGCCCGCTGGCACCCATGGATCTCGCCGCCTTGACGAGGAGCGGGTCCACGTGCCACACGCCGTAGATCGTGAAGTTCAGGATGGTGAAGAACGACGACCAGAAGATGATGGCGAACTTGGCCACCTCCCCCACGCCGAAGAGCAGTATGAACAGGGGGAAGAGGGCGAAGGGGTTTATCCTGCCCAGGAGTACCAGTAGCGGGGTGAGGAAGCGCGTCGTCCTGGGGAAGAAGCCCGCGAGGCAGGCCCCGGCGGGCACCCCGGTGGCGATGGCCGCGAACAGGCCCAGGAGCGCCCTCTGGGCGCTGGTCGCGATGTGGACGAAGAGCTCGCCACGGAGGATGAGCACCCAGGCGTCATGGAGCACCTCCGAGAAGGGGGGCAGGAAGCGCCCGTCCACGAGGCCTGTCCACGGGGCGATCTGCCACAGGGCGAGGAAGGCGATGATCCCGTACCAGCTCATGACCCTCTGGTTGAGGGACTGCGTCCCCTTCTCCAGGGCGTTCTTGGGCTGCAGGGATTCCAGCGCGCCCGGCACCGCGGCCTCCCCCGGCACGCCGGCCGCCGCCGGGCTGAGCTGTCCGAATTCTGCTGCCATCGAGGCACCCATTGCTGTCCGCGGACGGGGTCCGGCCCCGGCCGGCCTGG
>JAITEZ010000244.1 GCA_031281735.1 Deltaproteobacteria bacterium | reverse complement strand
GGGGGGCGGGGACTCGGGCGAGGGGAAACCTGACAGGGGGGCGGGGACTCGGGCGAGGGGAAATCTGACAGGGATGGCGTTACTCGGCTGAAGGGAAACCTGACAGGGGGGCCGGGATGGGCGGCACCGCTCGCGGGAAGACAGGAAAGCCTGCAAGGCCGCCATGGAGGGAAGGCGAAGGGAAAGCCGCCGGACGGATGAGGAGCGGGCGAGAGTGGTGAGGGGGCAGACTACTCTGCGGAGGGAGCCGCGCCGCTCATCCTCGCGTTGCGATGGACCCTCACGCGGTGGCCGTCCGGGGTCAAAGCCTGGAAGGTCCCCATGTGCAGGGTCGCTCCCTCGCTGGAAGTCCACGCCTGATAGGTCCCAGCGTCGGCGGTCCTCGTCTCCGATGCCGCCCGCCACCCGTCCTCGGCAGGCTCGGACGCCCCGGCGGTCACGGAAGGCTCCGGCCCCCGTGCGGGCTCGGCGGGCTTCCCTCCCTCAGGGCCCCCGGCCTCAGGCTTGGGGGTGCCGAGGGCCAACTGGGAACCGGCACCCCCCAGGGCCAGGGCGCCCTCGTTCTCGGACATGGCGCCCGCCGCGGCCCGGCTCGCGGAGCCTTCGGGGGCGTCGGCCGCGGCTCCGGACTGGAACTCCTCGTAAGCGAAGGCGGCCTCGGCCGCGTCGGAGGCCGAGCCCGGCGAGGTGGCGACGGGGGAGCCGGAGGCGTGGATGATGCCCTGGATGTAGGGCCCGGAGCCGGGGACGGAACCTGCGGCGGCAAGCGCCGCGGGTGATGCCGCCCGGCGCGGCAGGGCGCCCGGAGCATCGGCCCCGACGGCAGGGGTGCCGGCGGGATCGGCCGCCGGGGGATAGGCGGCGGCGGAGGCGCCAGCTCCCGGGGAGGGCACGGCGGCGGGAGTTTCGGCGGCCGCGGCGGCCCCGGGGGCTGTCCCTGCCCCGGGGGCGGCCCCGGCGGAGGGGGAGGCGCCGGCGGCCGGGGCGGCACCCTTGTTATTGAAGTCGCCGGGCAGATCGCCTTCCTCGACGGAGACATCGCCGGCCGAGGGGGCGGAAGGTCGCTCGGCCTTGCCGCCGCCGGCCGGGCCTTTGGAGCGGGCGCGTTTCTCGGGGCGCCCCGCCTCCTTGGTGTGCGAACGGATCGTGTCAATGCGCCTGATGATCTCGTCCCTGCCCTCCAGGCGGGCCATCATCGCCATGACGGCTTCGCGGCTCAGGGGGGGCTCTGGGGCGAGGCGGCTCTCCCGGTCGAGATCCAGGTAGGCCCTCATCAGGGGTTCCCCGCCGTAGCGCGAGAGGGAGAGGATAAGATCCGCATCCATCGGGGGGCGGCCCCGTTGCGAAAGGGACTCGGTCACGATGTCCCGGACGGTCTCCTGGGAGATCCCCAGGGCGTTGAGCTGGTTCAGGTCCAGGACGTTGGGCCCGGCCAGGAGGGCCGGGGCGGCGAGGAAGGCCGCCAGGAACGCCGCAAGGAGCGCCGCCGGGGCGGCGGGGGCCCGGAGGTTCCCCGCCGGGGCGGCCGCCGGGGCCTCCAGATGCGCCGCGCGGTAGGCGGAGATTCTCACGCCGGTGGTCCCGGCGGCTCCGCAGGGGCGGCGGGAGGTTCCCGGCGCCAGGACAGTGGCATCGGCGGCCGGCCTGCGCAAAGTGCGCGCGGCGGCGCGCATGCCGCTGCGCGCGGCGGCGCGCAGCGGGGCGCGGACGGGGGAGCAGGTCAGGACGCCCTCGGCCGCCCGCTCGAAGCCGGGGGGGACGGGGCGGGTTCCGGCGGCCGGGACGGCGCCTGCGGGTGACGCCGGCGGCGGGACAGCGGGATTCGCGATGCCCGGGGCGGCCTGGGCGGCAGCCGCCGCCGGCTCCAGCCTCTCCGTCCCGGCCTCTGCCTTCAGTTCCGTCTTCCTCATGATTCTTCCCTAACGACCGGTGGGCCTGGCCGGGGGAACGTCCCCCCGTGCCGCGTCCTCCGGACTCCGGCGGAATCTAGTGCAAGGCAGGTGCCAGTTTTCAAGTTCCGTCTCGGCCTCGCGCGTCACGCGATCCAGAAGCTCCTTCAGGAGCGCGCACTGGCCCTCGCGGGGAAGCAGGAGGTCGTCCCCCTCCGGGCGGTAAGGCTCCCCGAAGATGCCCACCACCCTGGCCCCGGGGAGCGGCAGCCGGGATCGCGACCAGGACTTCCTGAAGACATGCGCGCGGGAGACGGCCACGCCCACGGGGCAGATCCAGGCGCCGGCGCGGGCGGCCAGATGGAAGGCGCCGGGCTTGGCCTCGTGGCGCGGGCCCCGCGGCCCGTCCACGGCGAGGATGATGTTGTCGCCGCGGGAGAGGGCCCTCCTCAGGGCCAGGAGCGCCGCGGCCGCCCCCCTGGAGGAGGAGCCCCGGCTCGTGCGGTACCCCCAGCGCCGCACGACCGCGGCGAGGATGTCCCCGTCCTTGGAGTTGGAGACCATGATGTTGCCCCGCGTGAAGCCGCAGCGGGGGAGCATCGTTATCTCCTCCGAGTGCCAGGTGATGTAGATGACGGGGCCCACCGCAGGGACGGGGCTGCCCAGGAAGCGGAAACGCACCAGGCGGTAGTAGAGCCTGATGAGGAAGGCCAGTATCCGCGGCCAGTTCAGGAAGAAACGCCCGGGCCGCCGCGCCGTCGGCGCGGCGGGGGCCGGCGCGGCCGGGGGGGGGGCGCCGGCCGCGGGAAGGTGTGCCGCGCCTCCGGGAAGGCCCCCACCGCCGCCCGCGGATCCCGTGCCTCCCCCGGCTGCCTCGGCACCCCCGGATCCCGCGCCCCCGCCGGCTCCCGCGGCGCCCCCGGATCCCGTGACAGCCGCCGCGCCAGGCGCGGAGGCGGACGGAGAGTCATCGCTTGTCTTCTTCACGTCTTCCGGCTTCCTAAGTGCGCCCCGGCCCGCAAGAGTCCCGGCCTTGCCGGCCTCCCCGGCCGCCGCCGGAGCCCCGTCCGGCACCGCCCTCCCTCAGGGCCGGGCAGCCCTCCCTCAGGCCCCGGCCTCCCCGCCCTCGGGGAGCCGGGGCGCCCCGGGGATATCCCCCCCGTCCTCGGGGCCGTCGCGCCCCCTGGCCTCCTCGTCGTAGATCTCGAGCGCCTCGCGGCCAATCTTCAGGGGCCTGTTCCAGAGGAGCCAGGCGAGGAACAGGACGGCGAGCGCCAGGACGGGCATGAGGATGCCCTCCCGGAGGCCGAAATGCGACATCCCCCGGCGTATCCTCAGGTAGCGCACCACCGGCCAGGCCGAGACCCCGATGATGAGCAGGAGCGACAGGCTCGAGGACAGCATGAAGATGAGGCCCCCGTAGCCGGTGGGCACCTGGGCGAGGTTCTCGGTTTCGAAGCGGGGGAAGCGCGAGCCCAGGCCCACGCCGAGGGCGCAGAGCCCGGGGGTCAGCAGGAGGGTGAGCACGAAGGCCGTGACCGACATGGCGGGCGCCGCGTCGAGGAAGCGGCAGGTGAGCCAGGTGAGGGTGAGCGCCACTAGCATGATGGGGACGAGCCAGAAGCAGAGCTTCTCGCGGATGAAGTCCCGGACCGACATGGGGGAAGAGCGGATTATCCAGTAGGAGAACCCCTCGGCGGAGATGGAGGGGAAGGCGAAGCGCAGCGAGAGCGTGGCCGAGACCAGCCCCACGAGGCCGACGTTCAGGAAGGCCAGGGTGTTCTCCAGGAAGAAGGCCTGGAGGGGGTAGCGCTTGAGGTTCAGGACGGAGAAGTTGTAGAGGTAGATGATCATCAGGGCGCCGAGCAGGAAGAGCTGCGACCACTGCGTGTGATCCCTGAAGAAGATCTTGAAGTCCTTGACGGCCACGGCCCGGTACTCGGGGTTCCTGACCAGCCGGAAGGCCCCGGCGACGAGGTTGAGGAGCCCCCCGGCCTTCTGGCGTCCCGCCCCCTCCTGGCTCTTGTTGTAGCCCTGCCAGTAGAGGAAATGGGCGGCGTAGGAGGAGATCACTGCCGAGACCCCCGCCGAAACCCAGAGGAGGGCCAGGTAGATGGCGCGGAAGTCGCCCCGGCTCCCGCCCAGGAGGGGCCACAGCAGATCCGATGCCCATGTGGTGGGGAACATGGGGGAGGTGGGGGTCTGGAGGGAGGCGAGGTACCCGGCGACGCTCCGGAAGCTCTCGGGGTTCACCAGCTGCTCGGGCCGCAGGAGCCGGAAGATCATGTAGAGCGCGGCGAAGCCGAAGAGCCCCAGCAGGCTCACGATGTCCCGGGTGCGCCGCGCGGGGAGCACGTTCACCAGGAGGATCACCAGCGTCTGCGACAGGAAGGAGGCCGTGAGGACCACCGGGAGGGAGGCGGGCACGATGAGGGCGTAGTAGAGCGCGGGCGCCTTGAAGGCGTAGCCGAAGGCCACGAAGACCGGCATCAGGAAGGCCACGGGCATCCAGGCGCTGGAGACGAGGCTCTGGGTGGAGCGCGCCCAGAACACGGACTCCCTGTCCACGGGCGCCCCCATCAGGAGGGAGAGGTCGCGGGAGAGGTAGAAGCTGGAGAGCGCCGTGATGAAGGCCGAGAAGACCAGGAGCGCCGCGCCGGTGAGCCACAGGAGCCCGAAGGTCTTGTAGGAGAGGATGTCCCCGAAGCCCTCGACCGAATAGAAGGAGCGGATGGAGCGCACCGAGAGCAGGAAGAGCGCCGCCCACAGCGCGGCCGTGAAGAGGGCGAGCGAGATTAGCTTTATGCGGCCGCCCGGGCCGGGATCCCTGACGTAGTTGAGGAAGCTCAGGCGGGCGGGCTTGAGGAGCGTGAGGTATTCCCGGAACATGGCCTAGTCCCCCCCGCCGGAGGCCCGGGCGCCCTGGCCCCCGCCGCCGGCCTCCCCCGCCGCAGCGTCCCTGGCCTCCCCGCCCAGGGAGGGGATGCCGCCCTCCGAGGTGAGATCGAGGAAGAGATCCTCCAGATCGCCCCCCTCGGCCCGGGACTGCCGCCGCAGCTCGTCCTCGGTGCCCTCGGCCGTGAGCGCCCCCCGCGAGATGATGCCGATGCGGTCGCAGAGCCGGGAGGCGAGGCTCATGGTGTGCGTGGAGATGAAGACCGCCACCTTGTCCCGGCGGGCCATGGTCTTGAAGATGTCCATGACGAGCTTCGCGCCGCGCGGGTCGAGGCCCACCATGGGCTCGTCCACCACGAGGATCCTGGGCGACGGCAGGAGCGCCCCCGCCATGATGAGGCGCTGCTTCATGCCGTGGGAGTAGTTCTCGATGAGCTCTTCGCGCCAGTCCCAGAGCTCGAAGAGCTCCAGGAGGCTCCGGGCCTTGCCCTCGGCGGCGCGCCTCTCCACCTTGTAGAGGTCGGCGGTGAAGATCAGGAACTCCCAGCCCGAGAGCTTCTCGTAGAGGAACGGGCGGTCCGGGATGTAGCCCAGGATGGACTTGGCCTCCTTGGGCCGGCGGGAGAGATCGTAGCCGCCCAGGCGGATGGTGCCGGAGGTGGGGGCCAGCGCCCCCGCCACCATCCTGATGGTGGTGGTCTTGCCGGCGCCGTTGGGCCCCAGGAACCCGTAGATCTCGCCGGCGGGGACCCGCAGGGACAGGTCCGAGACGGCCTTGTGCCTGCGGTAGCTCTTGGTCACGTTTTCCAGGATGATCATGATGGTTTCTGCCCCCGGAGGGCGGATGAGGTTCCGCGGGGCCGTCCCGCCGGGAGGCGGGAGGGGCGGGAGGCCGGGCCTCCGGCGGTTCCCGCAGGGGTCACTCGAGGGACTCGAAGGCCCCCTCGGCCATGTTCATGAAATAGCGGGAGGCGAGATCCACGAGCGCCCCGTCCACCTGGACGGGGGCCTTGGCGAGCTCGCCCTCGGCCGCCGCGAGGGCGGGGTCGCCCTCGGGGATGAGCTCGAGCCACGCCTGGTAGCGATCCATGCGCTGCCTGAGCATCCGGCCGTTGGCGTCCAGCCACTCGGTGGTCCCCCCCTCGGGCAGGGCGAGCTCGACCTTGTAGACCTGAACCTCGTCCGCGGCCTCGGTGAAGTCCTCCACGGTGAGCCGCGCCGTCTCGAAGCCCATCCGGACGGGATCGAAGACGCGCACGTGGAGGACCTTCCCCAGGGGTATCTCCCGCTGGCGGGAGAGCCAGGGCACCACCCCCGATATGAGGACCGGCCCCTCGGGGGGGAGCTTGAGGGAGACCTTGCGGGAAAGCGAGCCGAAGGACGCCGTGAAGTCCAGGAAGCCGTCCGCCACCCTCGCCCGCGCGGAGGCGCCGGGTATCCCCGGGGCCGTGAACTCGGCCTCGCGGAGCCTCCCGTCCGGGCCGTAGGAGGCCTCGGAACGCAGCCTCAGCTCGCCGCCGGCGGCCCCGAGGGGGAGCGCCAGGCGGACCAGGGACTCCTCGGTGATGGAGAAGCCCTGGTCGGGCGCCCCCGCGTCCACCTCGCGCCTGGAGAAGCCCATGTCCCTGCCCCCCACGGTGAAGACGTAGTAGTCGCTCCTGGCCGTGAGCCGGAAAAGCGACCCCGGGGTGAAGATGAAATTCCCGGCCCAGCCCCACCAGAACAGGAAGCCCAGCCCGGCGGCCAGAAAGCCCAGCTTGACGGCGTGCCTCACCTTCCCCGCTACCTCCGCTGCTGCCCCGGCGGGACGACCTGGCCCCGCCGGCCGCGTCTGGGGCGCCTTTCCCCTCCCCCCGGGGCCCGCGGATCCGCAGGGGGAGGGGAAAGACGCCGCCCGTCCGGGCGTTCGAGCCGCCGCGTCCTCGCCGGGAGCCGCCCGGCGGGACGAGACGTGATGCGCGCGGGGCACCGGGCCCCGCGCCCCCCGGCCTCCGGGGCGTCTGAAGGAAATATACCGGATACAAAGTGCCTGGCAATACAGTCGGCGGGGCGGGGACCCGGCCGCCCCGCCCGCCGAGCGCGGCCAGGCACCCCGCGGCCGACCCTTCCCGGGGGCGCCCCGCCGCCTGTGGCGGGCGGAGGGCCTCCGGGCGGCCACGGGGATCCCGTGCCGTGCCGGGCCGGGGGGAGGAGGCTCAGGCGCCCGCGGCCCCCTCCCCGCAGAGCCTCGAGGCCAGCTCGAGGGACTCCCGCAGGATCCGGGCATACTCCTCCTCGGAGAGCCCCGCGCCCAGGGCGGTCTTTCTCCGGAAGTCGGGGGTGAGCAGATCCCCCGGGGCGTGGGCATCGGAGTCCACCACCAGGCAGGCCCCGGCGCGCAGGGCGAGGCGCGCCACGTGGCCGTTGGCGAGGCTGTGCCCCCCCCTGGCCGAGAGCTCGAGGCGCACGCCGCCTGCCGCGGCGAGGAGCGCCTCCTCCTCGGTCAGGAACCCCGGATGGGCGAGGATGTCGCAGCCGCCCTCGATGGCCGCGCGGTTGGTGCCGGGCTCGACCGGCTCGACCGGGCTCTCGCCGTGCACCACCACCACGCGGGCCCCCAGCGTACGCGCCTGGGCGATGAGGGACGGGATCTGGGAGGGGGGCACGTGGGTCAGCTCGGTGCCAGGTATGACGCGGAAGCCGGGATAGGCGCGGGAAAGGGGTCCGGCCGCGGCGACGGCGGCCGCGACCGTGTTCGCGAGGTTGGACTGGTCGGAATGGTCGGTGATGCCGAGGTAGGCGTAGCCGTTCCGACGCGCCCGCTGCGCGAGCTCGGCCGGCCCGAGCTCCCCGTCGGAGTGGTAGGTGTGGGTGTGGAAATCGCACACCCTGAAGTCGCTGGGGTCTGCCATTGCCTCTCCTCCGGACGGGCCGGCCGGGAAACCGGCGGCCGGATCCCGCCGAGCCGGGCGGCCGTCCGGGCCCGCCTGCCCCCGGCCCGCCGGGCACGGGACGCGGGCGGGCCCGGACGCCCTCAGGACTGCGGCGCGGCCCCGTCTGGCTTCGGGGGGACCTTCATGATGAGGGTCTTCACGAAGCCCTTGAACACGACGCAGATCTTGTTGGGCTGGATGACCTTCTTCACGACGCCGGGCCCGAAGACCTGGTGGTCGATATGGTAGTTCAGGTCGTAGACGCCCTGCAGGGTGTAGGGGATCACCACCTTGTTGGGAGGGGTGAGCTTCATCTCCTCCTCCCACTCCTTGAGGATGGCCTCCGGATCCTCCAGGCCGCGCCCCTCGACCTTGGCCTTGGCCCCCGTCCGGGGCCTGGCGGCCCTGGGCTTGGGGGGGGCCTTCTCCCTGACGGCCCTGGGCTTGACGGGCTTGGCCGCGGCCGTCCCCTTCCTGGCGGCGAGCTTTGCCTTCAGGGACTTGGCGCGGGAGGCCTTGGCGGCGGCGCCGTCCGCCTCCTCCCCGGCCTCGGTGGCAGCGTCGGCCTCGATCTCCGCGTCGGCCTCGTACTCCGCGTCGGCATCGTACTCCGCGTCGGCATCGAAGTCCGCGTCGGCATCGCGGTCGCCCAGCCCCCCGAGGACGTCGTCCAGGCCGTCCTCGTCCTCGTCCTCGGATTCCAGGTCGTCCGCGGTCCCGAGCAGCTCCTTCATCTCGTCGAAGTCCGCCGGCTCCTCGGGGGCGACGGCGGGGACCCGCTGCTTGGCGGCCCGGCTGGCCGCCCTGGGCTTGGCGGCCGGCGCGGCCTCCGCGGACGGCTCCCCCGCTGCGCCGGGCGCCGCGGGCCCGGCCGCTTCCGGCCCCGTGACGGCCGCCCCCGGCGTCCCGGCCGCCGCTGCCTTGGGCTTCTTGCGGGTGGTCTTGGGCTTGACGGGGGCCTCCCTGACCGGGTCAGGGTCGGGCGGCTTGCGGTACTTGTGGTTGCCGTTGCAGGCGAGGCACACGACGTTCTTCACGGCGCTCCCCTGCATGGAGACGATGCGGTGGGTCGTCGCCCTCTTGCACTTCGAGCAGAGGGCCTCGATCTCGCCGCCCACCCTGATCTCGTCGTTGGGCCTGACCAGATCCATGTGAATCCTCCGTGTGAGGCGGCCCGCCGGGCGCCCGGCGGGGATCGCCCCGGGTCTCCGGGGCGTCTGCGTGCGGGATGGCCGGACGGTTCCGGCCCCCGCTGGTCTGCGTGGCGTTTCCGGGGCCTGGGGCCCCGGGGCTGGGATTCCCTGGGTTCGGGGGGCCGGCGCCCCGCGTCCGGGGCAGGGCCGGGAGGCCGGCCGTCAGTTCCTGAGGCTGTGGATCGGGGCGGGGACGCGCCCGCCCAGCCCGATGAAGGCGGCGGCCTCCGGGCAGTCGCGGACGGCCATTACGGCGGCCTCCCCCAGGAGCCCGCCGTAGCTCACGGTGTCCCCCGCCTTCTTGCCGGGCACGGGGATGAGGCGGCAGGCCGTGGTCTTGTGGTTCACGACGCCGATGGCCATCTCGTCGGCGATGACGGCGGAGAGGGTGGCGGCGGAGGTGTCGCCGGGGAGCGGCACCATGTCGAGGCCGACGGAGCACACCGAGGTGAGGGCCTCAAGCTTCTCGAGGGTGAGGACTCCCGCCCGGGCGGCCTCTCCTATCACCAGATCCTCGGAGACGGGGATGAAGGCCCCCGAGAGACCCCCCACGTGGCTGGAGGCGAAGGCCCCGCCCTTCTTCACGGCGTCGTTCACGAGGGCGAGGAGGGCCGTCGAGCCAGGGGCGCCGACGGCGGAGAGGCCGAAGGAGCGGAAGATCTCCCCCACGGAGTCCCCCACCTGGGGGGAGGGGGCGAGGGAGAGATCCACCACGCCGAAGGGGAGCCCCAGGGTGGCGGCCACCTCCCGCCCCAGGATCTCGCCCGCCCGGGTGACCTTGTAGGCCGTGCGCTTGACGGTCTCTGAGAGATCGCCCAGGCTGGGGCGGGCGCCGTCCCGGAAGGCCCGGTCGACGGCCTTGCGCACCACCCCGGGGCCCGAGACCCCCACGTTTATCACCGCGTCGGGCTCGCCCGCTCCGGAGTAGGCCCCCGCCATGAAGGGCATGTCCGGGGGTATGTTCGCGAAGACCACGAGCTTGGCGCAGCCCAGCCCGTCCCTGTCCCGGGTCAGCTCCGCGGTCTGCCTGATGATCCGGCCCATGAGGGCCACGGCGTCCATGTTGATGCCGTCCCTGCTGGAGGCGACGTTCACCGAGCTGCAGACGCGGGCGGTCTCGGCCAGGGCCTGGGGGATGGAGGAGACGAGGATCTCGTCCCCCCTGGAGAAGCCCTTCTCCACCAGGGCCCCGTAGCCCCCCACGAAGTCCACGCCGATGTCGGCCCCGGCCCGGTCCAGGGCCCGGGCTATCCTCACCGCCCCCTCAGCATCGAAGGGGCCCGCGAGGTGGGCCACGGGGGACACCGCGAGCCTCTTGTTCACGACGGGTATGCCGTACTTCTCGGAGACCCTCTCGCAGGCGCGGACGAGCCCCCCGGCCACGCGGTCGATCTTGGCGAGCACCCTGGCCGTGAGCCGGGAGATGTCGTCCGAGACGCAGTCCGCGAGCGAGAGCCCGAGGGTGACGGCCCTCACGTCCAGGTGCTCGTTCTTGAGCATCTCCAGGGTGGCGGCGACTTCCCTGTCGGTCAGCATCCGTGCCTCCGCGAGTGACGGGATGGGTGTCCGGGCAAAAAAAAGGCTCCTCGGGGCCGTGGGCTGGGTCGGGGAACTGAGGGAAAGCGGCGCGGGGCCGGGGCGTCCCGGGAGGCGCGCTTCTGGCGTCGGCGGGGGGGAACGGCGGCGGGTCGGGAAGGCGAGGCGGCCGTCCGGGCGCCGGCCTACGGCAGGGGACACGCCGGGGGACGGCAGCGGCGGCCGGTGGGGTCACCGGCCCGCCGGGGGAGGCCGATCCGGCACGGCCGGCCTGGCGTTCCGGCATGCTCCGGGCGCGATCTGTATATCCTCCCCGAACATGCAGATCGGAAGATTATAGACCTGGGACGGTCACCTGTCAACGGATAAAAGGCCCGCTTTGCCAGGAGGATCTGACGGCCTCGGGGCGCCGAAAGGGGCGCCTGGCGGCAGCGGGGGACGCGGGACGGGTCAGGGCGGGAGGGAGCGGGAGAGGCACAAGCAACAAGAAGAGCCCTCCCGCAGGGACTGTTGCCTGCCCGGCGCGGAGGATCCGCCAGGCGGGGGCGCCTTAACGCGCGTTCCCCGTGCCGGAGGGAACTCCCCCTGCCTGGGGCATGCCCGCCAACCTGCGGGGGGCCGTCGCCTTCGCCATCATGCCGCCGCAGGGTCATCCCGGAAAACCCTCAGAAGGGTTTGCTAAAATCGTTTTAATTATCTGATATTTTTCTAATATTTTATATTATATATAATTAATTTAATAATATAATTTTTATAGCATAATTATTTTTATAAAATATTATTATAAATAACTATAATATATATAAAAATATATATTATAGTTAATGTAAAAAAAGATAATCATTTCATATCAATAACAGTAGACAGTCTGCAAGATTTCGATCCTCATTTTCTGAATCCGCAATGACGATCCTCATTTTCTGAATCCGCAATGAAAGGGATCTTTCGCGACATGGCCGCCGGTAACCGGGAACGGGTCACCGTTGACGGCCGGCAGGGTTCGGGACAGGCCGTCCCGGCTTGACGGCGGAGCCGGCAGAGCCATCCTCAGGAGGGAGGGAATCGGCTGCGAAAGCGCCAGCACGCGGTCACCGCGCCCGCACTGAGGAACGTGGAGGGGGACGGGAACGCTCAGGGCCCGTCGTGCCGCGGCCGCGTCTCACGGAGGTGCGGCCGCCGCGCAGGCGCCTGGGGCGCCATGCGGACGGACGGGACGCTGGGAAGGGCGCTGACATGAGAACTGGGCGGCGGGGCACGCCTACGATGCCGCCACGTGCCTCTCGAACATGAGCCACACCGCCTCCAGGCGCGCGTCGACGCGGTGGGCGCAGTACAGGCAGGCCACCAGGACGCTGTCCGTCACGGCGAGGCACGCCTCGGCGAGGGAGTCGACGTTCTCGGGCCGGACTCCCCTCTCGGCCGCGGCCCCCTTGAAGAGCTCGCGCACGCCGGGGAAGAACTCCCTGCCCAGGGCGAAGACGGCCTCCCGCATGTCGGCGGGAGGGGTGTAGACGGAGCGCAGGAGGAATCTCAGGCATGGCGGGTCCTCCTCGAGCCTTTCCCGGAAGGAGCCGTAGTAGTTCCTGAGTCCCGCGAGGAGCCCGCCCTCCACGAGACGGGCGCTCAGGATCCGGAACTCCCTCTGCATCACCTGCCGCAGGAGCCCGATGAAGAGATCCTCCTTGCTCCTGCAGTGCGCGTAGACCGAGGACTTGCGGATGCCCGCCCCCCGCGCGATGTCCGAGACGTGCGCCCCGTCGTAGCCCTTGACCGCGAAGAGGCGCAAGGCGGATGCCTGGAGCTTCGAGAAGCCCGGGACGGAAGCGGGCGGGGCGTCTGGGGAGGCCGTCTCCGGGGCCATGATAACGACTCCTTGCAAGCCGCCGGGCTCCGGCGTCGGGCGCCCGGCGAGGAGGCCAGGGCAGGGGGAGGCGTCCCGGCCGGCAGGGGCGGGAGGGGTTCCCGCGCACGCCCGCGGCGGCGGGCTGGCCTGCCGGGGCGGGACGCGGGGCTGCGCGGTCCGGACACGTGGGCCGGCGGGCGCGGCTAACCTCCCAAGGGCGCGAGTGCGGGGGGGCCGCGCGGGCCGGCCACCCCCGCACCTTCAGGCGATGCCCCGCCAGACGCGCCGCTCGAGGAAGCTCCCCGCGACGTTGCCCTCCATCTCGGCGTAGAGCTCCCAGGGCATGGAGAAGGTCAGGTACTCGCGGCCCACCAGGCTGCGCAGGGTCATCCGCGCGTAGACGTCGATGAGGCCTATGATCGCCCTGGGCTGGGGTTCGGAGCGCTCGGCGAGGGGGAAGAGCGCGATCGACGTGCACCCGGCGCAGAAGGGCACTCGCGCGCTCTCGAACCCGGGCCGCGAGTATCCCGCGAGCGTCACGAGCGCCGAGATCTGCTGGGGGTCGGCCAGGAAGATCACGACCTCGGGGGGGTCGTCGAGATCCGCGAGCGGGACCACGTTCACGTGGCCGTCCGACGGGGGGATGGAGGGCATGGCCCCGAAGGCCTCCCGCAGGAGCTCCGGGGACCTCTTGAAGCCCTCGCCCTCCGCGAACTGCTCGATCCTCGCCTCGCTGGCCCCCGCCGCCCTCAGCTCCTCGACGGCCGCGCGCCCTTCCTCTGTGTGCCTGTTGCCGCAGGAGACGAGCCTGAGGGTGCCCATGATCCCGCCGGGGTAGGTCCAGGACGGCGGCCTGAGCCCGAAGCCCCGGTGGCCGCCCGGGCAGTGAACCGTCTCGGTCGAGAAGGCGCAGGGCGTCCCCTCCCTGAACGCCGCCGCTACGAGGGCCAGGGAGCAGGCGTTCGACGGCCTGAACTCCGTCCTCCTCGAGAACCGCCTGGCGCCGGGCGCGGGCCCGTCGCTCCTGTACAGGGCCAGCGGCCGGTGCCTGAGCTTCACCGCCTCTGCCGTCCTGGATAACATGCGGCGCCTCCCTCAGCGCACCCTCCCGCCGCGGGGCCCGGGACGGGCTCCCGCCTACGGTCCCGCCGGCGCGCCGCGGGGCCCGGGACGGCCCCCCGCTTCAGGCCCAGCCTGGGCGCCGCAGGGCCGGACAGGCCCCGCCGGCCCGGCGGTGGCCGCGCGCGGTCGGGTTTCGCTATGGCACAAGTATGCGACGGAAGGGAGTCCCGGGTCAACGCCTATCCGCGCCGGACGGACGCCGGGAGCCGTCTTCCGGGGAAACGGGACCCCGCCGGTTCCCTCCCCCGCGACGGCGAGGATGGCACACCGCAGGCGTGGTACGTCCGCACGGGGGCCTGCGGGTGCCTCCCGCGGAGGGCGGCGGCCCCTGCGGAAACGCGTGCCGGCCGGGGCCGCCGGCATAACTGTCAAGGGTCTCCGGTCGGCGCGGCCCGCGGCGCGGGGCGGCGGCGGGGGGCGTGCCGGCACGGGCGGGCCCCCTCAGCCTGGCACGCGAGCGGGGCCTGGCTGGGAAACCCCGGCCCGTCCGGAACCGTCAGGTTCCCGGCCTCCGGAGACGGCCCTTCCCGCCCCGCCCGCCGTGAACGGCGGCCGGCGCGCCGCGGGGGCCCCTCCGACCGGCTGGCCCGGGAGGGTTTCCCGTGCCCTCCGGCCCTCATCGGGGAGCGGGCCTGCCGGGACGGGACGCGGGCACGCCGGCCCCGGCCCGCTAGGAGCGAGACGGAAAACGCGCGCCCGGGAAGCACGGGACGGTGCCCCGAGGCGCGGGCGGCGCGGGCCTCCCGCTACGCCGCACGGCGGGCCTGCCGCCCCGTCAGGCGATGCCCCGCCAGACCCGCCGCTCGAGGAAGCTCCCGGCGACGTTGCCCTCCATCTCGGCGTAGAGCTCCCAGGGCATGGAGAATGTCAGGTAGCCGCGGCCCACCAGCCTGCGCTGGGACATCCGCGCGTAGACGTCGGTGAAGCCTATGATCGCCCTGGGCTGGGGGCTGGCGCGCTCGGCGAGGGGGAAGAGCGCGATCGACATGCACGCGGAGCACAGGGGCACCCGCGCGCTCTCGAGACCCGGCCGCGAGTATCCCGCGAGCGTCACGAGCGCCGAGATCTGCTGGGGGTCGGCCAGGAAGATCACGACCTCGGGGGGATCGTCGAGATCCGCGAGCGGGGCGATGTTCACGTGGCCGCCCGACAGGGGGATGGAGGGCATGGACCCGAAGGCCTCCGTCAGGAGCTCCGGGGACCTCTTGAAGCCCTCGCCCTCCGCGAACTGCTCGAGCCTGGCCTCGCTGGCCCCCGCCGCCCTCAGCTCCTCGAAGGCCGCGCGCCCTTCCGCGTAATGCCTGTTGCCGCAGGAGACGAGCCTGAGGTGGCCCATGGCCCCGCCGGGGTAGGTCCAGGGCGGCGGCATGAGCCCGAAAGCCCCGTGGGCGCTAGGGCAGTGCACCGTCTCGGTAGAGAAGGCGCATGGCGTGCCCTCCCTGAACGCCGCCGCTACGAGGGCCATGGAGCAGGCGATCGACGGCCTGAACTCCGTCCTCCTCACGAACCGCCTGGCGCCGGGCGCGGGCCCGTCGCTCCTGTACAGGCCCAGCGGCCGGTGCCTGAGCTTCACCGCCACAGCCGTCCTGGAAAACATGCGCGCCACCCCCGGCGCCCCCCCGCCGCGGGGCCCGGGGCGGGCTCCCGCTTCCGGTACGGCCAGCGCCGGGCCGGCGCTGGCCGCGGCGCGGCAGTGTTTCGCCGTGGCTCAAGTATGCGACGGGAGGGACTCCCGGGTCAACGCGTCCGCGCCGGGCGGCAGCCGGGAGCCGCCTTACGGGAACCGGGGGGCCCTTCCCGCCGGCTCCCTCCCCCGGCGGCAGGGGCGGAGTGTCACGGGCGAGAACCCACCGGGCCCGGAACCGAGCCGCCTCCCGCGCGGACGGACGCCGGCGCGGGAAGGCCTGCCTGGCAAGGCCGCCGGTGCACCCGCCGGGATCCTGCGGCCAGCGCGTCGCGGGATTCCGGGCGCCGCGGGCCCGCGGCGGGGGGCGTCCCGCCCATTCCCCCACGCCCCGGGGCCGCCGGTGGGTCGGTTCGGGGGAGCGCCGGGGCGCCCAGGACCCGCAGGTTACCCGGCACCGGGGG
>JAITEZ010000191.1 GCA_031281735.1 Deltaproteobacteria bacterium | reverse complement strand
ACGGTGACCCCTATGCCTCGCCTCCCTCCGTCCGCGCGGGGCCCTCCGTCTCCCCCGCATCCGCCTCGCCGCCTCCGCCGGACGCCCGCGCGGATCCGGCCTCCGCGGCCCCGCCGGCGCCGGCGCAAGTGCCGCAGCCGTCGCCCTGCCGACAGTCTCCCTGACCGTCACCGTCTTCACCCGCTCCCCCGTGGGCCTCCTCCCCGGCCTCTCCGGCGTCCTCCGCGGCCCCGCCAGCATCCGCCCCGGCCTCTCCGCCGCCCGCCCAGGACTCGCTCGCGTCCTCCCCGGCCCCGCCTGGAGAGAAGTCCAGGGCCGGCGCCGGGGCCTCGCCCGCCAGGCGCTCGAGCTCCCGCTGCAGGGCCTCGGGATCCTTCTGGGAGAGGATCGTCTCCCAGTCGCCGCCACCGGTCGCCACGAGGACGTGGCCGCCGCCGACCAGGGAGGACGCGAAGCTCCGGCGGGTATCCACGCGGGAGATCTCCCCGTAGGGGATGACCGTGTCCCCGAAGAGACCCCACCAGCGGCGGATGGTCAGGGCCCGGCCGTCCATGCGGTAGGAGGTGCCCAGGCGGTGGAGGACGAGCCCCAGGAAGAAGACGGCCATGAGCGTCCAGAGGAGCGTCCTCCCCTGGGGATCCCTGTCGAAAACGATGATGGCCGGGCCCATGAGGAGCCCCGCGAACAGGAACCAGCTCCCCAGCATGCTGGGACGGAAGATCCTGGAGGCTTTGTCGGACGTCATCTTCGGCACCCCCTCCCGTCATTTTAAGGGATCGCGGGGGAAAAGCACAGTGAGGGGGGGAGGTAGCCGGAGGCGGCGGGCGGCGGCGCCCGGCCGGCAGGCAGGCAGGTCTGCGCGGCGGGCGCCGGTTTGTGATATCCTTTGCTTCACGCGGGCGTCCGCGCGCCGCGCGGACTGCCCCGCCCGCGCGGCTCGCGCCCGCGCCCTGGGCGGGAGACCGGGGAAGCGTCCGGTGATCACGGTCCCGCCGGAGGCGCCGTCCCGGGCGATCGCGGCGCCAGGGGCGCCTGCGGGCCAGCCCTGCAAGCCCGCGTCCCTCCGGGCGGAGGCTATCTGGCACGGTTCTTGATAGTCCCCGGGGCCGGGCCCGCCGGCCTCCCCGGCGGGATTCGTTGCGCGGCGGCCGCCGCAGGCTTCACCGGCGGCGCCAAGGAGCGGAGGACAGATGTTCAAGCGATCCGCATCACTCGCGACAGTATCGCTGGCCCTGCTGGGCGCGGCGGCCGCCCTCTCCGCCGGGCCGGCCCCGGCCGCCGGGGGGGCCGGGGCCGGGGCGGAGGTCAGCATGGCCACCGCCAAGGTGGGCGAGTTCACGCTCAACATGACGGCCCCCGAGGGGATGAGCCCGGTCATGGGGCTCTGCCCCGCGGGCGACGAGTTCCTGTACCTGATGAACGAGCGCTTCAAGCTGGTGGTGCTCGCCGCCTACGCCGATCCCGCCGAGTACCAGGAGTTCTGCCGCGCCATGGAGCGCGGCGAGTACCGGCCCGTCCCGAACATCGCCCTCGTCTCGGTGCCCCGGAAGATGCACGAGCGCAGCTACGACGGCAAGGGCACGGCGAAGGAGCTCAAGCGCTACGTGAGCTGGTTCACGCTGGCCACCAACACGCGGCTCATCGCCCTGGCCTTCGAGTCCAAGGCCAACAAGGCCCTGAAGAAGAAGCTCGGCCGGGACCTGGACTTCTCCTACAAGCTGGGCGAGCTCACGGGCGTCTTCCACCGCACGCCCTCCTCGCTGGGCGTGGGCGTGCTCTTCTCCGTCAAGCTCGGCGGGGGGAGGAGCGACAACTACATCGCCGCCGCCGTCTACCAGATGGGCGACAAGCTGGTCTTCCTCTCCATGGAGGGCCTGGACAGGAGCCCCGCCGGGGTGGAGGCCCTGCGCGCGGAGCTCATCAGGTGGGGGGACGGGATGGCCGCCCGCAACGAGCCGCCTCTCGGGACGCTCGAGGCCAAGTCCGGGGGTGGCGAGGCACCGCCCTCCGGAGGGTCGCGCTAGCCCGGCCGGCGGTCAGGCTTCGGTGCCGCCCCGTCTTGGGCCCGCCCGTGCGGGCCTGGGCGCGACTATCCGGCTCAGGGCGCGGGCGTCAGGGCTTGAGCTCACCTATCCGGGGAAGGTGCGCCGGTCCGGGCCGGAGCGCGTCCCGTCCGGGGCTGCCCGCGTGCGAACGGCAGGGCGCCCCTGCCGGGGCATGCGGGAAGCCCGCCGCGACGGCAGGGCGGACGCGCGCGCCTGCCCGGGACCCGCGGGGAGGCAGGCGTTTCCCGCCGGGGGCCGGGGCCGCCGTCCGGGACGGAACCCCGGCGGGCGCGCACAACCCCCCCAGCGGGAGGATCCCCGCCCCCCTCCCCGGCCGGCCGCTGGCCTCACGTGCCGGCGCCGTCCGGCTCCGCGGCCGCCCGGGACTCAAGCCGGAGGCGCGGGAGCGGGACGCGCCCGGGTTCAGCCCTCCCCGTCCCCCTTCGCCAGATCGAAGGAGTCGTGCAGGCAGCGGACGGCGAGCTCGGCGTACTTCTTCTCGATGATGCAGCTGATCTTTATCTCGGACGTGGTGATCATGACGATGTTGATGTTCTCCGAGGCCAGGGCCTGGAACATCTTGGCGGCCACGCCCGCGTGGTTGCGCATGCCCACTCCCACGATGGACACCTTCGCTATCTGGTCGTCCCCCACGACGCTCTCCGCGTGGAGGTCGCTCACGATGCCGCCCATGAGCCCCATGGTGCGGCCGTAGTCCGGCAGCGGCACCGTGAAGGAGAAGTCCGTGTGGAGCCCCCCTTCCGAGACGGACGTGTTCTGGATGATCATGTCCACCACGATGTCCGCCTTGGCCGCCACCTGGAGGATGCGCGCGGCCACGCCCGGCTCGTCCTTCACGCGGGTGAGGGTGATGCGGGCCTCGTTCATGGAGTGGGTGACTCCGCGGACGGGGGTCTTTTCCATGCTGGGATCCTCCCTGCAGATGAGCGTGCCCTCCTTCGGGCTGTGGGCGTGGCGGACGTGGATGGGCAGGTCGTAGTTCATGGCGAGCTCGACCGAGCGGATCTCCATGACCTTGGCGCCCAGGCTGGACAGCTCCAGCATCTCCTCGTAGCATATGCGGTCCATCCGCCGCGCGTCCGCGCAGACGTTGGGGTCGGTCGTGTAGATGCCGTCCACGTCAGTGTAGATCTCGCAGACGTCGGCGCCGAGGGCCACCGCGAGCGCCACGGCCGTGGTGTCCGAGCCGCCCCTGCCCAGGGTCGTCACGTCCCCCCCGCGGTCGATCCCCTGGAAGCCCGCCACCACCGCCATGCGGCCCTTGGCCAGCTCGGTCGTGATGCGCGCGGGGTCGATGGACGAGATGCGCGCCCTGCAGTGGGGGCCCGAGGTGATGATGCCAGCCTGGAAGCCCAGGAAGGACTTGACCTTCTCGCCCAGGGACTGGCACGTCATGGCGAACAGCGCGGTCGAGATCTGCTCGCCGGTGGAGAGGAGCGAGTCGAGCTCCCGGGGATCGGGATCCGGCGAGGCGGAGCGGGCCAGGCGGATCAGGCGGTCGGTCTCGCCCTTCATGGCGGAGAGCACGACCACCACCCGGTGGCCCTCGTTCTTGGCGGCGATGGCCCGGCGGGCCACCCCCTGGATGAGCTCGAGATCGGCCACCGAGCTCCCGCCGTACTTCTGGACTATTAGCGACATGTCTGGACCGGGAGGCGCCCGGGGCCGGGTGGGGCTGCGGCATGGCGGGCATGAGGCCCGGGGCGCCGTCGCTCCCGGGCCTGCGTGGCCCGGGCGCGTGGCTGGTGTGGGGGTTACGGCCCGGCGGCCGCCTCCCGGCGTGGCCGGGGGAGGCGCCGTTCGGGCTGGTGATTACGGGTGCGGGCCCGGGCGGGGGGACGGCGCGCGGGCCCCGGGCGCGGCCTCCAGGCCCCTGGCCCTGAGCAGCTCCCCGAGCCTTTCCGCGGGGAGTTCGCCCTGGAGCTCGAGCACGCGGCCCGGGGACGCCCCGGCGCCGGGGGGGCCCGCGCCGGGCGCGGAGCCGCCGGGGCCGACGGTCGCGGCGCCCTGAGGCGGCGCCATGCGGATCAGGATCCGGTACCTCGCGGGCGGCCAGTAGTCCTCGGGGAGCCGCTCCGGCCACTCC
>JAITEZ010000138.1 GCA_031281735.1 Deltaproteobacteria bacterium | reverse complement strand
ATAAATTTTCTTATCCTTTTATTATATTTAATAGTATTTTATTGATTCTTAAAAAAAAATTAATTTTATGAGAAAATTAAAAAAAAATTAAGTTTTATATTTTATTATAATATATATATAAATTATTAAATCAATAATAATCTTAACTAAATAAATATCCAGTTGCAAACGAATAATTTAGCGAGAGGATCTTACGCAGACAGGTTATGCGGCAGGGGACAGGTTCTGCGGAAGGAGACAGCTCCAGAGCCAGGGGATTCGCCATACTCTTGCCGCAGGCCCTTACCTGTGCGCCTTCCGGCCCCGCCTACCGAACCCCCTCTGGCGGCGGCGGGCCGTGCCTCGCCTCCGCGAGCCTCCTCAGGTTCCCCCTTACCAGGCTGAAATAGTCCGGGGAGTCCTCCGGAGTGCCCGGGAAGCTCGACAGCACGGCCAGCGGGATCCCGAGCTCCCGGGACACGTCCTCGCCCGCCCCTCCCCCGGTCTGGAGATCGTCCGCCACCAGCTCCGCCGCGAGCCCGGCGGGGGGCCGCTGCGGCGGGCCCCCCTGGCTCCGGGTGCCCCCGAAGCTCCAGACCACGTCGAGACCCGCCCAGGCGAGGAAACCCGCCTGCATCTCCGAGGCGGCGACCGGACACCGGCGCAAGGAGCCCGCGAGGATCCCCGCCTCGCTTTCCAGAGCCTCCAGGGCCTTGAGACGCCTCGCGAGCCTTGTCCTGACTATGCCCGCCCGCGCAGGCATGGCCTCCGCGAGAGCCGTGGCGGTCAGCTCCGAGGCCATCCTCTGGGACTCGGGGATCTGCCAGCTCCCCGGGGCTTGTATGATGATCATCCTGAGGCTCCAGTTCCCGGAGGAGCGGACGAGTCTCCTGAAGAGATGCTGATCCGCCTGGAAGCCGTGGACCAGGAGCAGATCCGCCTCCGCCGCGAAAGCGGGGGGGGCGGAACCGAGGTCATCCCCCTCCGGCGGGACGGTCGGTGAGGCGAGGGTGAGGATCTCGGCCCCCTCGTCCACCAGGAGATCCATGACGATATCCGCGATCAGGGAACTCCCCGCCATGACCCTGACGGGCACCGGATCGGCCTCGGCCCTGTCGCCCTGCGCGTCGGCGGCCGCAGATCCGGAGGGGAGCGCCGCGAAGGCGAGGAAGAGTATAACCGCCGCGCAGGATGCGGCGGCCGCAGGGGGGCACGGCTCGCCCGGGCGGCCTGCCGGGGCCGGGAGGCCCCGGGGGACGCCCCCCTCCCCCCCGCCGACCGGAAGCCCGGCGGCGCTGACACGCGTGTAGTCTGGCGGCCCTGAGAGCACGGCACCCCCCTTCCGGCAGGGCCCGCCTGCGAGGCCGGGCCCGGAACCCTTCTGGCCCCCCGCAGCCGGGAGGTTCTGAATCCGAATTTTCTAATAGTAGCATACGCACACCCGCCCCGTCCGATCGGCCGCAGGCGCCGCCCCGGCAGGCACACCCCCGCCCCGGCCAGGCCGCCGTCCTCCCCCCCTCTTCCCCGGGGCCGCCGGGCGCCCGGCCGCCGGCATCCCCCTGGCCGCACGCCCCCGCCCGTCCCCGCAGGGCAGTTTCGCGGTTGACCACCCGCTGCGTTTTGGGTTTAATGCATGCCATAACCTGTTCTCCGGGGAACCACCATGAAACCTGCCCTCCTCCCGTCCGCCGCCCTCGCCATCCTGACCTGCCTCCTTGCGGCCGCCGCGCCATCACCGCACGCCAGGGCGGCGGAACCGGGCCGCGCCCCGGCCGCCGCTCAGGGGACCGCGGCGGCTGCGGCGGAGATCCCTCCCGACCGGCCGGCGAACGACGGGAGCTCTCCCGGCGGGGAAGCCGGCGCCTCCGCCGCCGGTGAGGCCGCGGCGGACGGCCTCCCCGACGTCTCGGAACTCCCCGAGGTGCCCGGGATCCCCACCTCCGGGGTGCCGGAAGAGAGCCTGCAGGAGGATCTCACGAAGCTCTCGCAGTCCCTCAGCGAACTCGCCGACGAACTGGCAGTGAGCTCCATCAACTTCAAGCCCGCCCTCACCTCCAGCGCCGAGACCATGAACTCCCTCCTGCGCGCCTACCAGAGGCCCGGGGCGAGGCCGCTCCAGCAGGAGGACATCCTGAGGCAGTTGAGGGGCCTCCGGGGGGACATCGCCGATCTCAAGTCCGCCCTGGACGACAAGGGCAACACCATCGCCCAGAAACAGAGCGAGCTCAACATCCTGAAAGCCGCCTCCCGGGACAGCTCGAGCGCTTCCAAAGCCTCGCCCGAGGACGGGAAGGGCCAGACGATCCAGCAACTCCTCCGGGATGCCGAGGCCCGTTCGGAGGAGGTCTCGGAGACCTACTCGGCGGTGTCCGAGCCGGCGAGGATCCTCCTGGACAACCTGGACGCCTACATCAAGCGCTACTCGGCGGAGATCCCCCAGACCTGGAAGAGGTACTACTTCACCGAAAGCCGGCTGATGACCCTCAGGCTCCCCGAGTTCACCGGCGAGGGCGGCTACTTCTCCGAATGGTACCGGCAACTCACCTCCAAGGAGACCTTCGTCTACCCGCAGACCGACGAGGCCTGGACGGCCGGCCTCTCCGCCTTCGCGATGTCGGCGCTGCTCATAGCCTTCCTGGGCTTCCTCCTCTACCGCGGGGCGCACATGCTACCCGAGGAGCCCGTGAACTGGAAGGCCGCGCTCCTCGACATCGTGAAGGGGCCCTGGATCTTCCTGAACCTCGGGCTCGCGCTGCTCAACGCCTCCCGCAACCATCTGGGCGGGAGCTACCTCTTCTTCAGCATCCCCGGGGTCCTGATCCTCATCTGGGCGCTCGCGTCCATGAGCTGGAAGCTCAGGACGGCGGCGAAGCCCTCCCTCGCGGGCCAGAGATCCCCGCTCACGCGCTTCTACCCTCCGGCGGCGGTGGGGGTGCTCCTCCTCTTCGCCGACGTTCCGGCGGGCGCCCTCTCCATCCTCTGGTTCGCGATACTGGTCGCCTTCCTCGTGCAGCTCCGGAAGCTCAGGAAGCACGCCGGCGGCGGCGCCGCCCACAAGGGCTTCCTCCTGGAACGCTTCGCCTACGGCTCGGCCGTCTATTTCGCCGTCATCTCGCTCGGGATCGCCGTCATCGGCTACCCGAGGCTGGCGATACTGGCCTTCATGCTCCTCTTCACCCTGGTGAACGTGCTCATCCTCGGGAACGCCTTCGCTGAGCTCGGCTCCATCCTCTGCGACAGGATCTTCCCCCTGGAGAGCTCCCCGGTGAAGTATTCCGTCCTCAACGCGTTCCTCATCCCAGTCACGTGGTCCCTCTCCCTTCTCTGCACCATCCCCTGGCTGCTCGCCATCCCCGGGTCATCCTCGCTCCTGCGCAACTTCCTCACCACCGGCTACTCCATCGGCGAGGCCTCCTTCGACCTGACCAAGGTGCTCCTGATACTGGGGCTCTTCTTCATGTTCAGGTCGCTCAAGAACCTCGCCAGGACCTCCCTCGAGCACCTGCCCGAGGAGCTCTCGCTCGGCAAGTCGGTGCTGGTGCCCATACAGACGCTCCTCACGTACATAGTGTGGATAGTCTTCGCGGTCATAGTGATGGGGCTCCTGGGGGTAAACTGGACGAGCCTCGCCGTCGCCGCGAGCGGCCTGGGCCTGGGCCTGGGCATCGGCCTCCAGAACATCTTCACCAACGTGGTGAGCGGCCTCATCCTCATCTTCGGCCGCTCGGTCCAGGTGGGGGACTACGTGGAGGTCGGCGGCGTCGCGGGCACCGTCCAGGCCGTGGACTTCCGCTGCACCATCATAGAGACCGCGGCCAACTCGCGCGTCTACGTGCCCAACTCCTCCATCCTTTCGAGCCAGTTCGTCAACTGGACCCGCAACGGGAGGGAGGTGAGGCGCACGCTGGTGATCAGGGCCTTCTACGGCACGGACACGGAGCTGGCCCTGAAGCTCGTTCTCGCCGCCGCGGAGGGGGATCCGCGGATCAGCCTCGACACCATGCCCCAGGCGGTCCTGAACGACCTCAACGAGAAGTACCTGGAGCTCAACCTCTTCGTGAGCGTGAAGGACATCAACGACTCCGCCTCCGTGCTCTCCGATCTGAGGCTGAGGATCGAGCAGTCCTTCCGGGAGCACGGCATCAGGCTCTACCGCCAGTCCCTGGACATAAACCTGCAGGAAGCCCTGCAGGGCCTCCAGAACGCGGGGGACGGCGGCGGCCCGGCCATGGTGTCGTAGGACGTAGGACGCCCCCGTTCTGAGGCGTCAGGGAACGGCCGGGAGACGGCCGAGCCATGAGCCGGAGCGATCGCCGACGATCGGCCGGGGCACCGGAAAGAAACGCAGGGCCCGCTCACAGGCCCTCGGATGCTGCCGCTGACCTTTCCAGCGTAGGCCCCGGGTTCCCGTGGCGGGCTCGCGCCGGTCATCCTTTGCCATCATCCCCCCCGCCTTCCATTATTGACAACCTCTAGCCACAGTGCTACTTTTGTACCCGTTTTGCGTACCCCTAACCCGAGAATCTTCGTCGGATGGTTGAGATCAACTCCTCCCCCCTTCCCTTCGGCGGATTCATCCCAAGCGGGAAACCGAAGACTGCGGACAGGGCATTCCGGCCCGGGTGGCGGAACTGGTAGACGCACGGGACTTAAAATCCCGCGAAGCGATTCGTGTCGGTTCGACCCCGACCCCGGGCACCATCTTTCCCTTTACCTTGCACTTCCGGAAACCTCCGGCAAGCCGGCTGAACGGCGCGGATCCTTAATCGATCTCGCCGTTTTCGCTTTCACGGGCCCTCCCGTACCCATCCTGGCGGACATCCTCGCGGGCGGCAGGCTCGGCGCGGCAGGCCATCCGCGAACGCGATTCCTGCCGCCTGGTGGGGCAGACGCCGCCGCCGGGAACCGGGCTCCGCAGGGATGAAAGCCGAACGGGGAGAAGGGTAGCCCGCTAAGGCACCGGGCCGGGCCCCCAATCGCGAGGCGGGCCGGCTAGCGTTTCGGGAGCCGGCGGATAGCGAACTCCCGGGCTGGTCGGCACTCTGCCGTCTGCCCGTGGCCCGGCTCGCCATTATCCCGAAGGAAGCCGGGGAGAAGGAGGCCCTGTTCCGGAAAGCCGTGGCGGCTTTACACCCCCGCCGGCGCGGAGGGCAGTCCCGGAACACCGCTGTACAGGCCCTCCCGGCCACCGGGCTTCCGGGATGCCGACCCGGCCATAAAACCCGTACCGTGACCGGGCCCGGCCTTCGGGAACGGGTTCTGCCGGATCCCGGGGCACGTCCCGGCGGCGGCTCCTGCCGCGGAAGACCGGCCGGCAGTCCCGCGTCCTGCCGGGATCCACCCGGCACCCGGGCCACGCTCCGCCCAGGCTCTTGGGCCGAGGCTGCCGATCCCGCCAGGGGACGGGGATCTCCGAGGGCGGCACTCGGGTGCAGCAGGGATCCCGAGACGGGGCTGGCCCGAGGGATCCTGTCACGGGCCCTCGTCACGCCGGGAGAGCCCAGAAGCGCCGAACGGGGTGGGACGGGTTACCGGGGCACCGGGGGCATCGACGCGGAGCGGACGTGGATGCGACCGGCGCGCCTCGCGCCCCGCGGCGCGATCTGCCGCCATCCTGGACGTGCCGCGGCCGAGTCCGGGGCCTGTGCGCCCGCTCACCCCGTCCGTCGGGCCGGGTGGCGACCATAGCTGGCGCGGCCTTGACAGCCATGGCCCGGCGCGTGGGATTCCCCGGAGGGTGGCCCGCCCTCACGGGCGGCAGGCAGCGGATGCCTCGCCGCTCGGCGAACCGTAGTCTACCTGAGTACGCCGTCTGATCGCGGCCCGCTCTCGGCGGTCTTGCCGCCTTACGCGCCTCGCGTCAACGGCCCCCGGGCGCCGGAAGATGCGGCGGGACCGGGAGGCCTCCCTGGACGGGCCCGGGGACGGCGGAGAGGGTACACCCAGCGGACGGCGCGGTTCCGTGACGGTCCAGGCGCGGGCGGAACCTCCGTTTACCCGCCCTCCGCGGCCGCCCCGCCGAACCCGGCGGCCGGCCATGCCTTCAAGGTCTGCCGATGCCTCCAGCCCCCGGGAAAGGCCCGAGCCACGGACGCACAACCCCGGCAAGGCCCGTACTGATCATCCTTCCGTCCACCGCCCCGCTCCGGCAGATCATGCATGCAGAGTACGGACGGTGTTCGCGCCATAGTGTCAATCATCACTCCTTCACCCCCGTCCCCCGGGAACGACAGGCCCCGCCAACGGTCCGGCCCTCCTCCCCTGAGGCTCGGCACAATCCGCCGCCGGATAGCAACCCGTGTCGCCCTCTGTCTCCAATCCCGGAGCGGTACTCCGGGGTTTCCCGTGCCGCAACGCTCGCCGCTGGCCAACGCGCAGCCGACAATGCCCATGCGGCGGAGGAGGCAGAGAGGCAGACTTGTTTCCGCCTCACCGAGAAAACCGGCGCGCCTTACTCGCCTCCGGCGAGAGGGTGAATCGTCGCTTATCGTTGTCGGCAGTCCTCCAGGTCGCGGCCTTCCCCGATAGCCCTCGTCCCGGCAGGCTTACGCTCGCCCCATTGAAGCCCCCACCGAGATCCGCCCTCGCCATGCCTGCCGCGCCCGCGTGGCCGGGTGGTGGCTAAACAAAGCCCTGGGACATCATGGTGATTTCTAGCAAGATAATGTAAACACTGGCACGCCAGCGTTTATATCTGCTACGATGGGATACGATACTTAATATATACAAAATTAATAATTATTATATATTAATATTATATACATAATAAAGAAAAGGTTTTGTAATAGCGCTCAGGATCTCGTGTAAGAATGAGATAAATACCAAAAAAAAAAAAAAACAAAAACAAAAAAGACTGCCATTCCACTGAAGAGGTTCGCACCAGGCCGATCACCGATCCCTTATCCGCCGATAACAGGATGCTCAGGGGGCTCCTCAGAGCAGGCTCTCCCGACGCGCCAGACAGACCGGATCCCCCCCTTAGGCGGCGACCCAGGGCCGCCAGGTGCGCTAGCCGTCCGGGAACTCCACTGGAAGGCCGGTGGATCCGCGCCGCCTGAAAGCCCGTCGGCCGGATTGGCGCCGGGCCGGCGCGTCCATCTGCGGAGTTGCGGTCGGGACGTCCCGAGACGGACGGGGATCCCTACCCTCCAGGCTGTCACCCCTGAACGCCGCGCTCTCCCGCAAGGCACGAGGATCCCACGCGGCCCGGTGGCGTTCAGCTAGGGTAAGGAGGGGTGCGCCGCGCAACCCTCCTCCCTGAATCCGAAGGGAGCCCCTGTGACACTGGCCAGGATGAAACCGTCTCTGTGGACGCCGCGATCCGGGAGACGGGCATAGCGTGCTTTCCCTGCTCAGGACTGATACCCGCCGCAGCCATGGACTCCCGTGAAGCGCCGGCATGGCGGGCGTCAGGTTCCGCAGAACCAGGGGGATCCGAAGGGGAATCCCTGAGGGCGAAGTGGAATCCCGGCACGGCTCGGAGGGTGCCGGAGGGCAAGGCTAGGTCGGCGCACAGGATGGATGCGATCGCAGTCACTCTCTGTCAAGTGCTTTCGAGGACGTCTACCCGCAGTCACCGGTAACCGTTCCCTGGGTGATATCCGATCCGGAACGCATCGCATAGCCCGCCGAACGGGAACGGACCGGCGGGATAATTGTCATCATCCCCCGCAGACCTCTGACACGGCGGGGCGCTCTGGGAAAGCGTGGCACACGCGGGGCAGGGATCCCCCGGCAGGGTGTCACCGGCGTCATGCGAGGCCAGGGGTAGAATCCCGGCGGCAACCGCCACCAGGGAAAACGCGGACGTCGGCGACACGCCCGGGCGGAGGGCTGATCTGCTCGGCGGCCGTCCTGGCTGTGTATGCCTGACGTGGCCGCCGGGGATCGCGGATTGGGTAGGCCTCCGCGAAAACGATGGGCGGGGGCACTCACTCGTTGGCATCTGAAGCAGGAAAGGCGGCTGAAAGGAGAGGCGTCCCTGAGGGCTCTCGAAGGCACGGACGCAGCCTAATCCGGACGTGACAAGCCCGACGGCCCTGACAACGATCCCGGGCATGATATCAATAAGCTATAATTTATTTAGCAATAACAGTAAGATGAGAATCTGCCCGCGTAATTGCCTCCGTGATGCAGCTGCTAATCGCGCCAGCACGGTGAGAGGCACCGATGAATAACCAGACGACTATGTGATATCTTCGTTGCCTGACCTTATGTTCGGATCCCTCATCGCTTTGTTAATCATGAGGGCTTGATATTGTGTCCGCGTACCTCGATCAATAAAATTATTATATATAGGTATAAATATTTATTATATTATTAATTTATAACTATATATTAATATTATATTATTATATAAAATAAATAATATAATAAAAGTTATATAAAAAAAATAATTGAAAAAAATATTAAATAAATATAAAATTTAATAATAAAGATAATCAATATTTTTAAAATAACTACATTATATCTGAAACCGCCATCGCCTGGCCCCATTCGCCCTTATGCTAAATGATAATTTTACGAATCCGAAGACTAAAGGTTAATCCGCGAACCAATTTTATTATAGATAGCAAATAGTTACCCTTTAGAATATTTGTCAACGATTTTAAATTTACAATCGCAGGGTCAACCCCGACTTTACACTTGACATTAATCCCTTCCTCTCCTACAATCGCGATATATTTGGACAACCTGCACACTACCCCTTTTTTGCACTATGTGGTTATCTGCTTGGAATATCTTGAGAAACCGGCCTTCACCCCGGTTTTTCCTCGTTAGGAGTTTACTATGGCGTCCGACAACATAGTTGGAGCGGTGCTGGTGGCCGGAGGCGGAGTCGCCGGCATGCAGGCCTCGCTGGATCTGGCCAACGCGGGCTATTACGTTTACCTGGTGGAGAAATCCCTGGCCATCGGCGGTAGGATGTCGCAGCTGGACAAGACCTTCCCCACCAATGACTGCTCCATGTGCATCATCTCGCCGAAGCTGGTGGAGGTCGGACGCCACATCAACGTGGAACTCTTGACCCTGACCGATATCCTCTCCATAGACGGGCAGGAGGGGGACTTCACGGTGACCGTCCGGAAGAACCCCCGC
>JAITEZ010000042.1 GCA_031281735.1 Deltaproteobacteria bacterium | reverse complement strand
TGCGCTCCCTCTTCCCCAACATGCCGCCGGCGGGGCAGGCCCCCCTCGCCCACGTGGCGGGGAGGCTGATCCCGGGCATCCGGGGCCTCTGACGGGCGCCCGCCTGCCGGTGGTCCGGGTTCCCGTCCAGCCCGCAGGCATTGTTTCCGCCCCGCTGGCCGTCAGGAGCCCCGCCCCCCCGGCTTCACGCCTCGCGGCAACCCCGTGCCGACATGCGTCCAGACACCCCCCTCACCATCTACGAGCTCCGCGCCACCTCCGGCGAGGCCCGGACGCTTCTCGAGCGTTCCGATCTCGGGGCCCTGGTGGGCCCCCAGCTGGAGGGCTTCCATTGGGAGGCGGACTTCGCGTTCCTCTTCTGCACGGCCGGCGCCGAGCTGGGGCCGCTCCTGGAGGCCGTCCCGGGCCTGGAGCTCAGGATGGAGCACCACCTGCGCTACGACGAGTGGCAGGACGGGGCCGGTGCCCGGCCGATAGTCATGGGGCCCCTCGCGGTCCTGCCCCTGGAGGGGGGGGGGATCCCGGATCCCCCGGCGGGGATCCCCCCGCCGGGAGGGCTGGCTCCCCTTTACATCGACCCGGGGCTCGCCTTCGGCTACGGGGGGCATCCCACCACCAGGGCCTGCCTGGGCTTCCTCCTGCGGATCATGGATCCCCGCAACCCCTCCCCGCCCCGGAGCTTCCTGGATCTCGGCAGCGGGACGGGGGTGCTGGCCCTGGCCGCCCTGCGGCTGGGGGCGGCCGCCGCCCTCGGGGTGGACTACAGCCACCTGGCCGTGCGGTGCGCGGCCGCGAACGCGCGCCTGAACGGCCTCGCGGACCGGGCCTCCTTCGAGTACGGCCTGGCGGGGGAACGCGCCTCCTGGCCCGCCGAGGTGCTCATGGCGAACGTGCCCCTCGCGGTGCATCTGGATCTCCTGGGGAGGGACGCCTACTCCGGCAGGCGCTACCTCATCCTGTCAGGGCTCCTGCCCAGGGAGGCGGACGAATTCAAGGCTCTCCTGGGGCGGGCCCTGGAATACCGGGAGCTGGACAACCACCGCGACGACCGCTGGTCCAGCTGGCTTCTCGAGACGCCTTCCCAGGGCAAGCGCCCGTCGCCAGGGCCGGCCTGCGGATAGCCGCCGGGGCCGGGCTCCACCCGCCCCGGCGTACGGCGCTTCCCTCCGGGATCCGCCCCGGGCCCGCCTGCGGCCGGCCGCGGGCCGCAGGCGGGCGGCCCGCTGTCCCCATCCCCCGCCGGTGGGCGGACGCGCCGGGAGGCGGGGACGGCCCGGATAAGTGAACGGCCGGGCCCGGGCTGATCCCGGCGTCATCCGGCCCGGCCTGCCTGCGGGTCAGCCTGCCCCGCTTTCCAGGCGCCCGGATCCGCCTTCCTGGCACCCGTTCGCGGCAGGGGCCGGACGGGGCCCCGGGGCTCCGCCCAAGGGAGGGGCCGGGATGAGTGCCGGCCTTCATACAGGGCCGGGAAGTGGGAAGGCGGAACCTCCCCGGGAATCGGGGGCCCCGGCAAGACGCCCCCAGGCCCGCCGTCCCGCGTTCCCGTCCCGGAATGAGGGGACGGGAACGCCAGGCCCCCGCGTGATGCCCCCCCCGGCCCGGCCGTGGCCGGGCAGGGGGGGGCGCGTCCGGAAGCCGTCACGGGGACGTCCGCGGCCACTTCAGGCGGGCGTCCCGCCGGAAGGCTGCCCCCCAAGGGATCTTCCCTGGGCCCCGCGAAGCGTCTGCGGGGATTCCCGGCCCGTCCTGACGGATCCCGCCCATCCATGGAGGAGCGGAGGCGGGCCCGCAGGGTCAAGGCCGCCCCGGAAGCGGAGGCGGCCGCGGCGGGCGGCCCTGGCGGCAGGGCGGAGGCTCCCGGCGGGACGCGGTCTTCAGGCCGGGGGACAGGCCCGCCCGGATTACGGGGGGAAGCCCCCCCTGAGAGCCGCGAGGTCGCCCGGGCCAGCGGCCCGTGAAGCCAGATCGGCGCCGGGGGCGGCACCCGCGCGCACCGCGGGCACGGCCAGCGTCTTCCGGCCTGATCTGCGTCTTCCGGCCGCCTGACGGCGGCAGGGGGAAAGCGGGCGGCGCGGAAAGAGGCGCATTGCAGGCCAGGCCTCAGGGAAGGGGTGCCATCCTGCGGCGCTGGCGGCCTTGAAAAGCGGCTCCACCCCTGGCAAGCAGCGCGTCCGATCGGCAGGCCGCTGACGTGCGACGCGAGGGCCCTGACAGGCGACACGAGGGCCTGACGGGCGACCGACATGAACGGGCATGGCAGGCGGCGCCGGGACAGGCGACGCGGGGGCATGACAGGCGATATGCTGCCAGGGCCACCGGGGATCCGCCGCGGGAGCGGCGGGGCCGGGCGAAGCGGCGGAGGGTGAGGGAGCGGGGCGTGGAAGGGGGCCGTCCCGGGGGGGCTGGAAAAAAAGGGGGGGCCTGCGGCGGGACCGCCTGAGCCGGCCCGTCAGGTCAGCCCTTCTGCGGGCCCTCCGGGCCGTAGTGGTCGTGGCGTATGGTCTTGCCCTGGGCCATGTACACCGTCTCCTCGGCGACGTTGGTGGCGTGATCGCCCAGGCGCTCCAGATGGTAGGTGAGGATGCACACCTCGAAGCCCCACAGGGCGCGGCGGCCGTCAGAGTACACCTGGGCGAGGGCCTCGTTCCGGATGGACTTGTAGAGCTCGTCTATCTCGTCGTCGCGGGCGATGGCGGCGCGGGCCAGCTCCGCGTCGTTGGTCTCGAAGGCCTGGACGGCCATCTCCAGCATCTGCAGGGCCTTCTCCACCATGAGGGGGAGCTTGTCCGGGAGGGGGGCCGAGGGGTTCCCCTCCTGCTCCATCTTGATGAGCTTGAGGGTCCTCCGCGCGAGGTTGCTCCCCAGGTCGCCAATCCGCTCCAGCTCGGAGGCCATCCGGAGGGAGGACGCCAGGAACCTCAGGTCCCCCGCCACGGGCTGGTTGGTGGCTATGAGGATGATGGCCCTGTTCACGACCCGGTTCTCGAGATCGTCGACCTCGCGATCGGCGCGCATCACCTGCCGCGCCTTGTCCCTGTCGAAGGCTGTCAGGGCTTCGCCGGCGCCCTTGAGCATCCCCAGGACATCCCGGCCCATCTCGACCAGCTGGCCCCTTAGAGCCAGGAGCTTCTTCTCGAACAGTCCCACCATCTTGTCCCGTCCCTCCGCGGGGTGCCCGCCGGAGCCAGTTTCCCCCGGCCTCCCGTCCCCCTGTGCTTTCCGCCGCCCGCCGGCCCGGCGGTCCCCGGTCCCGTCCGGCATCCCCGTCCGCCCAGGCCCGCGGCCGGAGCGCCCGCCCCCGCCGCCCCCGCCCGCCCGCGGCAGGCGGGGCAAGGTGGACATTAACTCATCCGGCATCCGATCGCCACCGCTCACGGCGCCGGGGCCCCTCCGGCCCCGCCACCCGCGTCCGCCTCCGGGGCGTTCCCGGGGGCGCGGGGTTCCCCCGCCGTCCCCTCAGCCGAAGCGGCCGGTGATGTAGTTCTCGGTCTGCGTCTCCCGCGGCCGCGTGAAGAGGTCGCGGGTCTTGCCGAACTCCACGAGGCTACCCATGTAGAAGAAGGCCGTGCGGTCCGAGATGCGGGCGGCCTGTTGCATGTTGTGCGTCACTATGACGATGGTGAGCCCCGAGGTCTTGATCCACTCCTCCACCTTGGCGGTGGCGATGGGATCGAGGGCGCTCGTGGGCTCGTCCATGAGGAGGATGTCGGGCTCCAGGGCGAGGGCCCGGGCGATGCAGACCCGCTGCTGCTGGCCGCCGGAGAGATCCATGGCGGACTTCCCCAGGAGATCCTTCACCTCGTCCCAGAGGGCCGCGGCGCGCAGCGCCTTCTCCACCAGCGCGTCCAGCTCCTGCTTGGCCCTCACCCCCACGAGCCTGGGCCCGTAGCAGATGTTGTCGTAGATGGACTTTGGGAAGGGGTTGGGACGCTGGAAGACCATGCCCACCTTGCGGCGGATGTCCACCGGATCGGAGTCCGGGCCGTAGACGGGCTCCCCGCGGATGAGGATGTCCCCCGCGAGCCGGGCCCCCGGCACGAAGTCGTTCATGCGGTTGAGGAGCTTGAGGAACGTGCTCTTGCCGCATCCCGAGGGGCCGATCATGGCGGTCACCTCGTGTTCCAGCATGTCCATGCTCACGCCCTTGAGGGCGTGGAACTCCCCGTAGAAGAAGTCCACGTCCCGCGCGCTTATGACTACGGTCTCCGTCGCGTTCTGCTCGGCCATCTTGCGGGGCCTTCACGGCCCCCGCCTCCTTTCGTCGCGGGCCCGCCCGGGCGTCTCCCGCTCAGCCGCCGGCGCGTCCACCGCCCGGCCCCGTCCGGTTGCCGCCCGGCCCCTCACCAGCGCCTACCCTTCCTGAGCTTCGCACGGACTATGATGGCGCACAGCGAGAGCCCGAGGACCAGGGCGAGGAGCACCAGGGCCGTCCCGAACTGCTGGGGCAGGGTCTCCTCGATGCGGGTGCCGTTGGTGGCGAGGTTGAGGATGTGGGTGGAAAGCGCCATCACCTCCTGGAAGACCGAGCCGGGGGAGGCGAGGGTGTAGGCGCAGGAGGCGGTGAAGACGATGGGCGCGGTCTCCCCCGCGGCGCGGCCCAGCGCCAGGATGGCCCCGGTGAGCATGCCGGGGAGGGCGGCGGGCAGTACCACCTGGCGGATGGCCTGCCAGCGGGAGGCCCCGAGGGCCAGGGCCGCCTCCCGGAAGGACTGCGGCGTCTGGCGAAGCGCCTCCTCGGAGGCGGCCACCACCGTGGGGAGGATGAGAAGCCCCAGGGTGAGGCTGCCCGCGAGGATGGAGCGGCCGAACCCGAAGGTCTTCACGAAGAGGGCGAGCCCGAAGAGCCCGAAGACCACCGACGGCACGCCGGAGAGGTTCAGCACCCCCAGGCGGATGACGGAGACCAGCGGGCCCGGGCGCGCGTATTCCGCGAGGTACACCGCCGCCCCGAACCCCAGGGGGACCGCGGTCAGGAGCGCCCCCAGGGCGAGGATGAGGGTCCCCTCGATGGCGGGCAGTATGCCACCCGCCGTCATGGCGTCCCGTGGGTACTCGGTGAGGAACGGGACGCTTATCGCCCCCGCGCCGTTGAAGGCGATGAAGCCCACGACGAGGGCCATCACGCCGGCCGTGAAGGCCCCGGTGAGGCGGATGAAGAGGAGCGCCGTGAACTCTCGGCGCCGCCTGCGCCGCGGCTCGAAGCCACGCCTCGCGGCTAGCATCGCGTGGCCCCCCCGGGGCGGGGCCCGTCCGCTGCCGCGGGGCCCGCCCCCCGCGCGGTCGACTTCTCGGTCATGAGTTTTTCCTGAAATGCCTGCCCAGCCAGAACGCCGCGAGGTTGAGGGCCAGGGTGAGCAGGAAGAGTATCATCCCCAGCGCGAAGAGCGCGTGGTAGTGGGGGCTCCCGGCGGCGGTCTCCCCCATCTCGGCGGCGAGGGTGGAGGTGAGCGGCCTCACCGAGTCGAAGAGGGAGTGCGGGATCTGTGCCGCGCCGCCTGCCACCATGAGGACCACGACGGTCTCGCCCATGGCCCGGCCGAGCCCCAGGATCACGGCGGTCGAGAGCCCGGAGAGCGAGGCCGGGATGATCACCCGCCAGATGGTCTCCCAGCGGGTGGCGCCCAGGGCGTAGGAGGCGTCCTTGACGCTCTGGGGCACGGCGGAAAGGGCGTCCTCCCCCAGGGAGGCGACGGTCGGGGTGGACATGACGGCCAGGAACACCGCGCAGTTGAGGACGTTGAGCCCCGTCGGCAGACCGAGGTAGCCCTGCATGAAGGGGGCGAGGGTGACCATCCCCAGGAAACCCAGGATCACCGAGGGTATGGCGGCCAGGAGCTCCACCGCCGGCTTGAGGAACTCCCGCATCCGCGGCCCCGCCAGGCACGCTAGGTAGACCGCGAGCCCCACCCCCAGGGGCCCCGCGAGCAGGACGGACGCGAAGGTCACCGCGAGCGACCCTATGACCAGCGCGGCCGACCCGAAGGAGGAGTCCGGGTAGGTGGGGAACCAGTCCAGGCTGAAGAAGAACTCGGCGAGGGGCACCGCCCGGTCCCCCGGCGCCGGGAGGAAGAGCCCTGCGGCCTCGGAGAACAGGAAGATCGTGATGAGGAGCATCTGGCCCAGGGCGGAGACGGCGCACAGGAGGAAGAAGAGCCGCACCCCCTGCTCGGTGGGGGAGAGCTTGGGATGCAGGAGCTCGCCCCGGGGGGCGTCCGCAGGGACGGACGGGGAAAGCGTCACAGGCGGACTTCCTTTCTGGCGGAGGCTCCCGGCATGTCAGTCCCCTTGGGGGCGCCCCGGGGGGGCGGAAGGGGGCGCCGCCGGGCGGCCCGCGGGGCGGCGCCCCGCCATGGGCGGGGAGGTGCGGATCGACGGGGCTCCCGTCCGCGCCGGACGCGTCCCGGCCGGGAAGGCGCGGCGTCCCGCCGGGCCGGGCGCCCTCCCGCCTCGGGCGGGGCCGCCCTCCCCTGGTCAGGGCAGGCGGGGCCGGCCACTCCCGGTCAGGGCAGGCGGGTCTCCAGCGGGGTCTCCGGCGGGAGGAAGCCGTCCCGGAGGAGCAGCTCCCTGCCCTCCGGGGACTGGAGACGATCCAGGAACATCCTGGCCGCGGGGGGGACAGGGTCCCTGGTGAAGAAGTACAGCTCGCGGGAGAGGGGGTAGCTGCCGTCCGCCGCGTTGGCGATGGCGGGCTCGACCCCGTTCACGGAAAGGGCCTTCACGCGGCGGTTCAGGAAGCCGAGGCCCACGTAGCCGATGGCCGAGCGGTTGCCGCCCACGGCGTAGGCCACCCCGCCGCTGGAGGGCTGGACCTGGGCGTCCCGGCGGAAGCGGGCCCCCTTGAGGACGAGCTCCAGCCACAACTCGAAGGTGCCGGAGCTCGAGTCCCTGTTGACGGCCACTATGGCCCGGTCGTCCCCCCCGAGCTCCCGCCAGTTGCGGTAGGCCCCGAGCCAGATGCCCTCCAGCTGGCCGAGGGTGAGCCCCGTGACTGGATTCTCCGGGTTGACTATCACCGCCAGCAGATCCCTCGCCGCGAGGTGCCTCACCAGCCTCACCCCGCGCTCCGCGGCGAGCCGGGACTCGGCGGGGAGGATGTCCCTGGAGGCGCCGGCCACGTCGATCACGCCGTCCACCAGGCTTTTTATGCCCTCTCCCGTGCCGGTCCCCGACACCGACATCAGGGATTCCGGGTGGATCTTCAGGAAGATTTCCGCCAGCCCCATGGACACGGGGAGGAGGGTCGTCGACCCCGAGACGGCGAGCCTGCCTAGGGCCGGGCCCTCCTCGGCCGGGAGGGGCCGGGCCGGGAAGGCGGACAGGGTCAGGGCCAGGGCCAGGGCCACTGCCGCCGGGACGGGGGGTGTCCGCGCCGGGGCGCCGCCGCTCTCCAGCCGCGCGGCGGGCAGGGGTGGCCGGTCGCGGCGGCCGTCGGGGCCGGGGTTCTGGCGGGCGGCTGTCATGAGTGGTTTTTTAGCACGGGCCCGGCGAAAACTCAACCGGACGGCCTCGCGGAAGCCGTT
>JAITEZ010000270.1 GCA_031281735.1 Deltaproteobacteria bacterium | reverse complement strand
CCGCGCGGCGGCACGGCAAGCCTGGCAGTGGCGGGGAGAGGGCCGCCTGGCGGGGCCGGGGCCGCCCCGGGGGACGACAGGAGGCTTCGGCGCCCCCCTGCCGCCGGGGTGGGCGGCCGGTTCCGGGGGCGGCGGCCTTCCGGGCGGATGACCGCCGCCCCGGGCCCGTCCGGATCCGGACGCCTCCCCGCCTGCCGCGGCAACGGCGCGCGGCCGAGCGGCCCGGGGCAGCGCCTTGCCGCCCCGCGGGCAGCGCCTTGCCGCCCCGCAGGCAGCGCCTTGCCGCCCCGCGGGCCGCGGCTGCGGGGCCTTCAGCCTTCCTCGCGGCTTCCGCCCTCCTCCCGGGAGGTGACCTTCGCGGCGAGGGCTCCCTCGCCCAGGAGCAGGCGGAAGGTGTCCCCGGGACTGACGTCCGCGGCGCGCCGGATGATCCTGCCCTCCGAGTCAGTGGCGATGCTGTAGCCCCGCTCGAGGACCGCGAGGGGCGACAGGAGCCTGAGCCGCTCGGAGGCCCGCTCGAGCTCCGTCCGGTATGGCGAGAGGAGCCTCGCGCCCAGGGCGGACAGCGCGGCCCGGCCAGACTCGACGCCCTCGCGGAGCCGGGCCGCCCGGTCGGCGGGGGTGAGGAACGCGAGCTTGTCGGCCAGCCGCTCGAAGGCGCCCCGCGTCTCCCGGAAGAACTGGGACGCGGAGGAGAGGAGGCGGGTGCGCAACCTGTCAGCCTCGGCGGAGGCCAGGCCGGTCCTGAGCCGCATGCCGCCCGCCATGGCCTCGCCGAGCCGCGAGAGCGCCGCCCGCTCCCCGGCTATCCTGCGCTCGAGTCCCGCGAGGGCCCGGCGGTCCAGGCCTGCCAGGAGGTCGCGCCTGGACCTGAGATCGAGCCCGACCGCCCGGGCGAGCCGTTCGCCCAGAACCTTGGCCTCGTCGGAGGCCGCCCTGGCGTCGGGGAAGACGGCCTCGGCGGCCGCGGTGGGGGTGATGGCCCGGCGGTCGGCCGCGAGCTCGGCGAGCGATAGGTCCTTGGAGTGGCCCACCGCCGCGAGCACGGGGACGCGGGAGCCCGCGACGGCCCGGATCAGGGGCTCCTCGTTGAAGGCCCACAGGTCCTCGGCGGAGCCACCGCCCCGGGTGAGGACGATGACGTCGAAGCCGCCCGCCAGGTTCACGGCGGAGATGGCCCGGACCATCTCGTCGGCCGCCTCGTCGCCCTGGACACGGACAGAGAACAGCGCTATGGCCGCCCCGGGGAAGCGCCTGAGCGCCGTGCGCAGGAAGTCCCCGGCGGCCGCCCCGTGCCGGGCGGTGATCAGGGCCACCCGCCCGGGGAAGGCGGGCAGCGGCCTCTTGCGCTCCTCCCGGAAAAGCCCCTCGGCCTCCAGCTTCTTCTTAAGCAGCTCGTAGGCGCGCTTGAGGGCCCCCTCGCCCCTGGGCTCAAGGTGGTCCACGATCAGCTGGTAGACGCTCCTGGGCCCGTAGCAGGCGAGCTTCCCCCAGGCGAGGACCTTCAGCCCGTTGGCCATGAGGTGCTCTATGGCCTCCGGGTGCGACCTCTTCCACATCACGCAGTTCAGCACGCACTCGGGATCCTTGAGGGAGAAGTAGCTGTGCCCGGAGGGCGCCCTGTAGACGCCCGTCATCTCGCCTTCCACCGTAACGCGGCTCAGCTTCTCGTCCAGGAGGAGGCTGATCATGGCCGCCACCGTGGTGGGAGTCAGGTTGTCCGGGTAGACGTAGGACATATTCCCGGAGGCGATCCTTTCCTGGTCCTGGTTTTTCCGTCCCCCCCGGCCGCGCCGGGGCCCCGGGGGGCCGCGCGGGGGGCCGGGGGCCGGGGAGCGGCGGCGGGGGTGGGGGCCGGGGCGCCGCCGGGCGGCGGGCGGGCGTCCCGGCGGCGGAGCGGGCCCTATTGGCGTCCGGAGGCGAACTGCTATAATCGCTCCCCGGCGGCCCGCTGCCCGCCCGGAACGGCGGGCCGCGGCCGCCCCGCCGCCAGGATGGTTTCCCGGCCGTCCCGCCGGGCAGCGAGTCCCGGCCGGACATTCTATCACAGTATCCCGCGCGCCTGGCCCGGAAGGGCGCGCCGGCGCCCCCGCCCGAGCGCGCGCTGCGGCCCGGGCGCCGGAGCCGGCGCCATGCGCCGGGAAGTCAGGCCAGTCAGGTGATTATCGTGAGACACCCCTCCCCGACGTTCGCGGCCGTGCCGGCCGCCCTTGCCCTCCTCGCCCTCCAGGCCTGCTCCCCGGGCGAACCCGCGCCGCCGTCCCCAGGGGCGGACGGGGCGGCGGCCCCGGTGGTCAACGCCTCGGCCCCCGCCCCCCCGGCCGGGGCCTTCCCCGTTCCCGCGAACGCGTCCGCCCCCCCTCCCGCCGCCGGCCTGGCCGCGGCGGCCCAGGCAGCCCCCCCGGCCGCCGGGCCGGGGGGGGCCGCCTACGGGGACAGGCTGCTGGACGCCTCCATCGCCGAGGCCACGAACCTGATCCCGGCCCTCGCGAGCGACACCTCCTCCACCGCCATCACCGGGCAGATCTACCGGGGGCTCGTCAAGTACGACCGGGACCTCAACCTCGTCCCCGATCTGGCGGAATCCTGGGAGGTCTCGGACGACCAGCTGACGGTGACCTTCAGGCTCAAGGGAGGCGTCCAGTGGGAGGACGGGACGCCCTTCACCGCCGAGGACTGCCTCTTCACCTGGCGGCTCATGAGCGATCCCCTGACGCCCACCCCCTACGGCGAGGACTTCCGGCAGATAGCCCGGGCCTCCGCGCCCGATCCGCTCACCTTCGTCGTGACCTACCACAGGACGCTCGCGAGCGCCGTGACCATCTGGGGCTTCAGCATCATGCCGAGGCACCTCCTGGACGGGGCGGATCTCGACGGGAGCCCCCTGGCCCGCCGGCCCGTGGGCAACGGACCCTTCCGGCTCCTGAGCTGGGAGCCGGGGCAGCGGGTGACGCTGGCCGCGAGCGACACCTTCTCCGGCGGGAGGCCCTACCTAGACGCCCTCGTGACCACCATCATCCCGGACATGGCCACCCAGCTGATGGAGCTCCGCACCGGCACGCTGGACATGATGTCGCTCACCCCCGACCAGTGGGAGCAGGCCCGCGAGGATCCCGAGCTGTCCTCCCGCTTCTCCTTCTACAAGTACCCGGCCTTCAGCTACGCCTACCTGGGCTTCAACCTGAACGACCGGAGGCTCGCCGACGTGCGGGTGAGGAGGGCCATAAACCACGCCATCGACAAGGAGGAGCTGGTGGAGGGGGTGCTCCTGGGGCTGGGGACGGTGGCCAACGGGCCCTTCAAGCCCGACATGTGGGCTAACAACGCGGACGTCAAGCCCTTCCCCTTCGATCCCGAGAAGGCCAGGGCGCTCCTGGCCGAGGCTGGCTGGACCGACACCGACGGCGACGGCTACGTGGATCGCGAGGGCCGCCGCTTCACCCTCACCGTCCTCACCAACCAGGGCAACAAGGTCCGCGAGCAGTGCGCCCTGATCATCCAGCAGCGGCTCAAGGCCGTGGGGGTGGAGGTCAAGATCAGGATCCTCGAGTGGGCTGCCCTCACCAAGGAGAACCTCGACAAGCACGACTTCGAGGCCGTCATCATGGGCTGGACCATCCCCCTCGACCCGGACCTGTTCGACGTCTTCAACTCCACCAAGACCAACCCCGGCGAGCTCAACTTCATCAGCTACCGCAACCCCGAGGTGGACAGGCTCATAGACGAGGCACGCTTCACGCTGGATCGCGCCGCCCGCAAGGCAGCGCTCGACCGGATCCAGGAGATCTTCTACGAGGACGTGCCCTACGTCTTCCTCTTCGTCCCCGACTCCCTGGTGGCCCTCTCCAACCGCTTCGTGGGCCCGGAGGTGGCCCCCATCGGCCTCGGCTACGACATCGAGAAGTGGTGGGTGCCGCAGGACCGCCAGGTGTGGGTGAACTGAGGGGCCGGCCCCGCGCCGCCGGGCCGGTCCCCGGATCCTGCGGGGGCCGGCTCCGCCGCCGGCCTGGGGACAGGGCCTCCCCGGCTGGCTCTGGACGGGGCCCCCGGGACATCGCGCGATTCCGCGCTGTGTGTCCCGGGGGCCTTTCCGTTTTCGCGTGTTCAATCCCGGCGTATCGGCATGATTCTTTGGATAGTAATATTTTTATTTATTATAATATAAATATTATATTATAAAATTCTTAAATAATTATTGTTATGCATGGCCTGTGATGAAGCGCGAGTTCTCCCATCTAGCGAGCTCTCCCTTCCCGCGAACTCTCCCTTCCCGCCAACGCTCTCATCACGGGCTCTCTTTCCGCGGTGGGGTTCGGGTTCCCGGCAAGGTCAGCCCAGGGCCCGGTGCCGAGGACTCTCGCCCCGTGGAGGCCGTCACCGTGTCCCTTCCGCACCGGCGGGGCGTCCGGGAGGCGGCGGCACGGCGACGGGAGAGGGCGGCGTTCGAGGCTGGGCGCGCGGGACGGGAGGGCGGTGGGCAGACAGAGCGGAGGAGGGGGGGCAGGGGCGAGGAGCGCGGGCGGACAGCGGGCGGGACGGACAGG
>JAITEZ010000292.1 GCA_031281735.1 Deltaproteobacteria bacterium | reverse complement strand
CGCCATCCCCGCCAGGAGCCCGGCGAGCCTCTCCGCGGGCCTGCCGCCCTCCATGAGCGAGGTGCCCACGAGCGCCCCCCCGAAGCCCAGGCGGCGGGCGAGCCGCAGGTCCACGGCGTCCCTGAGGCCGCTCGCGGCGATGAAGAACTCCCCCGGGCTGCCGGGGTGCTCCTCCAGGAGCCGCAGGGACGCCAGGAAGTCGACCCTGAGGGTGTCCAGGTCCCTGGCGTTCACCTGGATGATCTCGGCCCCGGCCGAGCGGGCGTCCTCGAGCTCCGCCGCGCCGAAGACCTCCACCACCGGGGCCAGGCCCGCCGACCGGGAGAGCAGCATGAGCTCCCGGAGCTCCGCCACCCCGGCCAGGAGGCGGGAGATCAGGAGCACCGCCGAGGCCCTGCGGGCCGCCGTGTCCAGGATCTGCAGGGGGTGGAAGACGAAGTCCTTGCGCAGCAGCGGTATGCCCTTGAAGCTCATCCGCGGGAGGAACGAGAGATCGCCCCTGAAGAAGGAGCCCTCGGTCAGGACCGAGATGCAGTCGGCCTCGCGGTAGGCCTCGGCCGCCTCCTCGGGGGTGACACCCATCTCTATCTCGCCCCTGGAGGGGGAGGCCCTCTTGTATTCCGCCACGATGGCGAGCCCGCGTGCGGCCCGGCCGTCCCTGAGCCGCCCCAGGAAGTCCGGCGGGCGGAAGGCCTCCCGCTCGCAGCGGGCCCGCTGCTCGAGCTCCGCCCGGCCCATCTCCTTCAGGGCCCTGATCTCCCCGGCCTTGGCGTCCTTGAACGCCTGCATGCCCCTGGCTTCCATACCGACGGCCTCCCAGCCGAGTCCAGCAGCCGAACCGGTCGCTTGATGGGAAGACTAACGAGTCATGTTGGTTAAGTCAATCCAGTCAGGTCCATCGCATCGCATCGCCTGAAAACGCGCCGGCGAAGGGACATGGGAGCCCCCGACACCGGGAAACGCCGGCGGTCGCGGAACGCGGCACCCAAACCCGGCAGCCGCCGCGATGCCCTGCCCCGGCGCCCGGCCAGCCGGGCGGCCCCGGGGCGGAGGGGCCGCAGGGCAGTTTACGGCATTCCACGGGCGGCGGGGAAGGCCTCCGCGCAGGCCGCCGCCGGCCCGCCGGGCCGGCCGTCCCGGCACCCGGCGGTACGGGGCGGCTCAGGCCCCGGCGGGAGGGGGCGGCAGGATGCGCCCCGCCTCCCCCCTCTCCACGGCGGCCCTGGCCTCCTCCATGCGCTCGGCCAGGGAGCCGCCCTTGAGGAGGTAGAGCGCCAGCCCCGCGTTGAAGGCGAGCATCTCCAGCATGGGCCGCGGCCCCCGGCCCGAGAGCAGCTCCCGGAGGACGGCCGCGCTCTCGGCGGGGCCGGGGACGGCGAGATCCTCGGGGGAGCAGGGCGAGAAGCCGTAGGCCGCGGGATCCAGGATCAGGCCCTCCGTGCGGTCGCCCCGGACCAGGCGCACCTGGGCCGGGCCGATGGGGGTGAGCTCGTCGTAGCCCCCCGCGCCGTGGACCACCGCGGACACGGTGCCCCCCAGGCGGGCGAGGGCCCCCGCCATGAGATCCAGGAGCCCGGGCTCGTAGACCCCGATGAGGCGGTGGGTGGGGCGGGCGGGGTTGACGAGGGGGCCCAGGATGTTGAAGAGGGTGCGCACGCCCAGCTCGCGGCGGACGGGCATCACGTGCCTGAAGGCGGGGTGGTAGTGGGGCGCGAAGAGGAACACGAACCGGCTGGCCGCGGCCTCCCCGGCCACCCGCTCGGGGGGGATCTCGATGTCGAAGCCGAGGCGCTCCAGGACGTCCGCCGATCCGGAGCGAGAGGAGACGGAGCGGTTCCCGTGCTTGAGCACCGTGTGGCCCAGGGCGGCGCAGATGAGCGCGGTCCCGGTGGAGCAGTTGAAGGAGAAGCGGTTGTCCCCGCCGGTGCCCACCACGTCCAGCACCGGGCCCGCGATCTCGGGGAGCTTCTCCGCGCGGCGCAGGACCGCCGAGGCTGCGGCCGCCACCTCCACCGGGGTCTCGCCCTTGACCCGGAGGCCCAGCAGGAGCGCCCCGGTCTGGGCCGGGGAGAGCTCGCCCTCCATGAGCCGCTCGAAGATCTGCCCGGCCATGCCCTCCTCCAGGTCCTCGCGGGCCCCCACGCGCTCGAAGATGGCCGAGAGCGGCCAGGCCGTGCTGGGGGCCTCCGCCCGGCCGCCCGTCAAGGCCGGGGGGGCCTGCCCCGCCCTCGCCCCGGCCGCGGCCCCCGCCAGGAAGTTCGCGAGCAGGGCCTTGCCGGAGGGGGTCAGGACGGACTCGGGATGGAACTGCACCCCGTGCCAGGGGAGGCTCTCGTAGGAGAGGGCCATGAGCTCGCCCTCGGCGCTCCGCGCCGTGACCCGGAACGGGTGGGGCGGGGAGCCCTTCGGCTCGGTAACGATGAGCGAGTGGTAGCGGCCGGCCTCCATGCCCTGGGGGAGCCCCCGGAAGAGCCCCTCCCCGCAGTGCTCGAGCCGCGAGACCTTGCCGTGCATGACGCGCTCCGCCTGGATCACGGGGGAGCCGGCGAACTCTCCCAGGACCTGGTGCCCCAGGCAGACGCCCAGGACGTGCACGGCGGGCTCGCGGCGCGCGAGGCGCTCCAGGAGCTCCAGGCACAGCCCGGCCTTCAGGGGGTGCCCCGGCCCGGGCGAGAGGCAGACGCGGTCGACGTCCCCCGTCTCGGCGATCTCGAGGGCCAGCGGGTCGTCGTTCCTCAGGACCAGGGGATCCGCGCCCAGAGACTGGAAGGCCTGGGCGAGGTTGTAGGTGAAGGAGTCGTAGTTGTCTATGAGGAGCAGCATCTATCTCCCCCCCTTCCCGGCCGAGGCCGCCTCTACCGCCAGCCGCACGGCCTCGGCCTTGGCCAGGCACTCCTTCCACTCGCTCTCGGGGTCGGAGTCGTAGACCAGGCCCGCGCCCGCCCGCCAGGCGGCCCTGCCGTCCCGGAACCAGGCCCCGCGTATGGTTATGCCGAAGTCCAGATCCACCGAGCCCCGGTCGAGCCCGAACCAGCCCACCCCCCCGGCGTAGGGCCCCCGGGCGCCCCGCTCCAGGCGGGAGATGAGTTGCATGGCGCGTATCTTGGGGGCGCCCGAGACCGTGCCCGCCGGGAAGGCCGCCGACATCACGTCCACGGCGTCCAGCCCCTCCCGGAGCTCCGCGCGGATCTGGGAGGTGAGGTGCATGACGTGCGAGAAGCGCTCGACGTCCATGAAGCGCTCCACCTCCACCGTGCCGGGCCGCGCGACCCGGCCCAGGTCGTTGCGGCCCAGGTCCACCAGCATGACGTGCTCGGCCTTCTCCTTCTCGTTGGCCGCGAGCTCGGCCTCGAAGAGGTCGTCCTCCCGGTCGTCCCGGCCCCGGGGCCGGGTGCCCGCGATGGGGCAGATCCGGAGGCGGCCCCCCTGCGAGGTCACGAGCACCTCGGGCGACGAGACGGCGAGGGCTATCTCCGGGAGCTGTAGGTGGAACATGTAGGGGGAGGGGTTGCAGGCCCTCAGTTCCCGGTAGACCTCGAAGGGCTCCCCGGCGAAGGCGTCCTCGAAGGAGCAGGAGAGCACTATCTGGATGAGCTCGCCCTCGGCTATCAGCCGCCTGGCCTCGGACACCGTCTCCATGTACTCCTCGCGGCCGGGGGTCACCTGCACGCCCCAGGGCCCCCGGGGCTCCAGCGGGGCCACCCGCTGGGGGAGCCGGGGGCCGGGGAGCCCCAGCCGGTGGAGCCTGCCGTAGGCGTGATCGAAGAGGAAGACCTCGGCGGGCAGGACGAAGCACCCCTCGGCCTCGGAGGGCGGGATCATGGGCCTCAGCACCTCCTCGACGAGGCTCACCGTCCCGTAGCCCAGGTACCCGTAAAGGGCCCGGGTGATGGGCGGCAGCACGGGCCCCCCGGGGTCGGGGAGGATCTCCAGCTCCGAGATGACCTTGCGCAGGCCCGCGAGGAAGGGGAGGCCCGCGAAGCCCCTGAGGGGGGCGAGCGCCGGATCCTCGGTATCCACCGCGAGGAACCCCCCCTCGCACCTGAGCTTCAGGAGCGCTCCCGAGGCGCAGACGCTCCAGCGCCCCCAGCGCCCGCCCACCTCGGCGCTCTCCAGGAGCACCCCCGCGCCCCCCGGGCCCACCTCCTGCCGGAAGAGGCTGATGGGGGTTAGGAGATCGCTCGGGAGCCTGGCGGCCTTCTGTGTCAGGGTTATCATGAAGGATCCTGTTCTCCGGGGTTTCCGGGGGAAGGCGGGACGTACGGCACTGGTCGCCCCGCCCGGCGGTGGGCTGCGGGACGCCTCCCCGTCCCGGAAGGGCCCGGGGAGGCGCCACTGGGGACGGCCCCGGCGGAGGGGCCCCTGAGGAGGGGGGCGGCGCCCCCGCCTCAGGGGGCGGCCGCGGGGGACGCCCGGGGCGGGCGCAAAAAAAAACCACGATCCTCATTGCTGGGACCGTGGTTTAAGAGGGGGAGAAGTGGCTCTCAGGCTGCTTTCAGCAAAGTGCCCGTCCCGTCCGCAGACCGCGGTCGAGGGCGCTCCGCCACCACCAGCCGCCGACCCGGGGGCCGGAGGGGATATGGCTATGGGTGGAGGGGAGGGCGGTCACGGGGAACTGGGCCTTTCAAAGAAAAGCTACCGGTTTTCCTGGAAGGATAGCCGCGCTGGAGCCGGGGAACCAATTTTAGGATGGGA
>JAITEZ010000288.1 GCA_031281735.1 Deltaproteobacteria bacterium | reverse complement strand
CGGGGAGAGGTTTGATGCGTTTGTCTTCGTAGTTTGCTGACATGGCCGTGAACCTCCATACCACTCAGGCTTTGGAGGTATTATAACAGTCACCATTCATAACATCAACTGTTTTATCGACAAAAACCATTTTTTATTCTTACTAGAAATTCACCGAGGCAAATAAACCCTATCGATACTATTAAAAATATAAATAAAAAGTATAATTATTAAATTTAATTTATAAAAAATAGCTTTATAGATAATTTTAAAGTTATGATTTAATATTAAAACTATATTTAATATATCTTTAATGATATTTTTATTAAAAAAAACTCATCAACAGAAATGGACAATGGAGAGGGGGGGTTTTTACAGTGGAATCAATCTTCTGAGCAACCCGCCTGCGGCCCCATTCACTTAAACCAGCCCTGGTTCCCTACCAGCCCTGATTCCGCAACCTTCCCCCTGACCGGCGGCCGCAACAGCATCTCGCCTGCCAGACAACGCATGGCCTGACAATCACCGGGACGCGCGGGAAGCCCAGTCCTTCAGGGCGGGGAGGGATAGTGCGAACATCCTGCAAAACCCGCGCTTCCAGGCGCTGCCCCGAACCCTCTGGAATCCTGCTTTCCTGAAGAAAACGTGAGACAAGCAGTCATGCTGATCCGCAGGGGATACAGGTTCAAGATCAGGAAGCCATCGGCCGAGATCCGGGCCAGGGTCGCAAGGGACGCCGGATGCCGCCGCCACGTATGGAACCGCGCCCTCGCGATCCAGATTCCCGGATGGATACGCGGCCCCTCTCCTGAGCTGTCCCCTGCCGTGTCATCCCCTGACCGTCCGGCGGCATCCTCCCGACACGCCCTGGCAGGCGGGGTCGTCCGTCAGCGCCGGGCGACAGGCCCTCGAGGATCCGTGTCAGGCGTCCGGCCGGTTCTTCCGGCAGATCCCGGCGTTCCCCGTGTCCCGCCGCAAGGGTGCGCGCGACTCCTTCAGGTTTCCCAATCCGGCGCGGTTCCGGCTGGATGAGGGGAACGGGCGGATCATCCTCCCCGGCCTGGGCTGGGTGCGATACCACGGAAGTCGGAGAGTCCAGGTGGCCCCTAAAAAAGGCACCGCGGAGGCGACGGGCTCCGGGATCTTCATCCCGCTCCAGACAGGACGCGAGATCCCCGATCCGCCGGGCCCGTCCGGATCCGTCACCGGGATCGACATGGGCACGGCCCGATCCGCCACCCTTTCGGACGGGACGTCCACCGGGCCGGCGAACCAGCGGAAGAGGCTACCCGCGAGGCTCTGGAAGGCCCGGAGGGCGCTCTCCCGGATGAGGATGTCCAGCGGGAACCGGCACAAGGCGAAGGAAAAGTCAGGCGGAACCGGCGCGGGATGCGGAAGCGCGCGGGGACATCCTCCACGAGGCCCCGGCCCCAATCGGCAGGAACCGCGCCGTCGTGGCGGTCGGGGAGCCGACGGTGAGGAACATGTCCGCCTCGGCCAGGGGGCCGCTGGAGGAGCCCGGCCGCCAAGTGGCGGCCAGGAGCGGCCTCGACCGGGCGATCCTTGATCAGGGGTGGGGCATGTCAGTCCCGATGCCCGGCTGGATGCCCGCAGAACGGGGCGGGAAGCTCGTCAGGATCCCGCCGCGGCATGCCAGCCGGAGGTGTCCCGTGTGCGGGCGCACGGACGCCGGGAGCCGGATCTCCCAGGCCGTGTCCCGGCGCGTCAGGTGCGGTTTCGGGGGCAATGCCGGTCATGCTGGCGCTCTCGATATCCTGGCGGCCGGGCAGGCCTTCATCGCCTGCGTGGGAGGGGCTACCGGGGCCCCCCGCAGGAGCCTCAGGGGATTCGGCCCGGGGGCGGGGAAGCAGGGGCCGACCGGTGGGAGCCAGGCCTCGAAGCTCTGAATCCGCCGGTAATCCCCGTCCTTCAGGGCGGGGAGGATGTCACTGATTCGCTTTTCCCGTATATTATTCATTGCAGGGGAAACCTCGGCAGTGGTAGCCCCGGTTGCAACTGACGCCCTGGATGACGGCTGGCCACGGACACTCCAAACATCTGGCGGGCCGGGAACCCCCGCTTAACCGATCTGGATCATCCGGAACTGGTCAGAATCACCACCGATCCGGCACCCCCCCCTCAGGAACCGGACGGGGTTCCCCGAGAACCGGTCAGAATCATCACCGATCCGGCTCCCCTTTGGAACCGGCCGGGATCCCCAGAGAACCGTCATGGTTACCACTGATCCGGTCAGGTTCCCCCAGAAACCGGCCCTGCTCCACCCGGAACCGGCCCGGAGCCCCCCGGCACGCGTCCCCCGCAGCCAACCCTGCCACCGGACGCCGGCTCTGAGGGAGCCCCCGGGGTCAGTCCCCGATCATGACGAGCTTGCCTCCGATCTTGCACTGCCCGCCCGGGTCGAGCGCGATGCCCGACCCGTCCAGCTTCACGGTCGACTGGCCGCCTTTCACGCTGAGGGAGGCCCCGTGCCGGAGGGTGCCTGACCGCTTGAGCATGCTCACCCCGCAGTCCCGGTCCAGCTCCAGGGCGACCTCGTCGCCGCAGAGGCCCAGGCGCGCGTCGTCGGTGGCGAGAAGCTCCGCCTCCCTCCCCTGGATCCGGAGCGATCCGCCTTCCTTGTCCTTCAGGTAGAGCCCGTCCCCGTCGATCCTTATCTGGCGGCACTCGGGGCCCGCCAGCGGCGAGCGGGCCGTCCCGTGGCCGCAGGAGAGCTGGATCGCCCCCGACCCGTCGCGGCAGCCGATGCGGACCGCCGCGCCCGCGTCCAGGGCCTCGATGTCCACGCCCTTCCCGAAGTCGCGGTCGTAGGGGGTCTCGACCAGGTGGTTGAAGGCCTCCTCCTGGGCGGAGCGCGCATTCGCGTCCGGGTTCTTGCCGTCGTCCCCGGCGGCGATCTGGACCTTCACGGGGGAGAGCGCCACGACCGATTTCCTCCCGGTGATGCTGGCCTCCTCGCAGAGGGTGCGCACGAGCCTCCCCCGCAGGAGGATCGCGCTGGAGACGTCGAAGTAGCCGCAGGGCCGCCGGCCCGTGGCCTCCTCCGTGACGGTGTCCAGCATGTAGCCCAGCCCGCTCCAGTTCACGCGCCTGACCTCGTCGGCGAGGCTCTTGCCCCTGGTGGAGGAGGACTCGAGGATCAGCGGGCCGCCATCGGCCCCGCAGGCCACGATGCCCTTGGCCAGGATGTCCACGTAGGAGTCGGTGTTCTCGATCGCGAGGCCCCGGGGCGCCAGGTCTCCGGCCTTCGTTATGGCCGAGAGAACCGAGCAGATGCTCACGATGTCCGCCAGCACGGAGGAGAAGTCCGAGGCAGCGGCCATGGCCTTGCTCGTGATTTTCAGGGTCTCGTTGGCCTCCTCCTCCACCTCGCCCTCCCCGGACCAGGTGCCGACCTGGTTCGTGGCCGCCTTGGCCGCGTTGCGCAACGGCTTGGCGAGGGTCATGAAGCGCGCGATCATCGTCTTCCAGCGCTTCCTGCCGAAGGGGAACCTGCTGAGCCACTCGGCCGATCCCCCCTCCCCGTCGGCTGTGAGGCTCACGACGCTCCGGTTCGGCGGGTTCTTTTCCGCCGGCGCGGCGGCGTTCCTGCCGGCGGCGATCATCTGGATGAGCGGCGTCAGGGTCGACGTCGCGCAGGCGGTGATGGCGGCTATGTTGGCCACCATCCCCCCCCGGACCCGCGTGCCCTCGTCCCCGGCCGCCCCCCCCGCCTCCTCCGCCGCGCACGCGGCCGTCGTGATGGCCTCGCCCAGGGCCGACATGACCATGAGGATGCCGTCCATGGCCTTCTCGGAGGCCATGATGGAGTAGCGGTAGCCGGCGGCGTGCTGGGAGTGGAAGAAGCTGGCCGAGCTGCTCGTGACCGCCGTGACGTCCAGCACGTCGGAGGCCACCGCTGCGGCGGTGGGGGATCCCCCCGCGATGGTGATATACCCGCGGTCCGTGCCGGGGGCGATGGTCACGTTCTGCTTGGACGGCTCGTTGCCGAAGAACAGCCCCCCGCCGCCCTTGGTGCCGACCCCGGACATGTGCGGGGCGGAGGAGTCCACGAGATGCCCCGTCTCCCCGTTGGGGACGGCCCCGGTGATGATCGGCCGGTCCGGGTCCCCGTCCAGGAAGGTCAGGATCACCTCCGTCCCCGGCGCGAGGGGGAAATGCTGGCCGTAGCCGGCGCCCACGTAGGGCTGGGCCATGCGGATCCAGGAGCTGGCCCTCCCGTTGGGGCGCCCGGAGACGTCCAGCGGGAGAAGCACCTTGTAGCGCCCCCAGGAGTCCATCTCAGGGGACTCCCCGGAGCCGCCCCCGTCTATCCAGCCGGCGAGGGAACCGGATACCCTGGGCCTGGGGGTCACCCGCCGGGGCCTGAATGGCAGATCCAGGCGCTGGAGTGTCAGCCGCTGCCTGAGTCCGGAGGGCTGCGGGCCCGGCTCCCCCTCGAAGCCAGGGCCGCCGCCGAACCCGGGTCCGCCGTCCGGCCAGTCGGCATTCTGCCGGGGCCTCCCGGGCGCCTGGTAGATCCCGAGCCCCGAGGCCAGGAGCCCGGTCTGATCCCCGGAGCAGTCGAGGCCAGTCACCAGGAAGAGGCCGTCCCGCCCCGCGCCCCGCCTCCCGGGGGACGCCACCCTGAGCACGTGCCCCGGCGCGAGGCCCGGAATCTGGCTCTCGCAGCTCCACCTCTCGCAGTCGGCGAGCTCCTCCTCGCCCCGCAAGGCGGCGAGCCGCCTCCCCTCGGCCAGGGTCCGGAAGTTCTCGCCGTACAGGTACATCTCGCCGCTGCCATAGGCCGCTATGGGGAGCCTGACCTCCAGGGGGAAGTTGGGGCGTTCCCAGCTGTAGTCCTTGAGCCTGACGGAGGCCACGGGTACCCTCGCCTCCCTCCGGAGGCCGAGGAGGCGGGCGCCGCCGCCCTCCAGCCCGGTGACCTCTGAGTCCTCCGCCTCGAGATCCCCCGCCCCGTCCGCCAGGACGGGGAACGAGGCGTTCGAGTCCGCGAAGACCGCCACGTCCGTCCCGCCCGCCTGATCCCAGAAGAGGGAGATGCCCTCGCGCTCGAGGGTACGCAGCACGAAGGACAGCAGATCCTCGCCGTACTGGAGCACGAACTCCCGCTCGGGGTAAGTGGCGTCCGCCACCTGGAAGCGCATGCGCTCGGCCGGCACCCCCCCGAAGATGAGGCTCTCGCGGATGATGGACGGGCTGGTGGAGTCCAGGTGCACCCTGTTCTGGATCTGCCCGGAAAGGCGGGCGAGCAGGGGCGTCAGCGTCAGCTCCAGCGTGGTCCAGCCGCCCGTCGTCCTCCCGGTCCGGCAGGCGGAGACCACGCCGTGCCAGACGCCCCGCCAGGCGGAGGGCCTCCCGTCGGAGGGAGCCGAACCCGCGGGATCCAGGATCTCGAAGGAGGCCTGGCCCGTGAAGATGTCCTGCGGGGAGTGGGCCTCCAGCGCCCCGGCGTCGGCCAGGGCCGTGACGGTGAAGCGGTAGGGCGCGTTGAGCGAGGCAGTCCCGGCGAACCTCAGGACGTGGAGCCGGAGGTCGGCGAGATGGCTGAGGGAGAGCGAGAATTCTGTGCATCGCCCGCTTCCCTGGCTGGAAGCGGGCCGGGCATTCGTGGCGAGTCTCATGAGGTGCTCCTGGGCCGGCCGCCGGCGCGGGACTCAGAGGGGGCCGCCCCGCGGAGCCGTCGGCCCCGTCAACCTGGCAGTGTCACTATCCGGGCGATGCTGTCGGCCGCCCCGCCGGCGGCATCGAGCCCCGGGCCGCCGCCGGATCCGGGTCCGCCTGCGGATCCGCAGAAGCCGGCCCTGGCCGTCGCGCCCCCCGGCTGCGGCGGGGAGCCGCTCGGATACGGGGGCATGCCGGTCCCGCGGGAGCGCGAGATCCCGGAAGGCAGGCGGTTCACGAGCGCCGGTGTAAAAGATACCGAATCGCGTCCCGCGGGCGCGGGGGCACGGGGAAGGGGGCCGGGGCCGTATGGCGCGGCCGGGAGCAGCGGCGCCGCCATGAGGCGCGGCGCGGCAACGCGGCGGCCGTGTTCCGGCGAGGGCCTGGCGGCGGCACCGGGCCGTCCCGGCGCACCGCAAAGGACGCGTCCCCGCTGTACGGGGGGGCGCCTCAGCGGGCGGGGTACCGCCCCGACCGGCGGACGCGGGCATGGCGTCACGCGAGACGATGCCGCCGCGAGTCTCCTGGCATGGCCGCGCGTTTCGTGGCCTGAGTGGAAAGCAGGATAGCATGCTGCATTGCCGCAGTCAAAGGTGAGGAAAAAGTATTCTCATGCCGCTTGTCCCCGCAAATTATTTCCCGGCCAGCAATTGTTGCGGCCGGGACCCGTCATTGTATAAGCATTCCAGATCCCCCTCTGCCGGTCTTCCCGGGATTATCGCGATGACAGCATCCCTGCGCGATGACAGCATCCCTGTCTGGATAGTCCGGCCGCTGGACGCCGTGGCGCAGCTGATCCCTCGGCCGGAAAAGGAAATTCATAGGCCAATCATCCCCCCTGCTTTGACAATGCCGCGCCGCCTGCACTGCCGCCCAGCCGGCGCGACCGCCCCGGGCTCCTTCCGGAAGCCCGCCCGACGGCGAGCGGCCCTCCAGGCACCCTGCCTGACCCGCCTGGCCCTTGAACATGTGGAAATGAAGGGTTTGCCGCATACGCGGCCCGGCATGAACGCTTCGAGCCAGCCTGCGGCTCGCGGCAGCTCCCGGGGGATGCCTGACCGGCCCTGGAAAACCCGCTGGAGTGAGAGCTCGGATAGCCTGCTCCGCCCCGGCACGGCGGCGGCGCGTTGCCCGGGCGCCAGCGGGCCGCCTCACCCGGCCATGCCCCGGCTTATTTTTGACAGCAGGCGAACATCATATTTACATCGCCGGGCGGCCTCTTCCCGCCCCCTGCCGGAGCGGATGATGTCCAGCAGGCAATCGTCCATGCCGTCGCAGGGCAATCAGCAGAAGCGACGGTCCGCGCGGTCACCGTCCGGACCCTGCCGCAGGTGTTAGCGGATCCAGGGGCCGCCGAGGAGCGGACAGGCGGTGGCGTCCACGGCCCGTGGCCTTCCGGCGGACACGGCCGGCGGGAAGAGGATGCGGCTCCTGGGGCTTCTGTCAGCTGGGGCGGCCGGCTGTCCCGTCACCGGCCGCGAGGGATCGGATCAGCTGCCGTGCCGGGACTGTTCCAAAGTGAAGCACTGGGATGATAGTAGCCCCATCCTGTCAACACCGGGATTGATTCCCGTGAAATTTACGTGAAGCGGGTATGCCGGACTTACAAACCCCATCCGGCCGCCGACAGTCGTCCTGCGGCAAAGGGGAGCCCGGCTGCCCGGCCTGACGACCCGGTGGGCTGACCGCTCAGCTCCGTTCCGGGCATGACTCCGTCCGCGGCCTGATCCGTCCCCGGCATCGGGATCGCTACTACCCCGCCTGCTTCGGCCCGGGAAGGAAAGACCGCTTCGGCACAGAGCGGACAGATCGGGTCATCCGTTCGCGATCGGCTTTGTCTTTGCCTTCGGCGGGTGCCAGGATGCCATGCCACAGTGCCAATCAGAAGACGCCGGCCATCCCGCCACGTCGCCATCCAGCACGGCTGCCTCCGGAGCCGATGCCGTTTCGCGGCCCCTGGGGCGGGGTCTCAGTCGATGTAGCTGCCATCCGGAGGGCGGGGCTTCCCGCCGGCGCCCGGCAGGGGCAGTTCCCGGCCGGGAGGCCCCGTCCTGCCAAGACCGGGGAGGGAAGCTCGGATGCCGTCCCGGCGG
>JAITEZ010000223.1 GCA_031281735.1 Deltaproteobacteria bacterium | reverse complement strand
TCAGGCTCCCCGGCTGGCGCGCCGGGGCCGTCCTCGGGATCGCGGAAGGCCTTCAGTATCCTGGAAATGAGGGAGAGCCGGGCCGGCCCGGCGGCACCTGCGGATCCGGAAGTCCCCTCGGGTCCCGCGGCCCCCTCGGGATCGGACGGCCCCGCAGGCCCTGCGGCCCCCTCGGGATCGGCGGCGGGCGGGGTACGCGGCCCTCCCGCCTCCCCGCCCGCCGGGCAGGGCTCCGCGGCCCCGCCGGGGGCCCTGGACGGCTTGGACTTCCTGACCGCCGGCTCCTTGCGGGCGGCATCCCGCCCGTCCAGCGGCTCCGGGCCTCCCACCGGGGCGGCCGGCACCTTGAGCCGGGGGGAGGCCTTGAGCAGGGAAAGAGGCTCGCCGTCGGGGCCCAGCCTCTCCTCCACCACCACCGGGGAGGCGGGCGGGGACGGCTTGTCCTGGCCGGGCCGGGCCCTGGGCCAGGAGGAGGCCTTGACGTCCTGGGGACGGCGGATCGCGACGGGCGGGCCCTGGCGGGAGGGGGGGGCAGGGCCCGCCTGGATCGCCTTGGGGGCGCCTTCGGCCCTGGCCCGCAGGGGGGCCTTGAGCTCGGGGCCTGGGAGGGGCGCCTCGCCCGCGGGGGTGCCGCCCTCGGGGCCGGGCGACTGGCCGGCGGCCTCAGGGGCCGTCCCGTCGGAGGGGCCTTCGGGGGCTGCGCCGCCCTGGCCCTCGCTGTTCTCGGTGTCTTTCAACGTTTGTAGTCCTTCATGATCTGGCGCACGCGCCTCTGGGCCTCGACCCCGCGCAGGGAGGAGGGGTCGATGACGACGCAGCGCCCGAAAGCCTCGGCCGCGTCGTCGTTACGGTTCATCTTCTCATAGCTCTCGCCCATGAGGAAGAAGGCGTCGGCGTAGTCGGGATCCTGGCGGACCGCCACGGACAGCAGGTCCACCGCCGGCTGGTAGCCGCCGTTCTGGTACTCAAGGAAGGCCAGGCGGTAATAGGCGGGCGGGGCAACGGGGCTCTGGCTGGGGGCGTTGATTATCTGGAGGTAGTATTCCTTCGCCTTGTCCTTGTTGCCCATCGACTCCTCCAGGAGGCCCATGTTGAAGCGGCTCATGGCGGAGTTGGAGTAGGTGACGTCGTCCAGGCAGTGCTGGAACTCGGCCCTGGCCTTCTCGTACTCGCGGGTGTTGAGGTAGAGGAGGCCCAGGTTGTTGTGCACGTCCGTCTTCGCCGGGTCGAGCGCCAGGGCCTGCTGGTAGTATTCGACGGCCCGCTCCGCGTCCCCGAGCTGGAAATAGGTCCGGCCCAGGTGATGCTTCACGTCGGCGTTCGTCGGCGACAGGCGCTCGGCCTCCTGGAGGGTCAGGATGGCGCGGGCGTAGTCGCCGATGCGGATGGCGACCACCCCCACGTCGACGAGGGCCCGGAGCTGCCGCTCGGTGTTCACCTGGTTGTTGCGGCCGTCGGCCCGCCGCATGCCGCCGCAGCCGGCGAGCGCCAGCGCGAGCGCCAGGGCGAGGGCGAGAGCCGGGCCGGTCTTGAGGGGCATGATCGTCTCCTTGGCCTTCCGGCCGTCTTCAGCGGGGCCCTCCGGGAGGGCCGCGGGGGAGGGGCCCGGCGGGGAGGCGCCGCCCCCCGGCCCGATCCCGCGGCCGGGCCCAGTCAGGGCCGCGCACGGGCGGCCGGTCAGATGATCTTGTTGAGGGGGTACTCTATGATGCCCTCGGCGCCCCGGTCAAGGAGCTCGGGGATGAGATCCCTCACGACGCTCCGGGACACGACGGTCTCGACGCTCAGCCAGTCGGTGCGGAAGAGGTGGGCCACGGTCGGGGCCCGCAGGCTGGGGAGGGCCTCCACCAGGCGCTCTGCGTCGTTCTCCCTGACGTTCATCTTGAGGCCCACCATGCCGTCGGCGGCCAGCGCAGCCTTCAGGAGGAGCGCTATCTGCCCGATCTTGGACTTCTTGAAGGGATCCTTGAGGGACCGCGGGTTGGCCATGAGCTCGGTGGCCGTGACCAGCACCTCGTCTATTATCCTCAGCCCGTGGGCCCTGATGGTGCTGCCGGTCTCGGTCACCTCCACGATGGCGTCGGCCAGCCCCGAGGCCGCCTTGGCCTCGGTGGCCCCCCAGGAGAACTCCACCTTTACGTCGAGGCCCCTTTGCCGGAACCACCTGGAGGTCACGCCGGGGAGTTCGGTGGCCACCGTCTTGCCCGCGAGCTGCGAGGCCTCGGTCACGGGGCCATCGCCCGGCACCGCGAGCACCCACCGCGCCGGGCGGGCCGAGACCTTGGAGTATACCAGCTCCTGCACCACCACGACGTCCGAGTCGTTCTCGAGACGCCAGTCGCGTCCGGTGATGCCGGCGTCCAGCACCCCGTCCGCCACGTAGCGGCTGATCTCCTGGGCCCGCGAGATGGTGAGGGCGAGCTCGGGGTCGTTCACGTCCGGGAAATAGCTCCGGGAGCCCACGGAGATCTTCCACCCCGAACGGGCGAAGAGCTCCAGCGTGTACTGCTCGAGCGACCCCTTGGGGATCCCGAGACGCAGGACCCCGCGGGGGGCACCCTCACTCGACGACGTCATAGAGATCCCCCCCGGCGTTCCTGTAGTGGAAGCAGCTGCGCCTCCCGGTGTGGCAGGCCTTCCCGCCCGCCTGCTCGATCTTCACCACCACGGCGTCCTGGTCGCAGTCGAGGAGGATCTCCTTCACCCTCTGGACGTGGCCGGAGGTGGCGCCCTTGTGCCAGAGCTCGGAGCGGGAGCGGCTCCAGTAGTGGACCTCCCCCGTGGCGAGGGTCATGTCGTAGGACTCCTCGTTCATGTAGGCGAGCATCAGGATCTCGCCGGTGGCCGCGTCCTGGGCCACGGCGGGGATCAGGCCCCCGCCCTTGCTGAAGTCTGGCCGCATGCGGAGCGGCGCGTCCCCTGCGGGCATCTCTGAAGAACCTCCTGAAGGGACGGCTTGGCAACGTCCAAGGCGTCCCCGGGCAGGGGCCCCGGGTCGCGGGGCCTGGGGTGCGGGCCCGTCGCGTGCGGGGCATGGCCTAAGGGCGTGGCGGCCGGCCCCCCCGGCGCCGCCCGGGCGGGGGGGGCCGCGTTGAGATGAGGCAGTTTTATAAAAATGGACCAGTATCAGAAA
>JAITEZ010000215.1 GCA_031281735.1 Deltaproteobacteria bacterium | reverse complement strand
GAAGAAACGGTGGTTTGGGGAGGACTTTGCATATTGAGGGCCAAGGACGGCGGAAGGCGCGATCTCCGCGTGCCTCAAGGCCCCGCGCCGTCCGGGGGCCGCCCCAGCCTCCCGGCGGCCGGCCGAATGTGGACTTAAAAGTGTAATAATCCGGCTAATCGGCCCGATAAAACCGACCAATCCGTAGGAAACAGGCGCGTCCCCTGGCGGCCGCGTCGCGCCGCCCCCCGATCACGCCAGCCCTGGGGCCGGGACAGGCCCCGTCCCCCGCCGCCGGTGGGCTCTGGGGGCGGGGGGGGGCGGCAGGCACGGAAAAGTACCTTGGAGGTACAGGGAAGGCCCCTCCGCGCGGGAAAGCCGGGCCTCAGCCGGTGCCGGCCACTGGCCAGGAGCCTCTCGCCCGCCGGGGCGGCGGCCCTGCCGGAGCCCTCCGCCGGCCGGAGACCGGCCCCCGCTATCCGAAACCGGCGTTCCGTCCGATATGTATGGATAAGGGCGGCGTCCGGGGGGCGCCCCGTCCGGAGGGGGCCGGGCCGCCCTGGAGCCGTTCCCCGCGCCTTTCCTTTCCCTGCGGCTTCCTCTATCATTCAGGCCTCACGATCTCGTTGCCGTCCGCCGGGCGCCCGGCCCCGCCCCCCCCGGTGCCCCGCCGCGCGGGGGCGCCCGGCGCCGCGGCGACGTCAGGCGCGCCTCCGCGCCGCCTCCCGGCGGGGCGCGGCGGGGAGGGGACATGGACCCGGCGGAAGAAAAGAGAAGGAAACTCAACGCCCTCAAGCTCTCGTCCTTCGACTGGGTGAAGGGCCTGGACGACGTCTGGAACCTCTCGCGCTGGGACGTGCCCGAGCTCCACCGCAAGGCGGAGGGGGACTTCTCTCAGGAGATAGTCCAGCTCCTCTCCCGGGGGGGCGTGCTCTCCCCCCCGGGCATGATCGTCTCCGGGCCCGGCGGGGCAGGGAAGACCCACCTCCTGAGCCGCTTCTGCAGGATAGCCCTGCTCAACGGCGGGAGCTTCATGCTGGCGGACATGTCGGCGGCGGCCAGGGGGGGCTTCCTGGAGACCGTGCTGGCGGGCATGGCCTCGTCCCTGGCCACCCCCGTGGCGCTCCTGGAGGGGCGCACCCAGGCCTCGCTCGCGGCCGAGGGGGCGCTTGCCGCGGCCGGTTTCCAGGTGCCCCGCGACTTCGCCGGCAGGCACACCCGCGCCAACCCCGGCAAGCTGGCCCGGGATCTGGAGAAGGTCAGGGACAAGCTCCAGGCCAGCTGGCCGCGGGAGGCGGCAGAGCACTCGGACTGCCTGAGGGCGCTCTTCCTCCTGAACTCGCGGGACGCCTCGCTCCGCAAGGCAGCCATGGACTGGCTCGCCGGCGGCCCCCCCGACCCCGGGACGGCGGAGTGCGCCGGCTTCCGGGCCCCCCGCGGGGACGCGGCACGGGCCGTGGCCGGGCTGTCATTCTTCCTCTCGCTTTCCGGACGCTTCTCGGTGCTCGCGCTCGACCAGATGGATCACCTCTCGGCTCTCTTCTCCCTCATCGCCAGGGCGGGGGCCTCCGAGGCGGCGGCCGGCCTCGCCGCCGAGGCCAGGGCCAGGGTGGCGGACTTCTCGGACGGCCTCGGGAGGCTCACTGGCCTCACCCGCCGGACGCTCGCTGTGGTCTCCTGCCTGCCCGCCACCTGGGAGAACCTCTCTTCCCTGTCGCTCAACACCTCGCTCGAGCGCTACCGCAGGCCGCCAGTGTTCCTCTCCCCGGTGGGATCGCCCGAGATAGCGGCCCGCCTGGTCGCCGCCCGCATGAAAACCCCCTGCCGCCGGGCCGGGATCTCGCCCCCCTGGCCGAGCTGGCCCTTCCGGGAGGAGTCCTTCGAGGACGCGGTGGGGCTCTTCCCGCGGGCCCTGATGGAGCGGTGCCACCTGCTGGTCAGGGAGCGGGTGCTCGCGGGCGACCCCTCCGAAATCCGCTCCCTTGACCTCCGCAGCGGGGCGGTCGGCGCCCTTGAGGACGCCGCCCCGCCCCCTTTCGCCGCGTCCTACGTGGAGGACGACCTGGTGGAGGCCGGGCCGGCCTCCGGGGAGTCCGGCGTCCCCGGCCCCGTCGCGGTTAAGGCTCAGGGCCCTCCGCCCGGGACGTGGCCGCCCCCGGAGCCGCTTGCGGAAGCCCCGTCCCCGCTCCAGGAGCGCGACCCTGGGGACACCATGGTCTTCGCCTGGTCCGGCGACGACTTCCGGGACTACCTGTCCGGGAGCCTGCCGGATCTCGCGGGCCTGTCCGATATCGAGTCGGCCCTGGAAGGGGAGCCGGCCTCCCACCCCCCTGCGGAGCTCTCCGGCCGGGAGGACGGGGCGGACGCTTTCCCGGAGGGCGGGGCCGCGGCAGGTTTCCCCATCGGCGGGGGGGGGGACGGCGCCGAGGAAGCCGGGAGCGGCGCGGGGCATGGTGCCCCGGAAGCCGGGCCGGGGGGCGGGGGCGCCGGGCAGGAGGACGGGGATCCCGTCTTCCGGGCTGAGGGCCGCTTCCAGGAGCTTTTCGGGGCCGCCGACACCGGGGCCTTCCAGGACGAGTCCCTGGAGGACGAGCTCTGGCCGGAGATCCTCTCCTGCTTCCTCGGGGCCTTCGCCGACTCGCTTTCCGGCAAGGACAGACCCTCGGTGTCCATCGAGGGTCCGCCCCCCGGGGAGGTTCCCCCCCCCTACCATGTCCTGGTCCGGGCTGAGGGCCCCGGACTCCCCGAGGAGGGCAGGAGCCTCTACGTCAGGGCCCTTCTCCGCAACCACCACATGGCCTTCGCCTCGCGGCTTAGGAAGGCCATGGAGGCGGCCTCCCCGGATCGCCGGGATCCCTCGGTGCGCCTTGTCCTGGTGCGCTTCTCCCCGAAGCCCGCCGGCGCCGCCAGCGCCGAGGCCCTGGAAAGCTTCGGGGCCTGCGGCGGGCTCTGGTTGCGGCCTGCGGACTCCGATCTGGCGTTGCTGAAAGCCGTCTCCGAACTCTCGCGGGAGCTTCCCCGTGACTCTCTGCTCGCCTGGATGCGGGCCTTCCAGCCTTGGCGGCGGCTCCTCTTCCTGGCAAACGATCTGGCCTGGCTCTCCTCCGACGCTGGCTGAACGTGATCGGGGTGCCAGTCCCTGCTCCCTGCCCCTCCCTTCCGTCCCGGGCGGCCTCCCGGCAGGAGACGCGGCCCCGGACGCTCGCGCTCCCCCCTCCCCCGCGTCTTTCCCTCCTTGCAGATACCCGAGCTCGACCGTGTGCCCTCCCTCTCCCTCGGTCTCTACCCCCTTCAGCTTCTGCATCTCTAACCCTCAGACTCTGTCTTGCAGCGGACACGCTTTCGGCCATAGGACTCCCTCCTCTTCTTTCTTCCTTTTTTTATTATTATTATTTTTTAATTATACTTATTATTTAATATTTATTATTGTTATTTTCTCTTTTCTTTTATTTTAATTTTAAACTCTTTATTTTTATTTTTACTTTTTTATATAGCCTCACCTCACCTCCCTCTCTCCCTCTCTCCCTCTCTCCCTCTCTCTCCCTCTCTCTCTCTCTCTCTCTCTCGATGGCTTCCCTTTCGTGGCGGACTCTCCCTCATGGGGCTTCCGAATTCCTGCCTCTCGTGCTCGCACTGTCCCTCCGTCTCCCTCACCTGACCGCAGGTCTCGGCCGAACCTGTCACGGCTGTTACCGCCAACCCTCTTCGGGGGGCGAGAGTTCCCGCCGCCGGGAGGCAGATGGAGATCCTTTTTTTTATTATGTTCAGAACCGGCCTTCATGCTGTTGCAACCGGGCTGTTTTATGATCTCGACCGGGCCTTCCGCTGGAGTAGTCCGGACATCGGCCGCCTGCCCGTTCCCTCCCCGGGCTCACGCGAACCGATATTCCCGCAGGCAGGACCGCCTCCGTGCCCCGATGCTTCCCGTGCGCTATGAGCGTTCGCCCCGTCCGGCGGGCCGCCCGGCAACCCGCCCACTCCGCCGCCGCCTGGCGGAGGCCCGCCGGGCCGCCGGGAGGGTTTTATGGTCTTAAATCTCAGCCTGTTTGATGTATAATGACTCCTGCTCCGAGTTGCCGCGCCTTCCCTCCGGGGAGGCTCCCGGTTCGAGCCCGTCCGCGGAACCGTTGGTTCGAGGGGATTCCCCTGCGGTTCCGGCGGTTTTCGTTGACTGTCGGACACCCGTTCCATGTTCAACCGAGCCCCCGGCCGTTACGTCCGCGGGCGTGCCCCGGCTCCAGACCCCCCCCGCCCGGGCCTTCGCGGACCTTCCGGCTCCGCTCGGCGAGCGATGAGCGCTAAAATACTCAAGGCACTCTCTCAGGCCATAGACCGCGCGACCCATGCCATCGGCATGGAGATGCGGGGGAAGCTCATCACGATCTTCCTTCTGGTGAAGGTCATTCCCCTCATCTTCCTCGCGGTCATCGCCTGGCGCCAGGCGAACCACCAGGGCGACACCCTCGAGGCGATCGCCGTACAGGACTCCGCCGAGGCGCTCAACAACATAGCGGTCGAGAACATCGAGCGCATGTCCACCACCGGCGCGGAACGGGTGGCGGACTTCCTGTACGCCCGCGACTCCGATATCCTCTACGTAGCCACGCTGGAGAAGACCAGGGAGAGCTTCGAGAGGTTCGTTGAGGGCGCCAGGGGCCGCCTCGTCAAGCGCGTGGCGTGGAAGCTCTCCGAGGACGGGAGCCTCTGGGAGCCCGCGTCGCCGCCCCCGGAACTCCCTGCGGGCCGCTCCACCAACCGCGAGAACGAGGACATGGACGGCTTCAGGCCGCGTCCCCCCGATTCCACCGTCTTCGTCTCAGTGCCCCTCTACGACGAGATCACCTTCCTGGATCTCGAGGGCCGCGAGACGCTCAAGTACGTGACCCCCGGCACCACCAAGACCCGCAGGCCGCTCGACGGCGCCCTGAAGGACGTCTCCCGCAGGGAGAACACCTACATCAGGGCCGAGAGCTACTTCGAGGAGCTCAAGGATCTCAAGCCAGGCGAGATCTGGGTCTCCGACGTCATAGGCGCCTACACGGGGACGAACTTCATCGGCATGTACACGCCGCCCTACCTGGAGAAGGCCTCCAATGACCGCGGCTACCCGATACCCTTCCTCCCCCTGGAGCAGGCCTACGCGGGCCAGGAGAACCCCAACGGCCTGCGGTTCGAGGGGATCGTCAGGTGGGCGACCCCCGTCACTGACGAGAACGGCGAGAAGACGGGCTACGTGACCCTCGCGCTCAACCACGACCACATCATGGAGTTCGTGGATCACCTGACCCCCATGAACGAGCGCTACACCGAGCACCCCAGCGCCTTCGAGGGCAACTACGCCTTCATCTGGGACTACCAGTGCCGGAGCATCGCCCACCCGAGGCACCACTCCATAGTGGGGTTCGACCCGGAGACTGGGGATCCAGCGATCCCCTGGCTCGAGGAGTCCATCTACAAGGGGTGGAAGGGCTCCGGGGTCGAGAGATGGACCGACTACGTCAAGGGCTATCCCACCTTCTTCGAGCAGTCGCGCGAGAAGCGGCCCGCGCCGGAGCTCACACGGGCGGGGCTGGTGGGCCTCGACGGGCGCTATCTCAACAACGCCCCACAGTGCACGGGCTGGATGGACCTGACCGCCACCGGGGGCTCGGGTTCCCTGTACATACTGTGGAGCGGCATCTACAAGCTCAACACGGCGGCCGCCATACCCTACTACACGGGCCAGTACGCCCCCTCCGAGAGGAACGGGTTCTCCAAGCGCGGCTTCGGCTTCGTGGCCATCGGCTCGGGGCTCGACTTCTTCACCAAGCCCGCGGCCGACACCGAGGTCAAGCTGGAGAGGTCGGTGGCCGAGAGCCTCAGGCAGACGTTCCTCCAGCTGGTGGGGACCACCATGGTCCTCGTGGTTATAGTCGTCTTCATCGCCATCTGGATGGCCTCCTACCTCACCAGGTCCATCACTGAGCTCATCGCGGGCATCTCACGCTTCAGGAACGGCGAGAGGCAGTTCCGCTTCCGCAGCCCGGTGCGCAACGAGTTCGGGACGCTGGCCGACTCCTTCGATGACATGGCCGAGGGCATTGTCGACAGCGTGAAGAACCCGCTCGCCATCATAAACATGGACACGCGCATAATCTACATGAACGACCCTGCCCTGGCCTTCTACTCCAAGAGCCTGGAGGACGTCGCGGGCAGGCCCTACCACGACGTCTCGGTCTTCCCGGCGGACACCGAGCACTGCCCCATCAAGGCCCTCACCGAGGGCCGCGAGGCGGAGATCTATTACGCGGAGTCCCTCGGCAAGTACCTCAAGGGCAAGGCTAACTACTTCCACGGCAAGGAAGGGGAGCGCATCGGCTACATCATCGAGAGCATTGACGTCTCCGAGATGGTCCTGAAGCAGCTGCAGCTCGAGAAGGCCATGAACGAGGCCAAGAGCGCCAACGAGCACAAGGGGCGGTTCCTGGCCCACATGTCCCACGAGATCCGCACCCCCATGAACGCCATCATCGGGCTTTCCGGGATAGTCCAGAAGAACCTGGAGACCATCCGCACCGATACCCCGGAGTTCCTGGAGATCCGCGACAACGTGAGGCAGATTGAGGTCTCCTCCCTGCACCTCCTGGGCCTCCTGAACGACATCCTGGATCTCTCCAAGATAGAAGCGGGCAAGATAGAGATCTCCGAGGAGACGGTGGAGCTCATCGTGCTCGCCAACACCGTCACCAGCATCATGAAGACCCGTTGCCTCCAGAAGAACATCGAGTTCAAGACGGATCTGGTGGACTTCGCGCCATCGACCTTTCTGACCGACCCCCTCCACCTGCGGCAGGTTCTCATAAACCTCCTTGGCAACTCGGTCAAGTTCACACCGGAGGGGGGGACCATCGAGTTCCAGATCAACCGCAAGGACCGCAAGGGCGGCAGGTCCCTGTTGGAGTTCGTGGTACGCGACACCGGCATCGGCATCTCCGAGGAGGCCATGTCCGCCATCTTCCAGCCCTTCGAGCAGGGGGCCGCCGGCATCACCATGCGTTACGGCGGCACCGGCCTGGGTCTCACCATCAGCCGCCACATCGTCCACCTGATGGGCGGCAGCATCGCGGTCAAGAGCGAGGTGGGCAAGGGGAGCGAGTTCTCCTTCGCCATCTGGCTCAAGGAGACCGAGAGCAAGATCCGCGAGACGGCCCCGGTGTCGGAGGCCGACCCCAAGGATCGCTTCAAGGGGAAGAGGCTGCTCCTTGTGGATGACGTGGATCTCAACCGCAAGATCGTCAAGGCCATGCTCAAGGTGACGGGCATAGCCGTGGACGAGGCCGAGGACGGCGTGATAGCCCTCAGGAAGTTCGAGGACTCCCCCGCCGGCGCCTACGACATCATCCTCATGGACGTCCAGATGCCCAACATGGACGGCTACCAGGCCTCCACGGCCATCCGCGGCCTTGACCGCGAGGACGCCAAGAAGATCCCCATCGTGGCCCTCACGGCCAACGCCTTCAAAGAGGACATCGACCGCGCCCTGGACGCCGGCATGAACGCCCACCTCGCCAAGCCCGTCAAGCAGGACAAGATAATCGACGTGATGCTGAAGCACATGTCCTGACCCAGTAGCCGGGGCCCCAGGGCCCGGGAGCCGCTGAGGACCGGCCGGGGGGAAGGGCTGGGCCGCCCCCCCCCGCCGGAAACGGCCGTTCGGAGAGCCTGTCGCCCGCCAGGCGGCTCACGCTCGGTCTGAAACGGGTCGGCCGCCTTCCGCGACCCCCCCCGCGTCCCATCGCGACCCGCGGCTCACGGGTTCCCTTTCGGGAATCCTCGGGGCGGCGGCTTTCCTATGGAAAGCCGCCGGGTTTCATGACCGTGATATGCTCCCGCCACCAAACGCTTACGCGGTTTGATGCGGGGGCTTCCCGTTCAAGGCACCTCGGGCCCGCCAGATGGCGTCTCAAGGCCTCCAGCGGCGCCCCGCCGCTGGAGGCCAGGCGGCTCCCATGCAAAAAACAGCCCTTCCGCAATGATTGTCTGACTTCCGGGAACATCTCCCGCGCCTTTCTCGCGCCACGGGATTAGCAGGCCCCCGGGAAGACGTCCTGGCGAGTGCTCGGCGTCCCGGTCACTGACGCATGAACATGATCATAATTCATGGTTCCGTTCTAACAGCGTCATGCCATGCTTATTGCCAGTTTCAACAAACTGCTATTTCAAAATAATGGATAAGCTGTCTGTCATAACATTACTCCTATATTTTACTGCTAATACTAAATGGCAATGCAGAGAATAGACCGAACGAAAACCAGATGTCTGACGGATAAGTGTATCCTTCTTCCAAATATTGATTATAGTATCATGCTCGCTGGATAATTGCCGCAATTCCTCCCGCCGCCTTCGCTTCCCGCTTTCTCGGGCAAGGAGGCGGTGAGGCGGGGGAATCCTTGCGGCCTTCTGTTGAGGCCATGAGGTTAGAATATGCCGGCGAGCTGGCTGTCGGCTTGCCCCGAGTAGCCCCGGCCTGGGCCTCCGTCCGGCCGGGGCGGTTCCGCTCCCGGCCCGGGCTGCTCCGGAAGGCGCGGATTCCGAACGCCCTGGCCCGCTCGCCGGGCGCGGTCCGGGACAAGCCTCCGCCGGTCTCCAGCCGCCGCCTGTCCCCGGTCCGGGTCGGAGCCCGATCCGCCGCGGCGGCGCGTGCCGCCTGGGCTGCCCCGGGCGGATCCCGCGATCCCTGTGTAAACGGGGCGGGGCCGCGAGGATGCGGCCCCGCCCCGTGCCTGCCTCCGGGGAGGTCAGCCGCAGGGGTTTAGCCACTGCGTGCGTTCCCTCCACCGCCTTAGCCCCCCCCTGCGGGGGACGCGGCGGCGCCAGGCGTTCCCGACCGTCCCGGAGACGCGGGGCGTGCGGCGGGGGGTTGATCCCGCCCGCGACGGGCACGTCGGCGGAAACGCCGGAGGCGTCCCGGCGGACAATGCCAGGGGCCGGCCGTCCTCGTTTCCCGAATCGGTGCCTGAGGCGGGAACAGCCGCCCGTACCCAGGCAGGGCGCCCGGGCATGCCGGGGGGACGGTTCCCTAGGGCGCAGACGCGGCAGCGGTCGCGGCGGGCGGATCGGTCCGTTTCCCGGGAGCGGGATCCGGGGACGGGACGCGCGATTGTCCGGGAAGCCGCGCCGGCCTAGTGGCCGGCGCTCCGGCATGCCTCCGGCGAAGGCGGGCGGCCTCTGCGCCTAGGGATCCGCCGCCCCTCTCCCGGCACCGGCCGGCCACCGGCCCCCCCGCCTCCCGTGTCACGCGGGGGGCTACGGGCCGCGGACGCTTCATTGACAGCCTCCGGCGAAAGGCGTAATGGGGTTCGCAATACCTTCCGAGGTGCACCCCATGACAGACGCCTTGCCGGAGGCTGCGGCCGGTCTCCCGGATCTCCTCCCGTACCGGATATGCCGCACGGTTTACAGCGGTAACATGCAGCGTGTGGTGATGATCGTCATCATCGCTAACTCGGTGATCCTGGGGCTCGAGACCTCCGCCGCCGTGGCCGCGCGCTTCGGGGCGCTCCTGGAGCTCCTGGACAGGCTCTGCCTGGCCGTGTTCTGCATCGAGCTCGCCATGAAGATCGTCTGCGAGAGACTGGCCTTCTTCAGGTCGAGCTGGAACCTCTTCGATTTCCTGATCGTGGGCATCTCGGTGGCCCCCGGGGCCGGCAAGTACTCGGTCCTGAGGGCGCTCCGGATACTCCGGGCCATGCGCCTCATAACCAAGCTCCACCACCTGAGGATGATAGTCGAGTCCATCATCCGCTCGCTTCCCAGCATCGCGTGGATCTCGATCCTCCTTCTCATCGTGTTCTACATCTTCGCCGTGCTCTCCACCACCCTCTTCGGGCACAGGTTCCCGGAGTGGTTCGGGACACTCGGCGCCTCCATGTTCTCGCTGTTCCAGATACTAACCCTGGACAGCTGGTCGATGGGCATAGTGCGCCCGGTGATGGCGGTGTACCCCTATTCGTACCTGGTCTTCGTCCCGTTCATCCTCTCGAGCTCGTTCGTGGTGCTGAACGTCTTCATCGGCGTCATCGTCAACGCCATCGCCGAGGTCGCCTCCGAGCGGGGGGCCGAGGTCAGGGCGGAGGTGGAGGCGGAGATCCAGGCCGAGTTCCATGAGGAGATCCAGGCCGGGATCCATGAGGAGATCAAGGCCGGGCTGGGGATCCTCCGGCCCGCGGACGGCGCAACGGTGATCGTCGCTCTCCGAGAGGAGTTCGATTCCCTGAAGGCCCAGCTGGATCGCATCGAGAGGCTCATGGAGTCCTGCGGGCGGTAGGGACGCGGCCCCCGCCAGCGGGGCCGCGCGGGGCTTCCGTCCGGACGGGAATATCGGCCGGAGGGAGCGCCCTTCCCGGGGCCGGTAGGGCGTCAGCTGAGTCCCTTCCAGACGGAACCCTCAAGGAACCTGGCCGCGTTCACGCCGGCCCGGGCGCCGTCTGCGGTGGCGGTGGCTATCTGCCGGAGATCGGTGTCCCTCACGTCGCCCGCGGCGAAGATGCCGGGGACCGATGTCTGGAGCCGGGCGTCCGTCTTGATCCAGCCGCCCTCGGCGGTATCGACCTCGGGGGGGAGGTAGTCCGTGTTGGGCGCGCTCCCCACGAACATGAAAACCCCTCCCACGGCGAACGGCGTCACCTCGCCGGTCTTCTTGTTCCTGACGAGGATGCGCTCTACTATGTCGCTCCCCTCGATGGCCTCCACCTCGGAGCTCAGGAGGAACTCCAGCTTGGGGTTCGCGAGGGCGCGGGCCTGGAGGGCCTTGTCGGCCCTGAACTCGTCGCGCCTGTGGATCACGTATACCTTGCTCGCGAAGCGGGCGAGGTAGTCCGCCTCCTCCAGGGCGGAGTTGCCGCCGCCCACCGCGGCCACGGTGTCGTTGCGGACGAAGCCCGCGTCGCACAGGGCGCAGAAGCTCACCCCCCGGCCCACGTACTCCTCCGCTCCCCGGCAGGCGAGGTTCCGGTGGTAGGTGCCCGAGGCGGATATGACGGCTCCCGCCTGGTGGGATCCCGAGGAGGCCTCGATAGCGAAGCCGTCGCCGTCCTTCCGGAGGCTCCGTGCGGAGGCCGACGCTATCTCGGCCCCCTGTCGCTGGGCCTGGCGGTACATCGCATCGGACAGCTCGGCCCCGGTGACCTCCGGGAAGCCGGGGTAGTTCTCGATGATCCCGGTGAGACGCATCTGCCCCCCGGAGATGGTCTGCTCGAGGACGAGGGTCTTGAGGCCGGCCCTGCTGGCATATATCGAGGCGGTGAGGCCCGCGGGCCCGCCGCCGATGACAATTAAGTCGTACTTTCCCATGCGTCCAGTTTTTCCTCCGGATGGTGGCCCTCGCTGGGGCGCCTGCTGAGCTACCGCCAGCCATGTTAGAGGATCGCGCCTTCCTTGTCCAGGAGCGGGAAGCGATCGAGGACGATTCTTCCGGCGGGGGGACGGGGCGAGAGGCCGCGTCGTTACGCTACATTCGCCGCCCACCGTTCAGCCCGGTTCGCCGCCTGCATCCGTCTTCGCGCCGATACGCCGCGATTGCGGGTGATCCCCTTCCCGCTGCCGGGCGTCCCCGTCCCGCAAGGGCGTGTCCCTTCCGCAATGAGGGCACCCGTCCCGCTTGGCCTGAAATGCAGTCCGGTGTATCACCGGCCGGGAGGCCGAGCGGGCGGCGGCGCGGCCGGGTCGCCCCTGCGGGATCCCTCCCAGGCTGGGCTTTCCCGCGCGGGACCGGACGCGCCTCCCGGCTTCGGCCTGGAGCGCCCGGCACGGGCAATGACCGGAGGCGTAAGCCCTTTGCGGATCGGAGGCGGGAACCATGGCGCGGGGAAGGCCGCGGGGCCCGGCCGATGGCAGCCGGAGGACAACCCTCATCCCGGCGGACGTGAACCGCGTCGGGCGTTCCGGGGCGGAGGGGCCTGCGGGGAAGGGGTTCCGGCATTCCTGAAGAGCCGAGGGGCCACGCCCCGCGATGCCCGGGGTGCCGCGGGTCGGCTCCCCAGCTTCCGGGTCGGCGGGCGGGAGTCGGATGCGCATCCGGAAGCGGCTGCAACGGGTGAGGGCAGGGGCAGGAGGCTCGCGGACACCGGCGGCAAGCGGGGAAGCGGCATGGGGAAGGCCCATGCCTGCGGGGATGCGGGCTGGCTCTACCGGCACCGCCGGCCGGCTGCCGTCCGGAAGGCCTCGGGCTGGGCGGCATGCCCGGGCCCCGCGGCATCTCCGGAAGGATGCGGGGCCCGCTTGCGGATCGACTCAGGGGGGGTGGCCGGGCGGGGCCCGGCTGTGAAGGGGACGTGGGTGTGAGCGGGATTCTCGCGCGCTACAGGAAAAGGCTCTTGACAGCCGGCGGGTCCGGGCGGGGTTTGCCGTCCTGAACGGAGGGGCTCCGTCGGCGAGGCCCTGGCCGGGGTGGCGGCATATGGAGGAGGGCATCATGCCGGGGGCAGCGGATTCCGGCTGACGGGATCCCTCCGCCTCGTACCGGACATCAGGCGGACCTGCTCCGGCCAGGGCGGCGGCGAGGGCCCGGAAAGGCGGGCGGCAGGATCCGCCTGGACGGCGCGCATTCCCTGCGCCCGCGTCCGCGCGGCGGGCTCCCCGCCGCCGGCGGCGCGTCAAGCCGCGCCCAGGGCTTCCGCCGAGGGCGCGGGCTGGGCGGCAAGGCGGGCGCCGGGGCGGCGGGCCGCCCACGCCAGGACGCCCACGGGCGCAGTGGCGGCACGGGGCCCGGCGAGCCGGCGCGGGGGCAAGGGCTTCTCCGGCAGCCGTAGCGGCCTCGCCGGAACCGCGAATACCCTTGCGGCTTCTGGAACTCTCTCTGGCAGGCTGTTACGGCGCCCGTCTGCGGGCAAGAATTCTCAGTAGCAGGCTTCACTTTCCGGCCCGGCCGGAGCGCCCGTGACTCGGACGCGCTGGCTCTCGGGTGCCGCCGCGAGGGGCATGCTGCCGCAGTCGGCCTGGACTTGGCCGGGTGCCCTGATTCGATGGGCCATGAGTGGCTCAAGTCGGCGCCGGGGGGGCGAGGACGACTACTGCGCGCGCGGACCAGTCGGCGGATTCCTCGGAAGGGACGGCCGTCCGGGGATCCTCGGGCCGGCCGACGCGTCCAGGCCCAGCGGGAGTCTGCCGGTCCGGGGAAGGCGAGGCATGGCACATCGCCGTATGCCGGACGGCGTGGGAGGGGGAGGCGAGGGCTCGCCACCGCGTTCTTGCCAGCGGTCTGGGGCCGCGGCCGCCGCCCCGGTGCGCTTCTACAGCCGGCGCCGCCGGTGCCGGTCCTGCCCTCCGTAGCGCCACGAACCCCACAGAACCGTATCGGCCATTTCGCCCTTCCTCTCGGAAGGCTCTGCAACCGATGCCGAAGGCTCCTGCGGCCGCAGGACGGTTGCCGGACCCCCCGTCTCGTAATCCGGGACGTTTCCCCGACGCGAGCGGGAGGCGGGCCGCGGACGGGTTCCGTTTTGTTTTCCCCGTCTTTGGTCTACAATGTTGCCCGGCGTCTCCCGGTGCCGACCGGCTCCCCCCGGCGCCGTCCGGCTCCCCCCGGAGTCTACCGGTGCCGAACGGCGTCCCCCTGTGCCAACCGGATCCTCCCACCGGAGCTCCTCCTCCTCCTCCTCCCCCCCTCCCGCATCAAGCCGTCGCGCCGGCTTTTCGGCCCGGTCGCGCCCTTTCCCCCCAGGGGATGGGATGACCCGTGGGCCCTGCCGTCCCGAACCGCCCCGAGCCTCCCGCCCCGCGAGGCTCTTGGCTGAACATCAATGTCCGGAACCCACGGACGGAACCGTCTCGCGTCCTCCGCGAGCGCCCTTCGCGGGGCATCGGTCGGGCAACGCCGGGCGGGGCTTCCACCTCGTCCCGCCGCTCCCCGCGTCCGGTCCGCAGCATCAGGAGGATTACACATAATGAAGCGAAGGACCTTCCTCAAGAACCTGGCCGCCGGTGCCGCGGCCGCCGCGGCGGTCTCGGCCGCGGGCCGCACCGGTGCCGCCCTCGCCCAGGAGGCCCGGTTCCCGGACCTCGTGGCCGTGCGCGGAACCGAGCTCACCGCCATGTTCGACCGGGCCCTCGAGGCCTTGGGCGGACTCGGCCGGTACGTCAAGAGCGGCCAGACGGTGGCGATCAAGCCCAACATGGGCTGGGCCGCCGGGCCGGAGGTGGCGGCCAACACCAACCCCGCCCTCGTGGCACATATCGTCAGGAACACCCTGAACCTCGGGGCGCGCCGCGTCGTCATCTTCGACAATACCTGCGACAACTGGGCCGCCGCCTACCGGGACTCGGGGATCGAGGCCGCCGCCAAGGAGGCCGGGGCAACCGTGGCCCCGGCCAACGAGTCCGGGTACTTCCAGGAGGTGGAGCTCCCCGGCGCCCAGCGGCTCTCGGGGACGGCGTTTCACGAGGCCTACCTGGAGGCGGACGTGGTGATAAACGTCCCGGTTCTCAAGCACCACGGGGGTGCCCGCATGACCGCCGCCATGAAGAACCTCATGGGTGCCATCTGGTCGCGGGGGCCTCTCCATTTCAACGGCCTGGACGAATCCCTCCCCGACCTGCTCCTGGCCAAGAGGCCCGTCCTGCACGTGGTCGAGGCGGCGCGGGTCATGCTCTCCGGCGGCCCCAGCGGCCGCAGGGATTCCCGCTACCTCTCGAGCCAGATGCTCCTGGCCTCCGAGGATCCAGTGACCGTGGATACGGCCTGCGCCTCCATAATCGCCTCGGCGGGGCTCCCGGTGCCCAGGTACATGGAGCTCGCCGCCGAGAGGGGGCTGGGCCGGGCCGATCTAGCCTCCCTCAACGTGCAGCGCCTGAGCGTCTAGGGCTGCGGGCCGGTACCGGCGGGAGGTCGTCCGCCCGCCCCCGGGGAGAGGGAGACGCGCGGGGGGGCTTGCCGCGCGCCGCGCAGGAAGCCTCCCGTCTCCCGTGACCTGGGTACGGCCGCGCGAGGCGCGGGCGGGGCTTTGCCGGTGGCGTGTGTTCGGCGGAAGCCTGCCGGGTTCCTCCCTGCGGGACTGCGGCGGGGTTCGGCGGGACAGCTCCGCCGTCCGCCGCAAGGATGGCGGGGCGGGGGGACGCCCCTTCCGCCGGAGCGTCCGGGAGGGGCCCGCCGCAGGCTCCCCCGTGGGATCGCCCCGTGCCGGGGAACGGGAACCAGTCCGCCAGGCCCCAGATCCGGCCGGATCCCGATCCCGCGGGGGGGGCGGGGGCCCGGCGGGGCGAACCAGGACGCCTGGCGAGAAATCATGCCGTCCCCGGCCGGGGGAGGCCCGCCGGGGTACGATCCGCAGCCTCCATGGCCCTCGGCCAGGAGAGACTCGTCATGGAACAGTCCAATGCCTCCTAAGGCCTCTTGCCTGAAGATCGGGCGGAGGATTGCCGCTTCGGCAGTTCTGGCCTTCTTTGTCCTGGCCTTCCTGAACCCGGCGGAGCTCGCGGCCCCTCTCGCATACGCGGCGAAGCTCCAGTTCGGGCAGCTGACGGCCGCCCTCGTCTCGGCGGGGGCGCTGTATGCCGTCCCGCTGTTCGCGGCCTACGCGGCGCTGACCGCGCTCTTCGGGCGCTTCTTCTGCGCCTGCCTGTGCCCCTTGGGGGCCGCGCTCGATCTCGCGGGGGCGCTGAGGGCGAAGGCGAGACCCAAGCGTTACGGATACAGGCCTGACGCCGTGTGGCGGAAACTCGTCCCTGCCATCGCCCTCGCCCTCTTCTGGGCAGGGGCGACCCTCCCCTTCGGGATCCTCGAGCCTTACAGCGTGCTGGCCTCCCGGAGCCTCCTCTGGGGGGGGCCGCCCCTGGTGCTCCTCGCGGTTCTCGCCTCGGGATACTTCCGGGGGAGGGCCTTCTGCAACTCCCTGTGCCCGGCGGGCCTCCTGCTCTCCCTGTTCGCGAGGTTCTCCCGCGGGCGCCTCGGGCTCACGGCCCGTTGCAACGGGTGCGGTCGTTGCTCCCGGGCCTGCCCCGCCTCCTGCATCGATCACCACTCGCGGTTCCTGGATCACCGGCGTTGCGTGCTGTGTCTCGAGTGCCTGGACGCCTGCCGCGAGGGGGCGATCGCGTACTCCTTCCGCCAGGCGCCGGGGGAGGGCGGGGGCGGATACCGGCCTGCCCCGGGGCCGGCCGCCGGACCGGCGCAGGGGGGGGCCGCGTTGGGCGGGGCGGCCCCCGCCCGGGCAGCGATCCCT
>JAITEZ010000121.1 GCA_031281735.1 Deltaproteobacteria bacterium | reverse complement strand
CCTCCCGCCGCGCCGCTCCCCCCCACCCGCGCTCCCAGGCGCAAGAGATCCACATGGCCACCTCAGCCAAGCCCCCCGCCGGAGGCGGGGCCTCCATCGCCTGCCCGGTATGCGCCACGATGGTCAAGCTGCCCGCCGAGCTCTGCCCCTCCTGCGGGACCAACCTCCGCACGGGGGAGCGCCCCGAGAAGGAGACGAGCATCTGGCAGCGCCGCGGGTTCAAGCCGCTCGTGGTCTCGGTGCTGGTGCTGATCCCGCTCGGGGCGTGGCTCGTCTCGTCCGGGGCCCTGGAGAACGCGAACCTCCTGGAGAGGGCCAGGGTGGGCCTCGCCCGCTGCGCGGACCCCCCCCGGCGCATCTGGGAGGAGGCGTCGGCGGCAGAGGAGAAGCAGGCGGCCAAGCGGGGCTACAACTCCTGGCGGGAACGCGTCCACTCGCGGCCGGCGGGCATGAGCCCCAGCGGGCCCCAGACGGCGGAGGAACGGTCCCTCCCCCGCGAGGAGCGCGAGAGGCGCAGCGACCGCAGGAACTACTTCGCGGCCACCCTGATGTCGGAGAGGCCCGCCCAGTCCCTCCCCTCCGATGTCAACTGGTACGGGCCCTTCATGGGGGAGTGGGACACGGCCTGGATAACCGGCATGGGCACGCCCGACGAGAAAATAGTCCAGGGCGAGTGGAACTTCACCTGGATCAACGCCGGCGAGGCCCTCCAGGATCTCGTGGCCATCCCCTACCTCTGGGAGGCCGCCAAGACCCCCCCCCTGCGGGCCACCACCCTGCGGACCTTCAACCAACAGTCGGGGGCCTGGGAGGGCGTCCGCATCCAGGGCGGGAGGATCTTCCCCTTCTCCGCCTCCCACAACAAGGACGGGAACATCTACGAGTCATACCGGGACGGGATCTACATAGTAACCTGGATCTTCTACAATATCACCCCCGGCGGCTTCCAGGTCACCGTGAACGAGACCGCCGACGGCGGCCAGAGCTACCGGCTCTCGGGTGAACTCTGGTCCAAGCGCCGCGGCGTGTCGGTCGACTGACGGCGCGCCGCCCCCCGGCCCCCCGGCCACCCGCAGGCCCCCGGCCCGCGCCCCGCCCGCCTTCCTTCCCCGGCCGCCCCCCCCGCCTTCCTTCCCCGGCCGGGCCCGCCCGCCGCCCCCCCCGAAGGGTCCAAGAGGAATCCCGATGAGCCCCGCCCTGGACTGGCTGCAAGACAAGAAGGCCCGACTGGAACGCAAGAACGCCTTCGACGGCGCCCTGGTCTACGGCACCGCGAAATTCAACAGGGAGACCGGCCGAGACCGGAGCCCGCGGGCCCCCTTCCAGGTATTCCTGGATCCCGAGACGGGGCTCATCCGGGCGGATCTCGTCCGGGCCCGCTCCTGCCCTGTCTGCGGGGAGGCGCCGGGGCCGGGGCTCTTCATCAAGGACGGGTTCCGGCACGTGCGCTGCCCCGTCTGCGGCCTCATCTACGTGTCCCTGATCCTCCGCGAGGACGTGATGATCAGGTACTGGCGCGAGGAGCTGGCCTGGATGAGCGTCCTCAACTCCGGCCCCCAGGAGGAGCTCGACCGCCTGAAGTTCGCCTACGGCCTGGAGGCGGCAGGCGCCTTCCTGGGGGGCGCCGTGCCGGGCGAGCTGCTGGACATGGGCGCCGGCAACGGCACCTTCGTGCGCACCGCGGCGGCGATGGGCTGGAGGACCACGGCCCTCGAGATCAACACCGAGAGCGCGGAGTCCATGCTGAACGAGGGCTTCCAGGTCATAGTGAAGCCGCTGGAGCTCTCCGACCTGCCCCGGGGCGCCTTCAACCTCATCACCTTCTGGGAGGTCCTGGAGCACCTGGCGGAGCCCAGGCAGGTGCTCGCGCGCATCGCCCCCCTCTTCGCGAGCGGGGGGCTCCTGCTCATCCTGGTGCCCAACGCGGGCTCGCTCGTGACCAGGATCCTCCACGAGAAGAGCAACACCTTCGGGGGCCACTCGCACCTGAACCACTTCACCGCACCCTCCCTCGCCCGCCTCCTGGACTCCCTGGGCTACGAGATCCTGGAGATGGAGACGCTCCTGACCGAGCTCGGCGCCATCAACAACCACCTGGACTTCCAGGATCCCTACCTGGGCGAGGCGCCGACCTTCATCCACCACCTCACCCCGGAGTTCATCCACGACCGGCTCTGGGGCTCCCGCCTCTTCGTCCTGGCCAGGAGGAGGGGGCCCGGGGCCTGACGGCCCGTCCCGGCGCACCCCGCCCGGCCCCGGAGGGCCCCCCGCAGGCGCCGGCGGGCCGGATCCCCGCCCCCGGCGGGGTCCCGCGACCACCTTGCCAAGGCGGGTGTTTCCCGGTAGGCTGTCCCCCGGCGGGCCGTCCGCAGCGGGACGCCGCGCCCCCACCCCTTCGCCCAGGAAACTGAACCGGAGGCCCATCATGCCCGGGAGGTTCCACCCCGGCCACCCCGCCGGCCCCACAGCCCCCCCCGGGCCCCGCGCAGGCCCCGGGCCGGGCGCGTTCCCGCCGGCTCTCTCCGCCGCGCCCCCCGGAGGCTGGCCAGCGCCCCTGAAGCCGCCCCCGGCTCCGCCGGCCCCGGTGCGCCCGGTGCCTCGCGGTTCCGGCGGCGGGGCCCCGCCCAGGGGCCCGGGAAGGGGCGGCACGGCCGCCGCCGCCCTGGGCGCCTTCCTCCTGACGGTGCTCCTGCTGCTCCTCCTCTCGCCGGGTTTCCGGATGGCCGCCGCCGCCATCCCCGCCCACGACCCCGCGGCGGGCCTCGACCCGTGGCTCGAGGCGGGCCTCCGCCAGGAGCTGGTCAGCCTCAAGGGCCGTTACCGGGGGACGCTTCTGGCCTGCCGCCCCGGCGACCCCGCGCCCGTCGTCGAGGAGTCCCCCCCGGAGCTTCCCGACCCGGCCGGCCTGGAGGGGATGCCGCCCTCCTCCGGCGACGCCGCGGACGCCCTGGAGGCGGCGGCCCCGCCGCCCCCCCCGCCCAGGCCGAAGCCCAGGCCGAAGCCGCAGGCCAGGCCCGCCCCCGGCCCCGCGCAGCCCCCGCCGCCCGCCCGCGAGCCCGAGATCACTCCCGAGCCCGAGACCTGCATCCCCTGTTCCCTGGGCCGCCGCAAGCCGCGCAACACCCGCTTCGACTGACCGGGGCCCGCCGCCTCCCGAGAGCGAGGAGAGCATGGACACCAGCCCTGACGCCAACCGAGGGCGCCCCGCGCCCCGGAAGCCCTGCCGGGCCGCAGGGCGGGCGGCCCCCGGCCCCACGGCCCTGGCCCTGGCCCTGGCCCTGGCGGCCCTCGCCCCGGCGGGCCGTCTCGCCGCCGCCGGGAACGCGCTGGATCTCTTCATCGATCTCCCCCCGGAGCAGGCCTACGGGCTCACGTCCCAGCAGCGCAAGGAGCTCGCCCAGGTCACCGGGAGCTCGGCGGGCGGCTACACCGCCCCCTCCCGCGAGGGCTTCGTCCTGGATGTCAGGGAGCCTGCGGTGACCCTCTTCGGCATCCACCGCCCCCCCATCGTCTACAAGCTCTTCGCCGGCCAGCCCGGCCGCCCCGACGTGCTCGCGGTGTGCCGGAGCCGCCTGACCTCCGGGCCCGCCACCGCCTACGAGAGGCTACCCGAGCGGCCGCCCCTCGACCTGCTGGTCTACCAGTCGGGCCTGGGCCGGGCCCTGCTGCCGGTGCGCCTCCTCGACTACGTCCCCCCCGTCGGGGTCCTGGACTTCGTCACGCGGGACACCCTGGACGACCTGCCCGCTAGAAGGGATCTCGCGGCGATCGACAGGGAATTCGCGGCCTGCCTCACCTGTCACGCGTCCGTGGAGGACAAGGCGGCCCTGGACATCGTGACCGTGACCTCGATAAACGCCCACTCCTGCGGCGGCTTCCTGCCGCAGTTCAAGCTCCTCCCCCTCGCCTGGAACGGCGAGTACTTCGAGAAGCCCTACGACCGGGCGGCCTCCCCGGACGAGCCCTGGGACCGCCAGCCGGACCGGGGGCGGGGGCTTTACTACGCGCCTCCCGGCTCGTGACCGCGGGGCCCCCCCGTCCCCCGCGCGCTTCCGCCCCGCGGGCGGCCGCCGCCCGCGCCCTCCCCCGCCGCCC
>JAITEZ010000118.1 GCA_031281735.1 Deltaproteobacteria bacterium | reverse complement strand
TCCGCCGAAGCCGCCGCCGGGGGCCTTCCCCCCCGGCCCCCCGTCCGGCGGCCCCCGTCCGGGGCGTCTGCCGCTCCGAATCGGGAGCGCGGGGGAGCCGCGGGGAGCCCGCGGCCCCCCGTCGCCGCGGAAAGGGAAGGCGAGGGTCGGACCCCAGCCCGCCCGGAGCCGGCGGGCTCCCCCCGGAAGGCCCCGACGCGCGCCGCAACCGGAAAGGCCGCCCCCCAGGGGGGCTCCGAGTCCCGTCTCATCCAGGGCGTCAAGTGGCTCGTGAAACTCATGCTCTCGGCAGTCTTCCTGGTCTGGATCTTCCTCCTGGGCGTTCTGGTGGGGAGAGGCACCCTCCTGAACGCCCCCGCCCCCGTCCAAGATCCCGCGCCCCTCCAGGGCTGGATCCACGCCGAACCGCCCCGATCCGCCGCTCTCCAGGACGGCGCCTATCCCCAGGCCGCACCCGACGTCCTCGCGGATCCGCTCCCTGCGCCCTCTCCCTATGGCGGCGAGGCCGTCTACCTAGGCGACACCGAGGGGGGCACCGCCTACGCTTACATACCGCCCGGCGAGGACGCCTACCCCGAAGGATCCGGCCCGGGCACCACCGACGACCCCGCTGCCTACCCGCCGGCGGAGGCGTCCTCTGACACGGGAGGCGCCCTTGCCGGCGCCGGCGGAGTGGATTTCTTTCCCGCGGTAGCGCCCGCCGCAGTGCCGGCCTCCGCCGCCGCCCCCGTCCCGGCGGCCAGGCCCTCCCCTTCCCCCGCGCAGGGCCGGGATCTGGCCTCCGCGCCGCCGCTCGCCCCCGCTGGAGACACCGACCCGGTGGCGGCGCTCCAGGCCCGCAGGCAGGCCGCCGCGGCCCGACCGGCCGCGGACGAGACCGTCTACTGGCCGAAACCGCCTTCCGGCAAGGGCCAATACACCGTCCAGGTGGCGTCCCCCGTCTCCGAGGAGGAAGCGCGGCACCTGGCAGAAGGTTACCGGAAACGCGGCTTCGATGCCTATTACTACTCCACCGGCAAGGGCCGCTTCCCCACTCGCGTGGGCCGCTACCAGACCGCCAAGGAGGCCGAGGAGGCCAGGGCCCGGCTCGCCGAGGCTGGCTCCAACGGGCCTTACGTCTCGAAACTCAACCTTTAGGCCGGCGGCCCGACAGCCTCTGAAGGCGGGTGCACTGACCGCCTCCCTGGACAGGTATCTCTCCACCTTCTCAGGTTAGGCCACTGTGTTACCCGGCCGCAGAGGGCATATAATAGCAAGGCTTCCGTCTCGCAAGAGTCCGCCCGGCTCCCGCGGAAAAGCGATCGTCAGGACGCCTGGGGGGGCTGCCCGGCGATGCCGAGTCGTGCGATGCCTTCAAAACGCCTGCCATTCATACACCTAGAGGGATCCGTCTCGAAAATGGCACCATTCCACGCCCGTTACGGTGTCCTCTTCCCAGGTACCGGGCTGTCAGTCTCCCCTGCCCCCTCGCCGGAATCTGAACCCGCCACAATATATGGCGGCAACCAAATGAGCATCCGTTCCACAGATTCTGCGGACCCTGGAGGAAAGGCACGCGTCATCCCAATGGCACCTCATGTTCCTTGAACAGGGCACACATGCCCTGAAAGCGGCGGCTGGACGCCTCGGCTTGGCTCCAGCCGGATGCGGATGTGCCTGTGCCGTCCCCCGCGGCGGAACGACCCTTGTCGATCATGATCTCGGAGGCAGGCCTGACTGGCGACCCTGGAGCGGAAAGCCTTAGCGGGCCCCTGGCAGCCAGGATCGTCCGCCTGAGGTTCCCGGTGTTCCTGAAACCGCAGGCCCTGCGGATCAGCGCCCTGATCCCCGTGCCGGGCCCCTCAGGCGGCGAGGTGGTGATCCGCGGTGCCTGTGCCAGTTCAATGTGCCCTCGGAGTGCCTCCCGGATGCGGCGGCCGGAGCCGCCAGCGTACTCAGGCCCGAAGCCCTGGCCCTCTGGATCCGTCCCTCAAGGCAGGCTTTCCCTTCCTCGAGAGTCCCCCTTTCCCGCACCTGCCTCAGGGACTCTTTAAGGGATGCTAGCCGCGGCGCGGTCAGCGTAGTGTTCATCGCGAGGAACCCGTCGAGACGGGATCTCCCATCCCTGTCGCCCGGGAGGCTGGACCGTTCCTGAGGGGAAGGCGCCTGCCCCCCCGGAGGGCGTCCTTCACTTCCCGCGGGCCCTGCGCGGAAACCGCCCGCCTCGTCCCGTCAAGGCGGCCGTTCATGGGCCTGGGCAACGTGGAAGTGATCGAAAACTGCCGTGGCGCGTCCGGGGGGGCCCCCCTGACTGTCTTCAAGAAGGCGGGGCTCATGTCGGCTGCCACCGCCCCGATCCGCTTCCCCCTCCTGCCGGGCATCTCCCGGAGGGGTCTCCGCGCCGTGCCAGCTTTCCCGTCCCCCCGCGGACACGGGATCGCCGCTTTCCGGATCAACGACGGTGGCGATGCGTTTCCCTCTCCTGCCAATGCAAGTCTCGTCCATGCCTGTCCTGCGCAACTGTTTTAGTCCTGATCGGGAGCGTTTGCTTTCCAGGGGCCCTTGAAGGATCCCATTGATCGCGTGCCGGCCCGCATCCGTGATGGGAGCCGCATGCCCGATGCCCTGCCCGCGCAGAAGCCTCCAGGCGGCCTTGGCGGACCGTTCCGCGTGTCCCTTCCCCGGCTCCGGGACGCGTGCCGATCTGCCTGAGTGTGTCGCATTTCCTGCAATACGCCCGGGGGACACCCGCATTGAGCAGGACGGCCTTCCTGGTGATGACGGGTGCGCCGGGCGGCGTCTTTCCACCGGGCCGCAGGTTTCGGCATTTGGAGACCCGCAACATGGGCGGCGGATGAGTATGTCCTGAGGCATGAACCGGCAGTGCACCTCTCCCCGCCGAACCGTCCCGTTTAGCGTGTGGCTTACTGTGCCCTGGATATGGCAGAGTTCGTTCGTTGTCATGGCTAGCTAGACATATATCCTGAAATCTCTAAGCGTTGTACAAATACATTTTATGGAGGCAGTTATTCTGGAAGAGGACACCCGAAAGCTTTAAAAATTTTCTTATGAAGTGCAGGGATGGGTTTGATTAATCTTCTTCCTTTAATATAATATGCTTGTATTTCACTTAAATAGTTAAAGATCTCTTTAATAGTATATTTAATATATAAATTATTTATATTCATAATATTATCGATTTCAGATAATAGAATAAGAGCTATAAAAGCAATAAATAGTTTTGAATGCATATTATGATCACTATGAACTGCTAGTCTACGCAGTGGTTCGTTATTTTTTAAGTGATCGAAAGCTTTTTCAACCAGATCTTTTTTTCTGTAATATTGGATAGCTTCTTGCAAATTATCAATTTTATTAGATAATAACATTACCCAACCACTTTTACAAATACGTTTATTTATATAATCAATCTTAAGAGATATTTTATATCCTGTTTTATATCTTTTATCAGCAATACAATTTATAAATTTTTTATAAATAGGATCATTTTTATAAATTTCAGGGCTACTATATATTTTATCATACATTTCATATATATTATATAAAATTAAATCATGCTCTTTAATTTTATTATTTCTATCTAAGAAAATATGAGCATATCCTTTGTTTCCTCCGGGGAAATTGACTGGATGGGTTCGTCCATATACTACGCCACTTGAAGTCATCAATAATGACTGGCAATTAACTTCAAGATCAATATTTTTTGATATTAATTCATTAAAAATATTTTCAGTATTTGGTATACCTATTAAAAAAGATAATTTAGAAGCTTTTGAGAATAAATAATCTATATTTTTATTGCTATAAAATCCTTTATCTATAACTATAACATTATTTTTACCAATAAAATTTATAATTCCGAATTCTTTTAATGTATTTATTAGTGTAGTAATATTGCTTAAACTGCCTTGAAAAGTTGAGATGTACATTGGTAGTCTAGATTGTTGTCCAAATAGCAATGATACATTCATTTGATCTAAATTATCACCATCTCTATTGTACCCACGAGATGCCAATTTTATCCTATTAGAATATGTAGAAATTGATGTATTATCTAAAGCTATATATTCATTATGATCAAATAGATTGTTCCACGCGCTATAAAAATCTTTAATTTGATGATCTTTTATTAATTCATATAATTTATTGATATTTTGCGATGTTAAATTAGTATAATCTGAAAGAGAATCAGTTTTATTTATCAAAAAATTATAGTTCATAGCTGGAGCACATTCAATTGTAAAAAATTGAGCAATACTTAATATATCACCCCAATTAGATGGAAAGGAATACTTTAATATTTTTTTCAAATTTATCTTTTCAGCTATATAATCTAATAGATGTACATGGCCAAGATCTAAATGCCTTGAGTCTAAAAGGTCAGAATCAGAATACTCATACAGCTTTGATCCATCCGGCGCAGATTGCTCAGCGGAGTGGTTGAGGGAATTTGGCGTACTTGAAGGATATGGCATTGAAGAAGAGGTTGAGTGTGGGACAGGATCGGTAATAGAAGGAGGATCAAGAGGCATCACAATTTTGCCTTCAGATGTAATAGTTATATTAGAAAACCTAGACGGTAATTTTAATTCTATATTATATTTAATAGCACTTTTAGATAATAGTAATATAAATTTATCATCATCAATACAATTTTCTAATGCCCATAGATCATAATTTTTATTTAAAATAATATTATTAGTGTGCTTTTCGATCTTGCCAATATTTTTCTGCTCAGTTTTTGTCGCGACATTCGACAGACGATTGCTAGTGCAACCTATGATGCTGAGATTCTTTCTTTCCGTTGTATACCTGACAAAAATCGATGTCATTTAGAGGCACCTCCACTATTTGTACATTGTACAAATAGTGGAGGATGGTGTCAACATAAAAAACGAGATCCGATTGATAGTGTCCTAGTTAAACCACACAATATATTCTATATAGAATGTATTTATACATAACTGATTAATTTTAGGATATACAAATATCTAAATATATATAAATAAATATATAACAACTGGCATCGCTAAGTAGCCCTCCCCAGGCTTCCCCACGATCGCTTTTCGCGAAGAGCCATATTGTCCCGACAAGGGCTAACGGGGAGGAAGCCGCCCTCACCGCCCCGAGGCGCAGGCCCTCCCCACAAGGCGCGAGCACCCTCCCGCGCCTTACGGGGCTTCTAACGTGATCCAGGCCGAAGCCGCCCTGACGCACGGTGCGGAACCGCACCGCCCCAGGATCGGCCGGCAAAGGTTTATGGTTTGCCGCCGAAGGGGACGCATGGCCGGATCTCGCAGGGAACAACCCGTCCGGGAAGGGCGCGGCCTCACGAGGGAGGGAAGGCACGACCCCTGGAAGCTGGACGGCGCCTCCGGGAAGCGGCACTCCACCGTGGAGACGCCTGCGGCTGCCCCCTCAGGCCATAGTCTTTTCCATGGCCTGGAGCTGGAGCATCGGGGCGCCCGCATAGCCCGAGGCGCCGGAGTAATAGCCGGCCCTGGTGCCGGCCGCATAGGCCGGGACGGTCGAGGCCCCGACCTCGAGAGGCCCGAAAAGCGCGGCCCGGACGGGCTGGAGGGAGGCGGCAACGCGTGCCAGGGTAGTGTTGGGATCGTCCACGTTGACCGGCCCCACCGTGAAGGTGTCTATCCGGATGGCCGGGTCGAGCCTTTCCAGGATGTCGTCCATGGTGAGCTGGGCGGCGTAGGCCGGGGGGTAGTAGTTGCCCTTCTCGGCGAAGGGTCCCACCTTGAGACCGGGCTCGCCCGAGGTCTCCGGGGTGTGCACGGTGGTGACACCCGGTCCCAGTATGCGTATCTTGAGAGCCCCGCCCCGCGCGTAGAAGTTGGGGGAGTACTGCTTCTGGGGCACGCCGTTGACGCTGAACTGGTAAGGGAAGTTCCGCGCGTAGGCCGCCGCCTCGTCCATGGCCAGCGTGGGGAAACTGTCCGTCGAGGCAATGTCCTTGGGGTCGGCCATCGGCTCGCGGCGGGGCCTCACGTTGAAGTAGCGCTGGAGCGCGTCCACCACGGTGGTGGGATTCCGCCCGGCCTTGTCCACGTCCAGGGCGAGGTAGTGGCGCAGGTTGCGGCCGGGGGGCGGGGTGTACTCGTCCACCGCCGCCACCATGGAGTTGGAGACCGTGGCGTGGGGCTTCGGGGCACCTGCCTTGATGATCTGGGCCACGACGTTGGGGGCCCCGTCGACCACCGCCACGGAGGCCTGACGGGCGGTGACCGCCGCCTGATAGGCCTCCAGGGTGTCGTAGGTCTGGGAGGGAATGAGATTCATGACGGATTTCCTCATGACTTAGAGGGGGTTCCGCCTGTCCCTGGCGAGCCGGCCCGGGCACCCCGGGGACACCCGTCCCAGGCATGAAAAAAGCCAGGGGGCGCGTGAATCCCGGCGCGCCGGCCCTGGCATAACGGGTCTCCGCCACCGATCCATGGGGCGGCCCTACTATCTGGAAGGATTCTAGCCCGGACTCACCCGCCCTGTCAAGTCTTCCTCGAGCCGGACGGCGGCCCATTCGCGCCTCCCGACCCCCCTCCGGCTTCAGAGGGGTGCCGCCTGAGCCCTCCCCGGGTGCCTGCCAGGAAGGGCGTCCCGTCCGCCGGCCGGGAAATCCGGTCCCCTGACGTTTCAGTAGGCTTCGATTCCCTTCCCGGAATCAGGACGCTCCGGCCTTCCTGCAGGCGACGTACCGGCGGCGGTACGCCGCCCAGGCCGCATGCGGCCTGGGCCGAAGGCGGCACGGAGGAGGGCTGCGGGGCGCATGGCCGGCCGCGGCGACCGCGAGGCTTGCCAAGTTTGACACGCCTGTCGCTTTCCCTTTGAAGGAGGCCTGCGCAGGCGGAACGAACCGCGGTGGCCCCAGCGCGGCCGGGAGCCTTCCCAACGCGGACCCGCCGCCGGGGATACCCGCCCGCCGCCGAGGAGATACCCGATGAGCGCGCGGCCTCCAGTGATGCGCCAAGGCGGCTCCGGACCGGGCCCGCGTCCGCCTCGCCGCCCCATGGACGCGCAGGTATCCCGTCACGCCTAGCGAACCCGCGCACGCCTCCCCGCCCGGGGCCATTTCGGCACCGCCACGGGATGGGAGAGGTTTTCCGCCCGTCCCGCAGAGGGAGGGCGCCGGTTGTCCGCTGAACCCGCAGCTGGGAAGGCTCCCTCAGTCCCCTGCTGGCAGACCGACATCTGGCAGGCAAGGCCCCGATGCCGTGCCGGCGCCCCCCCGGCGTCAACGAGCCGGCGGGAGGACGCGGGCGGCGGCAGATCCCTTCCCGGCCGCGCCCGAGCCGGGCAGGGAGAGGGCGCGCCCCTCAGGCGGCCGTGAGATCGACGTAGGTCGCCGAGGCGTTGTCGCTTTCCCAGGCGGAGACGGAGTAGAGCCGCGCCCTGCCCCCCGAGGACTCGCGGATGCCCGGGGCAAGTCGGTCGAAGATGAAGCGGGCTATGTTCTCCGAGGTTGGGTTCACCGTCGTGAACGGCTCCAGCTCGTTGAGGTACTTGTGATCGACGAGATCGAGCACCCCGTTGAGGAGCCTCTTGATGACCCCGAAATCCATGACGAGACCCGTGGCATCCGTCTCGTCGGCCCGCACGCGGGCCTCCACGAACCAGTTGTGGCCGTGGAGATTCTCGCACTTGCCGTAGAACTCGCGGAGGTTGTGGGCGGCGGAGAAGTGGTTTGTAATCTTGAGCTCGTACATGACTCCGGACCGTGAGGCGGCGATGGCCTATGGCGCTTGGGAACCCGTCCCGCCGGAAGGGCGGCGGCGCGGGGGCCCCGGAAGTGCCGGGGCGGAAGGGAATGGCGCCCGGAAGGGCAAGGGGAGGGCGGGCTCAGGAGTCCCCATCCCCGGTATCGCCAAGGAGGCCCTCCTCGAGCCACTTTCCTAGCGTGTCCACGAGGATCCGGGCGGAATCCTTGGACAGGTTCACGGCGTCCCTCTTGCGGTACTCACCCTTGAACTTCTGGTAGCGGCGCAGAGTGGCCTTGGGAGGCTGGAATTCTCCGGTCTTGCGGTTCCTCTCCTGGTAGCGGAAGAGTATCACGGCCCAGACGCCCCTCTGGATAATGATCTTGTCAAGCTCTTCCACCAGCGCCTCGCCCTCTTCCTCGAGGGCGAAGGTAATATCGTTCACGTTTTCCAAGTCAGACCTCCCTTGCCTCGGCGCGCCGCCGCCCCGAAACGGCAACCGCGCGCAACCTGAAACCGGAAAAGGCCGCCGGCGGCACCAGTCCCCCGCGAGAACCGCACCGCCGCCACGCCCTGCCGGGACCGCCGATGACAGCGCCGGTGGCTGTCGGAGTCCCAGGAGGGCCGACAGCAAGTGAACCGCCTCCCCCGGCGAAGGGAGAGGGCAGCATAGGGGAACCCGGCGATGGAGTTCCCGGGGGAGGGAAGCCATGGGCCGTTCAGCCCGAGCCCCGGCTGGCACCCGGGCGGGAACCGCGGTCAGCGGGGTGCCTCCATGACGCCGGGGAAGTGCGCCCTGGCAGCGCCCGCATACTCCAGCTTGCATTCCGGGATCCGAGACACGGGAACCTCAACGGCCGGGCGGGTCGGGAAACCGCAGATGCGTGCCCGGCCCCTAGACGTAGATGCTGGCCGGGTCTCGCCCCTTCCTGGAGGAACCGGGCCCTCAAAGGCCTCCGGCGGCGGAATCCGCTTCAGGGGAACCGGAAGCCGCCCCCGGCCCGGTGGAGGGAGCCTCCCCGGTGGAGTGGGCTGCATCGCCTCCGGGCGCTGCCGGGACTGCATCGGTCGGGGCTGCCCCCGTGTCTGGGCCCGTGCCAGCATCGCCCGGAGTGACCGCCGCATTGGCGGTGCCCTCACTCCCCATCGCGGGGCCGTCGTCACCGCTCCCCTCCGCAGGGGAATCGCCGCCGTACGGGAACCCTTCGAATTCTCCCGATGGCGTGGGCGGGTCGTAGGGCTCCGCCCAGGAAGGGGTGATGTCGCCGGAAAGCCCCAGGGGCGCGAGAAGGGAGACAGGGTCGGCCTCATCATCGGAGACCGGCTCGGGGAGCGCCCCGTCTGGCGGGGAGGCGATGCCAAGGTACCTGAGGTAGTCGACGTTGCGGGGATCCAGCACCACCACGGTACGCTCCCGCAACACGGTCTGGTATGACTCGAGCGACCTCTTGAAAGCGTAGAACTCCGGATCCTGAGCATAGGCCCGGGCGTATATTGAGGCGGCCTCGGAGTCGCCCTCGCCGCGGATTATCTGGGCCTGGCGCTCTGCCTCGGCGATGGTCTCGCGGACCTTGCGGTCCGCCTCGCTCATGATCTTCTGCCCGTTGCGGCGTCCCTCTGAACGGTACTTGGTGGCCTGCTGCTCGCGCTCGGTGCGCATCCTGTCGTATACGGCGCGCTGGTTCTCGGGGGGGAGATCCGCGCGCTTGATGCGGACGTCAATCACGACCAGGCCTGCCTGGGTGTCCTCCATGAGTTTGCGGTTGGAGGAGTCGGTCACGATCTCCATAATGGAGCCGCGGTTCTGGAAGATGATGTCCTGGAGGATGTGGAGCCCCAGCTCGCGCCGGAGCTCGCCCTCGATGATGCCGCCCAGGCGGCGCTTGGCCTCCTCCACGACCGTGAAGCTGCTCTCGCTCTTGAACCTCTGGTAGAATAGGAGGGGATCTTCGATGCGCCAGCGCACGTAGGCATCCACCACCATGTTCTTCTTGTCGTTGGTGTAGAACTCGGCGGCGCCAACGTCGTACTCCATGAGGCGGTTATCGAAGTAGACCACCCTCTGGATCAGGGGGATCTTGGCGTGGAGGCCGGTCTCGCGGACGCCCCCCACGGGCTGGCCGAACTGCAGGACGAGCGCCCTCTGGGTCTGGTCCACGGTGAAGAAGACGCCGGAGAGGATGATGGCTACCGCCGCCACGCAGACGGCGAAAAGGACGGCCCTCCTCCCGCTCCCGGGGAGGTGGCCTGGCTGGGCCTGGGTCATCTGGACTCACCCCCCTGCCCCTGGGCGGTGCCCCCGTCCGCGGCGGCCTGGGGCACCGGGGGCGAGAGCTGTAGGAGGGGGAGCACGCCGCGCCCCGCGTCCCCGCTCATGACGTACTTGTCGACGGATCCCAGCACCGCGTCCATGGCCTCCAGCAGGAGCCGCTCGCGCGTCACGCCGGGGGCCTTGCGGTACTCGCCCAGGAGCTGCAGGAAACGCGCCGCCTCTCCCTGCGCGCGGAAGACGCGCTCGGCCTTGTAGGCCTGGGCCTGGGCGACCATGGCGTAGGCCCGGGCCTCCGCCTCGGGGAGCCGGTTGTTCCGGTAGCCGGTGGCCTCGTTGACGCTGCGCTCGGAGTCCTCCCGGGCGGAGGTGACGTCCTTGAAGGCCTGGGTGACCTCCGAGGGCACGTGCACGGCCTGCAGCTCCACGTTGTCCACTGTGAGCCCGGTGCGGTACTTCTCCATCATGGCCTGCAGGGTGGCCTTGGTGTCCTCCTGGATGTGAGCGCGGTTCTCGGTGAGCGCCCCGTCGATGGAGTTGCGCCCGATGACCTCGCGCATGGCGGATATGGCCGCGTCGCGGATGGCCTTCTCGGGGTCGTACACGTTGAAGGCGTAGGCCACCGGGTCGTCCACCTTGTAGAGCACCATGAACTGGATGTTCACGATGTTCTCGTCCCCGGTGAGCATCGTGGCCTCCTCGAGGCCCCTGGTGCCGCCCGCCCCCACGTCGAACTGCCGGGTCTGGGTGTAGTTGACCTTCGTCACGGACTCGAAGGGCCAGGGCCAGTGGTACCTCAGGCCCTGCTCTACCTGGCGGTTGTACTTCCCGAAGAGCTTCACGAGACCCCTCTCGTAGGGCTCGACGGTGAAGAAGCCGGAGGCCAGCCAGACCAGGACGAAGGCCACGATGAGCCACATCCAGGAGAGCCTGCCCCCCAGCCGCTCGAACCTCTTGAAAAAGCCGCCCAGGTTGCCGGTGAACAGCGGCCCGCCCCGGGGGCCTTCGCCGCCGTTGTTGCGGGGAGGGGTGGAGTGCTTCTGCCGGCTCTTCTCCCGGCTCTTCTGCCACTCTTCCCAGTCCATTGGTGGCATAGGAAAACACCTCGGTGTGTTGTCTGGAGTCTCTGGTTGCGGCGCACCGGGGGCCCCGCGGCACGGGGCGAGGGGCGGCGGGCCGGGTTACGGATCGGAACACTCTAGCACAAGGCCCCGGCTATATCCAGAGCCGGCATGGCCCGGGAGCCAGGAAGAGGACAGCCCGCGCGGCCGGTGACGATCCCTTCCGCCGCCTGCGGGACTTTCCGGCGCCGCCGCCGGAACCCGCCCGGGGGACGGGACCGAGCCGTGCCCGGGTCTGGCCAGGATCGTGGCCCCGGTCGGTACCGGGTCGGGGACCGGACATCGAGCCAGGCGCGGGGCCGGGTTCCTGCGCCATCCGGGGGCGGCGATCCAAGGGCGTGCCGCAGAGCTTCCGGCTGCCACTCCGTCCCTTGGACGGACGCGGACGACGGCTGGGGCCTCACGGCTCCTGCGGCGGTACAACCTGGCCCGGAGGCGGCGAGGCAGGCCGATCCTGACGTGCCGGGGCTGAGCCCGGGCAAGCCGCCACCCACTGTCGAACCGCCAGGACAGGGCCGTCCGGACAGCCTCCCGAGCCGGGCAGGCAGCCGACCGTGACAGGAATGCAGGGAAAATCGGCAGGCTTGTCCCGGTTACGGCCGCCCTGCAACGACCTGGAAAGGAAAAAAATGCCCTCTTGCCACTATCTGACAGTTTTATATCAAGTAATTAATTCAATTCGCAAAAGCGTTCTCTAACTTAATATACTTATCTTAACTCATAAGAATCAAACCTGAAGTCCCGTACGAGAATCCTCCCGGCCCCTTCCGCCACTCCGGAGGGGCGAGGCAGGCGCCGCCGGTCGAACGCCTGTCTGCGGAACCGACGCCGCAGGGCAGCGCGCACCTGATTGTCAGTAACGGCGCTGGTTTGCAGGACGAATCCGGGCGACGGGCCCGCCCCACGGGGCCAGCCCCCTCATGCAGGGCACACGGAATTATTGTCCCGGCGGACGCGTTCAATCTCAGAAAGGGCTTACTGTAAGGGTTTCAGTGGGGTCTAGAATAATGGCACACCCTTTGCTAAACCCCTTGCGCAGGGCCTGTCGGCCCAGCGAGACAACAGCTTGTGTGAGGAAAGCGCTATGCCAATGATCATCAAGAAAGACTGGCTGACGATCGGCGAGGTCTCCGAGCTCACCGGCGTCCCCATCCACACCCTCCGCTACTGGGAGACGGAGTTCAACGGCTACTTCAGCCCGCTACGCACCTCCGGGCGTCAGCGCCGCTACAATGAGGACGCCGTGGGCCGCGTCCAGGAGATCAAGACACTACTCAAGGAGGAGAAGTACAGCATCGCCGGCGCCCGCCAGGTGCTCTCCCGTAAGATGGCACCCGAAGGCGGGCTCATCACCGGCTACGAGATGAGCGAATCCCCCGAGTCCCCGCAGCTCGAGATCCCGCCCGACACGGCGAACTGACGCCTGGACGCGGGAAGGGGCGGAGGCGTGAAGTCCTCCGCCCCGGCGGTTCGCGAGATCGTCAGAGAAGACGCGACCGCAACTCCCCGGACGGGCCTTGCGGCCCGCACCGGCGAGGGGGCTTGCAGCCCCCCGCCGCAGCGGGCATAGCCCGGGCCCCCGCGTACCGGACGGCCGGGTGGGGACGAACACATGCCCCCGCGAGGCGCGAGACCGGCGGGACATCGCGCCGGGGCTCCGGATCGCGCTGGTTCCCGGTGCTTATGGGGTGGCAAGGCCACATCCCGGACTCCGTCCAAGCCCGCACCCACCCGTGACCGTCGGGCCGAGCCGAACGTCAGCAACGATCCGCAGCTGGCGGCTGCGGACTGACCCGACGGGCGATCCGGCCCGCGAACACGCTCGGCGGGTTTGGGCCCCCGGAGCCCGCCCACCCTCCAGTCGGACTCCTCCTGTGCTGACCGAACCGGTTCCCCCCGGCGGGCAATTCCTGCCGGATGCCCGCCGCCCACCAACTTGATATCATCAAGCGGCCCGAGCGGGCCGTCCCTCCCATAACTCCCGTCCCAAAGACCGTCCTCCCCGCAGGTACTCCCGTCCTCTCATCCTCCCGTCCTCCCGTCCTTTCATCCTCCCGTCCTCCACCGCCCCTCCCGACCGTCAGCTTGTCCTCGCTGTCAGCGGAGCCTGCTCTCCAGCATCCCTCCACTCGGCCTTTCCGTCAGCAGGCCTGCCGGAGGCGCAGCTACTCTCGCGGAACCATTGCCCCGCCCACCGCCTCGCCTTCCCGCCGACGACAACCGTTCACGCTCCTCCGCCCGCCCCGCGTGCCCCGGCAACCGCCACCCTGCGAGCTCCAAAGGGGCTAGGGGCTCCGGGAGGCACCCCGCCCTGCCAGGGGTGGACCGCCCTCTCACGTCCGGAGGCCCCGCCCTTCCCGAACGTTCGCTCCCGGCAAGAAGACTGTCGCGCAGCCCTGCCGGCAGCTATAGGCAGGGCACAGGCCGTTACCCTTCCGGGATCCCGGCCACAGGGGGATCAGGGCGGCTTTCCGCGATACAGACCAGAGGCCATGATAGCGGGATGTCTGTTGTTTCTGCCATGACACTAGATACGCCAAACTATAAACATTAAAGCCCAATTTATGTGATCTCAGATAGTCCACATTATTAATAATCTCATTAGATTAGATGATCCCACCACACGGAACAGAGGGAAAGCCTTGCCAGCACTTTCACACCTAAATTTTAAGTATTTAGGTTTATGGAAAATGCCATTAACCGATGTAACGGCCAAAAGCTCGATTAAGAGTTGACTTTATACAATTAATCATGGTAATAAGGTCTTGCGACTAATCCTTAGCATAAAAGGTGGTAGCCGTCCAAGCTTGACCAGTATGAAAATTCAGTGATATCAATAGGTTGAAGCCTCAGCATCCCGCCCAAGGCAGTGAAGGAGGCTTCGAGCAGGGGCAGGCCCCCGCTAAGACCGCCACGGAGCCCCCGGTGAACCGGACGCCGTGGCAGGGCCACCCGCCGCGACGAGCCGAGCATGACTCTTACCAAGGATAAACTAATCAGGAGACTGGCCGAGGCCACCGACAAGCCCATACCGCTCTGCGGCGACATAGTGGACCGGCTTATCACTGAGATGATGGTGTGCCTCCAGGAAGGTCAGGACGTCCTCATCAGCGGCTTCGGGAAGTTCCTCGTGACGGACAAGCAGCCCCGCAAGGGAAGGAACCCCCAGACCAACACCTCCATCGAACTCGCGTCCCGACGGGTGGTGACCTTCAGGCCCTCCACCAAGCTCAGGGACTACCTGAACGGGGAATGAGCCGCTATCCCCCCCGGCAACCGGGGCGGCGCGAGCCCCTGCCCGACCCGGTGTTTCAACCCTTTACGAAAGGCGAACCCGCAATGACGACTTTAAAACTCAACAGACTGGCGGAAATCCGCGAGCAGCGCCTGATGAGCCGGGCGGAGCTGGCCCGCAAGGCCGAGATCTCCCCGCTCACCATACTCAAAATAGAGAACGGGCAGAGGTGCCGCCCCGAGACCGCCAGGAAGATCATCATGGGCCTCGGCTACAACCTCGAGGACAACGAGCGCCTGTACCAGGAGATCATCGGGCCCAACGCCTACGCACCGGACACCGAGGAGGAGATCGCGGAGCGCGAGCAGCGGCTCAAGAACCTCAAGAACAAGGGCAACAAGAAGAACTGACGGCTCCCGGCCCGGCTGGCGGTTCCGCCTCGGCCCGGCTTCCTGCGGAAGGCCGGGCCAGCGGCAACCGCCTGTCTGCGGGCACCGTCCCGGCGGTGCGCGTCAGGTGCCGCTTGCCCTGTCTCCCTACCGCATCATGTGGCGGCACGCTCCCCGTCACGGCGGCCAGGGACACCCGCCGTCCGTGCGGGAGGCGCGTCCCCGCCGGGGTTGGGCCGCACCGGCGCCTTCCCCCTGCAATGCCGTAATCCTTCCCCTGATTTCGCCGGACGTGTCTGCTGGGGTAGCCGCGGCCTTCCCACGCCTCTCGGAGGACTCTCACGGCGCCCGTCCCAGCCGATGGAGACGCGCCGCGTCCCGAAGCGGGCCGCCCGGCACCCCAATCCTCCTTGCCGACCGCCCTGCATCGTCATCCCACGGCACGGCTCCGCCGCGTCCGGCGGTGCCTTTCCCGGCAACGGCCTCCCCTCGCGGGGGGGCCGTTTTTCCTTTCCCCCGATGGGGCCGCCTCCCTCCCGCCGGCGAGCCCCGCCCCGGTCTTGAGGCCTCTCCCGCCCCTGCCCGCCGCGCCCGACTTGCGGTCACCCGGAGAAGAGCGGTTTCCAACTCGAGAAGGAAAGCCTCGCTCCTGGCGGCAGCCTCAGGAACCTCCCAGGATCGTCGTGAGGCCCAAGGAGGAGTTCGTCCAGCCAGGAGAGATCCGCCGGCACGGTAGCCACCTCCAGGCCCAGCTCGGCGGCCATGGGGGTGACCTCGCGCCGGGCCTCTCCCAGGTCGTAGGCCCCGGTGTCCAGGAGCCCCAGCCGGGCATAGCCTTCCCAGACGGTCCGGTTGAGGCGGGCCGCTGTCTCCGCCCCGAATCTCCGCGCCGTGCGGTCGTAGTCTTTCACGACGCTCGACTCGTCCCTGAGCCAGCCCCCGGTGAGGAAATAGGTGGGAGGCGCCGATGCCGAGCGGCGGGCGCCGGTCGAGCCGAAAAGCAGGGTGAGACAGTCGTCAGCGAGCGGCAGCACCGTCTCGTAGGAGCCAGTGGAGAGGCTGTCCATGCCCCCCCCGCACCAGCCGAGGGCCAGGATGAGCCTCTCGCAGAGGCCCTCGGCCTCTCCCAGGACGCCCCGGAGGCACTCCCCCAGCCTCTCCGGGTTCCGGTGCAGGCCTCCCTCCAGGAAGCGCACGGGATAGCCCAGCCCCAGGCGGTCGAGCGCCTGGACTACCTCATCACTGATGGTCTCGCAGGCTACGAGGAGGGTCTTCAAGGGTCTGGCTTCCTCCGTTGCGGAGTGGTCAGCGGACAGGCGGGCGGCGGGGTCTCCCGCGCCGCCCTGGCGCGGCCCCTGACACATGGCGGCCCGGGGAGGCCCCGCGCGCGGAAGACCCGCCGCAGTGCCGGGCTGCCTCCACGGGATTCACGGATACTGGCGGCCGACGGCGGACAAACGGATACGGCAGGCCGGAAGCCCCTCCGCCCCCGGTGGATTCCTCTCCCGGCGACACAGAAGGCCCGCCCCGGGGCGGGCCGGGAAGCCTAGCCGTTCCGCCGGGCTGGAAACGCAAAGCCGCCCGCCCCCCGGGGCTTGACCGGCCGGGGGACGGCGTCGCCCTCCGGCGGCATGGCGGGCATCCGGCACCCGGGAACGGGCGCGGATCCGTCCTGATCGCGAGATGCAGGACGGCGGCCCGGCCGCCGTCCTGCGCGCCGGAAAGGCCGGGCTTGCCGGACGGACTCGCCCGGCGGCGTCCGCTGGAAGGCCAGGAGGAGGCGCCCCCCAGTGCGGGCGGCCCGCCACCTCAGCGGTCACGGTCGAGCGTCACACAGCGTCAAACGTCCGGCAGACGGCGTCATGAACCGCCGGCATCACGGGCCCGGCCGGAGGCCGGCTGAAAACGTCCTGGACAGGGAGCCGCCCCCCGTCCGCCCACCGTGCCCAAAATCCTCTAGGGTAGTGCCGCGCGCGGCCACGGACTGACCCGCCAGCCTGGAAAAACGCCTTGACCCGCCCCCGGAAACCGGGACGCCTCGAGACCCGTCCGAAACGGCGGCACCCCGCGGCGCGGGAGGGGCTTCCCGCGAAAGTCCCGCGGGCCCGCCGCGCCCCCTCCGGGAGGACTTAAAGAAGGGGGATCCGCCTCCCAGAAAAACGGAAAAAAGCCTGGATACCGGGAAGGGTGGCGGGGAAGGGGCACGTCTGATCCCCGCCGAGGAGCCGGCGGCGCGGCCGCCGCCGGGGTTCCGCGAGGACGGGAAGTCCGGCACCGCCGCCGTGCCCCTGAACGATTAGCGAATCTACCCGTGAGCGGGATTATTGTCAACATCCGGGACGGCAGGGGAGCCCCGAGCAGCCCGGCACGATCCCGAATCCGGGAAGGGCGGTGCGCCGCCCCCGCAGACAAGCGCCTCTCTCGCCTTAAGGAAACATCCGCTGACAGCCGCGGAACGCGGACGGAACCGCTTGCCCGCGCCGCCGGGCACCCCGGGCGCGGAGCGCCCGGGGGGGACTCCGCCGGCGGCAGGCGGCAGGTGCCGCTGGATCCCCGGCCGGGCGGGGCCGCCGCAGGCCAGGAGCGCCGGAGGGACTGCCCGCAGCTGATGCAGTCAATTGCTTATATTTTTCTTATATTTTTGAAATCAATTTTATGATATAATACCTTTTAAATAGCTGTCATGTCTTCAACCATGCCCCCCTTTGGGATCGTCCGGCCCAGGGGCCGGCGTGTATCTCGCGTCGGCATCGTGGGGATGATCCCTTCCATCGGGCTGGCACCTGCCGTCAGGCGGAAGTCCCCGCCGGCCACCCGCCTCTCCGGCGCCTGGCGAGTCCGACAGCGGCCGGAGCCCCGCCGCCCGGAGCCCTTCCAACCGTGCGCCCGTGCTGGATAAGCGTTTCGCCCGTTCCCTCCTTGACTTGCCGAGACAATATCTGGTAAGTGTCTTCCCGTTCCCGCCCCGCGCCCCGGAAGCGGGTGTCCGGCGCCCCCCGGCCCGCCCGGCCGGGCCCCCAACCGCGGGACTGGCGACTGGTGAAGCATGGCCATAATAGATCTCGTCAAGTACAGCGGACCCAACAGCGTCTTCGCCTGGAAGTTCCCCAGCGAGGAACTGAGCACCTGGACCCAGCTCATCGTCAATGAGTCCCAGGAGGCCGTGTTCTTCAAGGGCGGCAGGGCCCTGGACGTCTTCGGCCCTGGCCGTCACACACTGGACACCGACAACATCCCACTCCTCACCTCCCTCATCCGGCTCCCCTTCGGCGGCCAGTCGCCCTTCTCGGCCGAGGTGTGGTTCGTCAACAAGGCCCATTCCCTGGACGTCAAGTGGGGCACGCCCACGCCCATACAGATCCAGGATCCCAAGTTCGGCATCATGGTCCCGGTAAGGTCCTTCGGCCAGTTTGGGATCCAGGTCGAGAACTCCGCCAAGTTCCTCGCGAAGCTCGTGGGCACCACCAGGCAGTTCGACCAGGAGACCCTGACCCGGGTCTTCCGGGGGCTCTTCCTCACCAAGACCAAGGACACGCTGGCCCAGTACCTGGTCAAGAAGGGCATCTCGATTCTCGAGATGAGCGCCTACCTGGACGAGCTCTCGGATCACATCCGCGACCGCACCGCCCCCTTCCTCGCCGAGTACGGCCTCAAGCTCCTGAACTTCTTCGTGAACGACGTGTCCGTGCCCGAGGACGACCCAGCCGTGATCCAGCTCAAGGGGGCGCTGGCCCGCAAGGCCGAGATGAACATCATAGGCTACGACTACACCCAGCAGCGCTCCTTCGACGTGCTGGAGGGCGCAGCCAAGAACCCCGGAGGAGCCGGCGCAGCGGTGATGGGCGCGGGCATCGGCCTCGGCATGGGCGCGGGCCTGGGGGCCGCGTTCGGCCAGCAGGCCGCCGGCGCGGCCGCAGCCGTCTCCATCGCCCCCCCCGGCCAGAGGGTGCGCTGCCCCGCCTGCGGGGCGGAGACCGCCTCCGGCACCCGCTTCTGCCCCTCCTGCGGCAAACCCCTCCAGCAGCAGGCCCAGCAGGCCCAGCGGGAGATCCGCTGCGACAAGTGCGGGACCCTCATGTCCCCCGACGCCCGCTTCTGCCCCAACTGCGGCGATCCCTACAACCCCTGCCCCAAGTGCGGACAGGATCTCCCCAAAGGGGCCACCTCCTGCCCCTCCTGCGGCTACGCGCTCCCGACGCCCTGCCCCAAGTGCGGGGCCGCACTGGACCGACCCGGCCTCAAGTTCTGCCCCTCCTGCGGCTTCGCCGTCGGCCCGAAGAAATGCCCCAAGTGCAACACCGACAACGCCCCCGCCGCGAAGTTCTGCCTCAACTGCGGCCAGAAGCTCTAGGGCGGCGGCGGGCCCGCCCCGGCCCCCTCCGGTGACCGGCGCCTCCGTCGGCCGCGGGAACCCGCGGCCCCTTTCAGGCCCTTCCCGGGCATGGTGCCGCGCGGGGACGTGAACGGCCGCCCGCCGGGGGAGGGGGAGACGCCCCGGATGGCGCCGGGCGGGCGGATGGCGCGTCCCGCCGCCGCGCCGGGCGGGCGGTGCCCGCCCGCCGCCGGGGACGGTCTCGGGGCCGCGGAGCGCCGATCGTCTCCCGGCCATGCCGCGCGCCGAACCCCGGCTCACCCGCGGCACCGTGGACGGCGCGATCGATCTTCCGCCCGCGCCCGCTTCCGCCCGCGCCAGGCCGGATGGGGAAGAGGTCGCACCCCGGGGATGCGGCTCCCGCCCGGCAACGGCCGGGAATGGCCGCTCCCTGCGGGCGCTGAGGGGAGGGACGGCCGCCCTCCGACCAGGCGCCTTCCCTGCGGCGGGCGGGGATCCGGCGGCTCGCGGATTGGCGGCGGCCGGCCGACACCTCCCGCGGCACAGGCCGCGCCGCCCCCCTGGCCCCCGGGCAGGGGGGCGGCAAGAGGCCGGCGACTCCCGCACCCTCGCCCGCCGCCGGCGTGCCCTCCCCTACCATCGCCCCACGACGGGCGGAAAGGCCTCCCATGACCGACGCCGCAAACCGTCTCAAGCCTCTCGCCATCGCCTGGCTCGCCTTCGACGCCCTGGTTATCCTGGCCCTGATCCTTTTCGCCGTTGCGGCGGACGGGCTCACCCCCGCCCGTCTCGCGGCTTTCGCGGCCCTGCTGCTCGCGGGCACGGCCGCCGCAGGGTCGCTCGCCCTGCCGCGGCTCGCCCGGCCGGGCGCACCGGCGCCCCTGGCTTCCGGGGGGGCGGCGCTGGCGGCCCTGGTGTACCTGGCCATGGCGTTCGCCGTCTCCCTCCTCTTCATGGCAGGCATCGCCACGGGCCTCGCGGCCCTCGTCCTCGTGCAGCTCCTGCTTCTCGCGGTCTTCGCTGCCGCGGCCTACGGCATGAGCTGGGCCGCCAGGCGCAAGTCCTTCTCCGACGCCTCGGCCGAGCGCCGCGCCGACGGGGTCTACGGCCTCCTCTCGCGGGCGGAGACGCTCCTGGCCCGCTTCCCCCAGGGTTCCCCCGAGGCCAGGTCACTGGAGCGCTCCATCGAGGAGATCCGCTACTTCGACAAGAACTCCTCCGTCCCGACGGATCGCCTCATCGCCGAAAGGCTCATGGATCTCGATGAGATCTTCAATCCCGCCAAGCCCTCCCCGCCTTACACCGCCCCGCCCGACTTGCTCCTGGAGCCCCCGGGATCCGTCGCCGCGGGAAGCCCGCCCCCCCCGGCCGGGGATCCCGGAGCCGCCGCGCCCCCCTCCCCCCCTGCCGATCCCGCCGCCCAGAGCGCCAACGCCGCCCAGCTCCTCGAGGAGATCTACCGGCTGGCCATCCGCAGGAAAGACGAGAGCCTGGCCGCCAAGAGAGGATCGCTGTAGCAACAAACTGTTTATTAAATTTGGTATAATATACCTATTTATCCCTATTTCCCGGAATTTTTGACGCTTCAATTATTGGCATAGTTTTCGCATAGGAATAATATAACATAAATTTAAATATTAATAAAAATTTTAACGATTAATCATTTTTAACATGTCATTAATCCTATCTCAATAATCGATTTTTTTTTCTTGACTTTTTGTTGGTTTTCGTCTAGCCTTCAATAGTGTAGCGACAAAAATAACGCTACAAATATTTGAGGGTAAAATGGAAATCGACAAGGATACCAATCTTAATGATGGCATTTGTCAAGCCCAATCATTAGATTCATCGACTTCTTTGTCTACTGATGAAACAAAGAAACAAGCCTCATCTCCTTCATTACATTCTTCGCTCGGCCATATCCGTATACAAAATAACATTTATGCATCTCATTATAAAGACACAAAACGAGACAAAAATGGAAAAGTTACACACAATAGTCGACTGTATCTTGGTAAAGTTATTGATTTAGAATATGGTATTTTTGAAAATAAGGAAAAAGGAATATTTAAATATACTATAGAGCATGGTTTTGCTGAAGCACCACCAGAATTTCAATCACATTATAATAAAAATATAGCACAAAATAGAGATTATTGTGTAGAATTTGGTGATATATGGGTATACAATAAAATATTAGAGCAAAGTGGGATGATTTCCGTTATAGATAAAATCTATCCTGAAGATGTGGATACGGTTAAAGCTCTGATTGCTTTCAGAACTTTGCAGAGTAATGTCCCATATCTTAATGCATCATTATGGTATAATGCTTCATATGCAAAATTTCTTTATAAACATGCTCATCTTCAATCTCAGAGAATAAGTGAATTTTTAACTTTATTTGGACAAGAATATATATATCGTCGAATGATAATATTATATTTAGAGTATATTATATCAAATTACTCATCAAGAGATGTTTTAACATTTCCACTGCTTATAGACAGCACAGGTCTCGAAAATAAAATTCAAATCGATGTTGCCGCATTTAATAATCATAATGGTATTATAAAAAGAGAAATTAGATTAATATATGTGGTAGACCAAAACACTGGATTACCTATCTATTTTAGATATATTCCTGGTAATATAATAGATAAAATTACATTAAATACTACATTACAAGAATTAAAAGCTTTTAATATTAATATTGAATTTATTATAATGGATGCTGGCTATTATAGTGATGAAAATATAAAAGATTTAATATCAATAAAAGTGCCCTTTGTAGTTAGAATGTTGCCTAATAGGACTATCTATAAGGACATCTTGAATAACCATAGTGACGACCTCTTGACCCCTGACAATGCAATAAGTTATAAAAATAGAACTTTATTTGGTAAAAAAATACCTATTAAAATTTTTAATAATGATTTTTATGCATTTTTAATGCATGATAATGAAAGATACTTTCATGAATTAAATAATTCAATACTAAAGGCTGATGAAAATATTGATTCAAAAAATTTAATTCAAAATAAACTAAAAAATGCAGGTAAATTTATTTTGCTTGCATCAAAGAATTGTAATCCTTCTGATATATTAGATATATACTACGCTAGACAAAAGATTGAGCAGTTTTTTGACACAGCAAAAAATATGACAAATCTGATGCCATTGCGCCTCCACAGCATAGAAGCCATTCGAGGACATCTTAATATTAATTTTTTAGCGACAATAATGTATATGATAATTAATTTTAGATTATTAAAATCTAAATATTCCGCTAATTTTATTTTTTATCATTTAGCTAGATTATATGCTAAAATATATCCTTCAGGTACAATTATTGTTCAAGAGCCTACAAAAACTCAGAATAATACTATTAAAAACTTAAATTTAGAGAGTTTATTTTTAATTGAATCAGGACATAACAATAAAAATAGTTGCTTTTCCCTTACGAAAAATAATAATAGAAAAAGAGGTCGTCCAAAAAAGAGTCTCAGCTCACGAAAAGATATACAAAACAGTTCCCCAAATTCACCTGAAGAAACAAGTACTGAGGTACCAGTAATACGGCGAAAACGAGGACGGCCACCTGGCAGTAAAAACAAGAGACCACGGTCGCCACTTTAATAATGATCATCGGGTGCCAGCAAATATCATGCCATGCATTTACAAAAAATAATAGTGTAGCGCAAAAAAAAACCGGGAAATAGGGTTTATTTATTTTTATTCTTTGCCTTTATCGGCGAGAAAAGGGTAGATGCAAGTATCCGCCTGCGGCCGGCCGGGGCGCAGGGCCCGCCAGGGGATCCCTCCCAGGCCGGGGGACGGCGAGGCTGAGCTCGCCGGCAAAGGCCTAACGCATGCGCTTCCCGGCCGCGCGACAGAGCCGGCCCCGGGCACCTGCGGGGGGAGGCTCAGGCCAGCGGGGCGTCTGCGGATGCCCTCCCTGGCCGCGAGAAAGGACGTCCGGAAGACGCGGGCCCGGCGGCGCCCCTGCCTCAAGAGGCCCACGTGCCCGGCAGGCCCCCGGCGGTTGCGGGGGAGGGCTCCCGTCCGCCTGTCAGGCGGCGTGGCCGGTTTGCCCGGCCGCAACGCAACCAGATGCCAAGGCATCCCCTCGGCGCTCCCAAGTCGCTTGCCGCGTCCCTCCCCCGGATGCCTCGGCCGCGGCATGTCCTTGGTACTTGCCACCTACGCCCGGAGACCCGCCAGGCGGGTGCCTCCCCGCGGCCCCTAACCCCGAACCCCCGCGCATGCCGCCGAGACGGGCCGCCGCTTCTGCCGCGGACGGCCTTACTCCGGAGCCTCAGGTCGCGGGAGACGGCCCTCTCCATCGCCGCGAGCCGCCTCGCGGAGACCCACGGGCCCCTTGCCCGTCCCGGAAGGGCATCCGGGAGCGCCCCCTGCCCCGCATACCCGCGGATCCGCCAAGGACAGCCCGGCGGTTTCCCGTCAGTCCTGCCAGAGCCACCTCGAGAGGTTACCCAGCGTCGCACGGGCGGCGGTCCGAGGGACGCGGCGACCGGCAGCAGATAATGCGGCGAGGGCGGGATGAGGCCGTCCAGGTTGATCGTCCGCGAGCGCAACCAGGGCGGGGTTCTCCGGAAGGCCGGGGACGCGGGCCAGGAGCCGGGGCTCCGGGCGGAGCCGGGCCGTCCCAGGGCCGGCCCGACGGAACGCGCCAGGCGCGCCCCTGCCGGGAAATGCCGCCAGGCGCGGGCGTTCGCCCCGAGATCCTGAGACCCTGCCCTTCCCGCTTCCCTTCCCGGAGCGCCCGGGCATCCCCCCGCGGACAGCAGCGCCGGGATCGGGCCCAGGCACGGGCCCGCCCCGTGTCCAGGGAGACAAGCCGGCCGGGGCGCGCGGGGCCCGGGCCGGATCCGGCGCCGCTGGATCGCCTGGGCCGTCCGCGGGGCGCCCGAGCTCAGGGGCCGGGACGCGCTGAAGCACCGCTTGGAGGCGAGGCCGCAGGCGGGGGGCTTCTCCAGCCGATCGCGGATCCGGCGCGGCTCTGCCGGAGGGCAGGAAGACTTGAGCCGACCCCTGGCGAACGGGAGAGGCCTCGGCGGAACAGGCTGGCAGGAGGGGCGGGGAGGGCCCGGGCCAGGGACGCCGCCCCGCAGGAAGGGGCCGGGAAAGCCCCCTCCCCCCGAGCCCTCCGGGGAGCGCGCGGCAGGCGGGCGGCGCACAGGAATCCCGGCCCGGGAGGGGGGGGCGGGAACTCCGCGTCCCTTGGGCGATGCCGCCGGCAAGACCGCCGTCTCCCGGCGGGTATGGGCCCGGGGGCCGGCCCGGAGGCGCCCCCGGCCTCCCCGGTGCGCCGTCCCCTCCGGAAGGCTCCAGCCGTCTTCCCGAAGCCCCGGTGACCGCCCCCGTGGGCCGCGGGGCTCGCCCCGGAGGAACACGGCCTGAACCGGATCCCGCAGGAACACGCCCGCCACCGGAAGCGCAGGCGTCCCTCGCGGGCAACCCCGGCGCCAGGGCGAACGATCACGGCAGCATCGCGCCGGAGCATCCCGCCACGGCCTCGTCCGGACTCGGTCTTCCGCCAGGGGACGGGGCCTGCCGGACGCCGGGGGGAGCCCAGCCCCCTGGGAGGACGGGACGCCGCCAGATCCCGCGTCCCCGCCCCCCGGCAACGGGCCCGGCGACAGGGACAGCCGTTCATGCCTGGCGACATGACAGGTGTCTTCCGGCCTGAACCGGGGTATCCTGCAGGCTACCGGCTGCGATGATACGACCGCTGGTTAACGGGTGCTTCCCCTGGCTTGCGGGCTGGGACATTGCGGGAAACACGGGTCATCGTGTTAAACTAGCCTGGAAACTGATTGAAGTCCGCACCCCCTCCCCGCCGGCCTCCCGCCGACTTGCGCTCGATGCCCCTTGACGCGCGCCCGCCCCCTCTGCGGCGCCCGGTCCGGCTCCCCCGCGCGGCGGCAGGGGACGTCCCCGCCCGGCACGAGGATCATAGGGATCAACTATGGCTTCCGACACCCAGATCAACCGCCGCTCCTGCAGCGGGCCCATCGGCGTGATCCCCGGCGAGGCGAAGCGCGAGTGCCCCTGGCGCGGGAGCGAGGCCCGCCTCCTCAAGCTCAAGGACGGAGACGGGAAGCTCGTGGCGCCCTCCCAGCAGGACGAGAACTCCCCCCGCACCTTGGCGAAGCGCAGGGCCGTGCAGTCAGGCGGTGCCCCCTGCGGCATCCTCCCCGCCGGGACCATCGGGTCCGCTCAGCTCGCCTGCGCGCCATCCGGGCAAGCGAAGGGCCCCTCCGAAGTGGACCGGACGGCCTCCTCCGGCTTCGGCCGCGCGGAGCCCTGCACCGGCTGGGGGACGGCGGAGAGGGAGGGCGGCGGCACCGAACCGAAGCAGGCCACACGCCGCAGGACGGTCGCCTTCCGGCGTTCCGCGAGCGGCAGGGCACGGGCGGACCTCACCGCGCGCGTCCACGCGGGGACAGGGATACCCAGCGGGACGTCAGGGATGCCCGGCAGGGCCCCCGGAAACGAGCCGGCCGTCCGGCACCTGCCCGGCCGCGCGGCAGGCCGCCCAGCCGGATCCAGCACGGGCCCTCCCGAGGACGTCCCAGGGAGGATGAAGTATCCGATGCGGGGCAGGGAGTACGGCGAGGCGCACGGCCACGCCCGGGGCGACCGCCAGAGGGGCCGGCGGCGCTCTTCCAGCCGCGGCCTGGAGCCTGCCGGGAAGCGCCCCCTCCCCCTCGCCCGGGCCGCGTCCCCCTGCGGCGGCGGGAACTACGGCATGCACGCGGACGGGGAGAGCCTTTCCGGCGCCCGCGCGGATCCCTTGCCGATGGAATCCGCGAACCGGGAGGGCAACGCCGCGCGCGACAGGATGATCAGGCGGGGCTGGATCCCCTCCGTGCTGGCCGCAGCCGCGGCCGCCTCCGCCCTGAACGGCCTCGTATTCGCGGGTATCTTGCCGGCTCCAGGGGGCCCGGCGGCCGGATCCGCCTGCGCCCGCCCGCGCGTGCTGTCCGTCGCGGGCTGCTCGCGGAGGTTCCGCGCGGCCGCCGTGGCGCAGAGGATCCCCGGCCGGCCCCGGCGGCTGGGGATCCTCCCCGGTGAGATGGCCGAAGAACACGGGACGCTGGCCGTACCGCCCCGGGTGCCGCCCCCGGCCCGCACCGGGCCTGACGCCATCTCCTCACGGCCCTCTCCCCCGCCTTCGCCGGCGAGGCTGCCGTAGGGATGCCCTGGCAGTACCCCCGCCTCAGTCTCCGCTATCAGGACAGCGGCCGGCATGGCCCGGGGCTCCGTGAGCAGTCCCGGCTCCCGGCCGCCCGCCGCGGGAAGGGGAGGACATGATCTCCAGCCCGGAAGAGACCGCGCCCGCCGGAAACGCCGCCGGGGAGGTTGCGGCCCCGGACGCCGCAGCGTCTGCCGCGACCCCTGGCGGAGCGCGGGCGGCCCCCGGGCCCCGCCCGGGCCCCAGGCGCCTCTGCCCCCGCGGCCCGGCGGCTCCCGCGCCCCGCCATGTCCCGCCGGCGGCGGGGCGGCTGGCGGGGAACTCCGGCGGAGGCGGCCCGAGCGATCCCGCCGAGGCGGATGTCCGGGAGGGACACCCGCCTGGCTTCGCCGGCCTCCGCCCCGAACCGCCGGGGCGGTAACCCCGCCCTCCGCCTGCCCCCGAAGACGGCGCCCGGGCCCTCCTGCGGCAGGGAACACCCCGCCCGGCACGAGGATCATAAGGATCAATGGCTTCCGACACCCAGATCAACTGCCCCTCCTGCAACGGGTTCATCGACGTGATCCCCGGCAAGTCGAAGTACGAGTGCCCCTGGTGCGGGAGCGAGGTCGACCTCTTCAAGCTCAAGGCCGCCGCCGGGGGCGACCCCGCCGCCCCCGCCGATGGGGACGTGAAGCTCCTGGTGCCCTTCAAGCAGGACGAGAAAGCCCTCCACTCCTTCGTCATGAACACGGTCATCCAGTCTGACGACGCCCCCGACGACATCCTCTCCGCGGGGAACATCGAGTCCAAGGAGCTCGTCTACCTGCCCTGCTGGCAGGTGAAGGGCACCTCCGACATAGACTGGACGGCCTCCTTCGGCTACGACCGCCAGGAGCCGTACACCGCCTACGTGACGGTGAACAGGAACGGCCGCTCCTACTCGCGGCCGGTCACCCGCTACCGGACGGTCACCGACTGGCGGCCCGCGAGCGGCAAGGCCCGGGCGACCTTCACCGTGCGCGCCTACGCGGGTGACGGCACACCCAGGGAGACGGCCGAGATGCTCGAGACGGCCCTCAGGGGGGAGCCTTCCGTCCGGTACTCGCCCGCCTTCGCGGCGGGCTACTCCGTCGAGCCCTTCGCCAGCTCGCCCGAGGACGTCCGCGGGAGGGTGGAGGCCCAGGTGCAGTCCATAGAGGCCGGCGAGGTGCTCAGGCACGCCCAGGGCGACCGCCAGAGGGACTGGCGGCACTCTTCCAGCCGCAGCCTCGAGCCCGCCGAGAAGTGCCTCCTCCCCCTCGCGCGGGCCGTGTTCTCCTACGGCGGCAGGAACTACAGCATACACGCGGACGGGGTGAGCTTCTCCAGCGTCCGCACGGATCCCCTGCCGAAAGACGTCAGACGCGCCGGCAGGATCCGCCGGGGCTGGATCCCCCTCCTGCTGGCGGTCGCAGCGGCCGCGGCCTCCGCCGCCTGGCAGGGAGTCGACTACGCGAACCCCTGGCTGGCGCTGGGGGGGCCGGCGGCCGGGCTCGCCTACGCCCTCCTGCGCAAGGGCGCCATCCTGGGCCACTCGCGGAGGTTCCGCGCGGCCACCCTGGCGCAGAAGCGCCTCGACGAGAACCAGCAGCTGGGGAACCTCCCCTATGAGGAGGTCGAGGCGCTCAAGGCGCAGGCCGTGCCGCCCCGGATGCCGCTCCTGGCCCGCACCGGGGCGGACGCCCTCCTCCTCCCCGCCCTCTCCCTCGCCCTCGCCGGGGCTGCGGCCGCCGGGGTGCTCTGGGAGTACCTCCGCTTCTATCTCCGCTATCATGGGGGCGGCTGACATGGCCCGGGGCCCGCGGGGCCGTCCTGGCCCGCCGCCGCCCGCCGCGGGAAGGGAAGTACATGACCTCTAGCCCGGTAGGAACCGCGCCGGCCCCGGACGGCGCGGGGGAGCCCCCCGCGTCCCGCCCGGCCCACGGAGCGGCGCACAGGCGCTTCTGCCCCTGCGGCCCGGCGGATCCCGCGCTCCACTATGTCCTGCCGGCGGAGGGGCGGCTGGCGGGCCCCCTGGCGGGCATCACGGCGGGGGCGGCCTACGTGATCCCGCCGCGGCGTATGTCCGGGAGGACCACCCACCTGGCCTCGCTGGCCTCCGCCCTGAACCGCCGGGGCGAGATCCTCGCCCTCCACCTGCCCCTGGAGGCGGCGGCCGAGGCGGGGGATCACGAGGACTTCCGGAGGCTCTTCTGTCTGAGGCTCCGCGATTCCCTCGCGGAGTCCGGCGAGGGGGCACTCCGGGCCGCCTCCTTCTCGGAGGAGGCCCCCGACGCCCGCCTGTTCCTGAAGCCAGCGCTTTCCAGCCTCTGCGCCGCGCTCCCCCGGCCCCTCGCCGTATTCCTGGACGATCTCGAGAGCCTCCCCCGCTATCTCCTGCTCTCGCTGCTGCACCAGTTCCGGGACGCCTGGCCCCGGAGGGGCGCGTTCCCCTTCCCGCTATCCTTCGTGCTGAGCGGGGCGGGCGCCGACCGCGAGCTCGCCCCCGCCCCTGGCCAGGGGCTCTCGGGGGAGAGGCCCCCCGTGGACCTGCCGGCGCTCCCCCTGGAGATCCCGCCCTTCTCCGCTCGGGAGGTTAGGGAGCTCCTGGATCTCCACACCGCGGCGGGGGGGAGGCCCTATTCCCCCGAGGCGGCGGACGAGTGCCTGTTCTGGTCCCAGGGGGCGCCGGCGGCCGTGTCGGCGCTCGCCCGGACCGCTGAGGAGGACGTGCTGGCGTCCGACCCTCTCCGCGAGGCCGGGGCCGGGGTCTTCGACCGGGCCGCGCGGCTGGTGATCGAGCGCCGCGAGGCCGGAATTGCCGGGGCCTTGCGGGCGCTCTACGAACCCGCCGCCGCGGCCGTCTTCCAGGCGATGATCCTGGGCGACCCGGGACTCCCTGAGGAGGCGGGCCCCGACGAGGTGAGACGGGCCTGTGAGGCGGGCCTCTTCCTGGCGGGGGCGGGGGATCTCGTCCCCGCCAACCCCCTTCTGCGCACCGCGGCCGCCCTGGAGGCGGCCCGCCCTCTCGCCTTCGGGACGCCCCGCACCGGCGGCAGGGGCCCCGAGGATGCCGCCTTCGACATGACGGCGGCCGTCAGATCCTTCCAGGCCCGCTGGCGGGAGAGGCGCAGACAGCTCTCGCCCCCCTTCGGCATGAGTAAGGCCATGGGCCACCTTGCCCTCATGGCCTTCCTCCGCAAGGCGCTCCCCCCTGCGGACGGCCTCCTGCGGGAATACGGCCTGGGCCGGGGCAGGCTCGATCTGATCGCCCGCGTCAAAGGCGAGATCCTCCCCGTGGGGGCGGTGATCCTGGAGGCCGAGGATCGCCTCAGGGAGTACGTCTCCCGCATGGCCCGCTACCTGGGGATCCTCCGCGCCAGGACGGGCTGGCTCGTGGTATTCGACCCCGCCCCCCCCGACGAGGCCTGGGAGAGGGGGATCTACTGGCGCACGGAGAAGATCGAAGGGCGCACCCTGCACGTCGTTGGCGCCTGAGGGAAGGGGAGCCCCCCGGGCCTACCCCGGCGCATTCTCCAGGCGGCCCGCACATCGCGCGGGCTCCGGGGCGGAGGGAGGGCTTCCGTGAAGGCCGACCCCTGCCGCCGTCCCGTACCCGGCCCTGCCGCCGTCCCGGGTCCGTCCCCTCTGGCCCCCGCGCGTTTTTCACACATTGCGGGGGGATCCCGTGCTATCCGGGGCGCTTTCGGCCTTATCGTGCCGGTTTCCCCCGGTCAGGGACGGTTTCCCCCGACTCTGGACGATCACCTCCGGTACGGGATGCTATTCCCAGGCCCGGGTTGCCGTCCTCCGTCTTGGTTCTTCCCCTCCGTCTTGGGTCTTTCCCCTCCGTCTTTCCCCTCCGACTAGGGACGATTATCTCCTCTCGTGAAAAAATTCCTCCGCTCCGGAAAAAAAGCTCCTACTCGGGATGTTTTCATCCGTTTCGGGATGAACTCATCCGCGTGGGGAAAAGCCTCATCCATCCTGCATCCGCGGATTATCCCCGAAACGGGCAAAAACCGCGTTTTCCGCAGGTTTTGCCCGTTTCCGGCATTCCCGGATGCGCCTGCGGATCCTCGCTCAGGCATCCTTGACGATACTCCCGGCGGAAACGGGTTTTGCCTCCTTGACTTAGAGGTTCCCGGCAATTACAATATAATAATCAACGGGCAAAACGGCACCTGTTAGGATGACGGAATCCGGACCAGTCAGGAAGGCTGACATCCTGGATGCGGGGTGGATCATCCCCCTGCGGCTCGTCGGCACGCCGTCCCTTCAAGACGCCTCCTCCCGGTTCCTCCCTTCCCATCCCAACGGCCACCGCACCAGATTCCCTCGGGCAATCCGCCGGGCTGTCGCGTTGTTCCCTTCTCCTGGCAACCCTTCCCACCGTCCCTGCTAGCCGCTTTCCCGGCATCCGGGAAGCGAGAGTCCTGAATCGCCCGGGGTTCCGTCCTTGCGATGCGCCCGGGGTGTCGGCGATGTTGCGGCCGTGATCCGCGAGCCCCGGATCGCCGGCGGCCCCGCCGGGGCCTGCTGCCGCTCCTGCGTCCTCCGGGGGCGCGGGTGGTTGCCAATGCCGTCCATCTGCGCCGCCCGCAAAAACCCTGCGAGCGGGGGCGGATCCCGGAGCGGGCGGCCGGGCAGGCACGTCCCCGCCTCCGGTGCTGTATGCCGCGGGAATGCCGCGCCCTTGACGGCTGCCTTCCGCTTCCGGCCGCCCCCCTCGATCCCTGACGCGACCCCGCCCATGCCCCGCCGATGCCTGGCCGGCCCCCGAATCGAGGGCCGGCCAGGCGGACGGCTGGCGCCGCCTTATGGGTGAAGTGGCTGCGGCTTCGGCCGGGAAGCGGTGCGGATCTGCGGGCCGCCGAGCACCGATGGCCTGCGGCGGGTGCGGTTCCGCGGCTCGCCGCAGACGGCCCCGGAGGCTCGCGCAGGCGGCGGGCAGGCCGGAACCGGACGCCTGGAACGGGCCGCGAGGCCCCGGATCCGGCGGGAGCCCCTTCCCTCCGGAGGGGGGGCGCGGAAGAGCCCTGCGGACGCGCGGATGGCACTGCAGGCTGAAGCATTCACACTACGGAGAACCCATGTCTGAAAGCGGCACAAGACGCTCGGTAGGACGCCCCCAGACCGGCCAGGCCGAGGATCCCGGCCTGCGCAAGACTATTCTCCAGAGCTGCCTCGATGCCATAGCCATCTATGGCCTCCCGAAGTTCTCGCTGAAGGACGTCTCCCGCCTGGCGGGGGTCTCCCCGGCCTCCATCTACTACCATTTCGGCAACAAGGAGACGCTCCACCGCAAGACCCTCGAGCACTACTTCCTGCCCATATTCGAGCATGCGGACTCCGTGGTCCGCAACTACGACAACGCCATGGAGATCCTGGCGCGCCTCTTCCTGAACATCCAGGAGCCCACCCAGAGGGATCCCAAAGTCCTGAAGCTTTACGTGGACGAGGCATTCCAGAAACACAACCTGTTGCGTGAGACCATGCGCCACCATTACCCGGCCACCGGCCTGGCCATCATCCTGGCAAAGATCAGGAAGGCCCAGGAGGAAGGCGTCCTCAAGGCCGGGCTCGAGCCTGAGTTCATATGCCTCTGGGCCCTGTCCGGAGGCCTCTTCTGCACCGGCTGTCACTCGCAGTGGGAGGATTACTGGGACCATCCCCTCGACCGCTCGAAGGCCCGTGACAACTACCTGTTCATGTTCTGCATCTCCATCGAGGGCCCCAGGTGCGACTATGACTGGCGGGCAAACCTTTTCCCCGACGGGCTCCCCACCAAGGATTGACCGGGCCGTCCCCGGACGCCGCCCGCCCACCCCCCCCTCACTTCCCGGCCCGTGTCATGCCGGGCCCCCGGCGTCATCCGGCCGCCCGCAACGGGAAGTACCCATCCAGACGAGCCTGCCGCCCTCCCTCCCCTGGCAGGACGCCCACGCGTCGCCGAGGAGGCCCCCGGCAGGACAGCGTCCCCCTCCCCGCCCGGAACCGCCGAGGGAACGCCCCCGGGGGAACGTTCGACCTCCGCCGGAAGGGGCCCGCCGGGCCGTCACCGCCCCGCCAGGGCCGCCCAGCGCGCCTTGGCGCTATCCGTGGCGGCCGCCCCAGCCCTCGCCCTGGGCTGGTGGCTCCTGTTCGGCCGCGTGACGGTCTCGACGGACGGTGCCTACACCGCCGGCAACATCGTCCGGGTCTCCCCCGGGTGACCGGCACCGTCGTCGAGATAACGGCGGACGTGCCCGGCCGGGTGGCGGCCGGGGATATCCTGGCGCGGCTCGACCGGACCGACGCCGAGATCGCCCTCGCCGCCGCCTGGGACGGTCTCCTCTCCCGGATCCTGGACGTCAGGTGCATGCTCCATGACTGGGAGCGGCTGGACGCCAACCTCCAGGCCGCCCGGGTGACCCTGGAGATCGCCGAGGGCAACTGCCCGCTGCCTCGCCCCCTCCCCCGCCCGCGAGGTGAAGGAGCGTTTCCGGCAGCAGGCCCGGCAGGCCTCGGCGGCCCTGCTGGCCGCCGAGGCCGTCTTCCGCGTGAACGAGAGCCTCCTGGGAAGCCCCCCCCGGAACGGCACCCCGCCTTCATGCTCGCCGCGTCCCGGGTGGAGCGGGCCTGGCTCGCCCGCCCGCTGCGGCATCCGGAGCCCCGTCGTGGGCACCCTCGCCCGGCGCTCCGCCCAGCCGGGCGCCCATGTCTCCCCCAGACGCCCGTCGCGATCCTGGCCGAGGAGGGGCGTGTTTGGGCGGACGCGACCTTCAGGGACAGCCAGCCCGCCCGCCTGCGCCCGGGGCTCCCAGCCAGGGGCGCGGCGGACACGCTCGGGCTCGCGGCGGCGGGCGTGAGCCGGGGGCAGGCGATGGACTTCATCTCGTCAGGAGATAGTCAGCCAGTCCTTCGTCATGTCGGCGGGCGAGGTCTACCGGCTCATGACCCTGTGCCTCCTCGCCATGGTCATCGTGACCCTGTTCGCGAAACCGGAGAGGAGCGCGTGACGCGGCCCCCGGCCGGGCGCCGCGGGCGCCGGGCCGGGGACGGATCACGGGCGGCCTCCGGGCGGCCCGCAGGCGGATCTCCGGGCGGGCCCCGGGCGGGCCGCAGGCGCGGAACCCAGGCGGATCCAGGCATGCCCCGGGCGGGCCGCAGGAGGCCAGTGCGCGGACCGGAGCCCGTCACCTTCCCGGGATCCCGGCCGCCTGCGGGGCCGTGAAGCGCGGAGTGACCGGGGGGCCTCCCCCGCAGGCGGGGAGCGGGGTTCCGCAGGGAACTCCCCCTGGGAGGCCGGGAGCCTGCGCAGTGCCCCGCCGGCCCGGGGCCCGCTTCCAGCGGATGCCCGCCGGCGTTATAATCCTGCAAGAATTACGGCGGCAAGGAGACCCCCGATGACGACACTCCCACCCTGCCCCAGCCGGCTGAGGAAAGCCCTTGGGCTCGAGTACCCGATCCTCGGGCTGTGGTACGAGGACAGCGTGCCCGACGGCGCCGTGACCGCCATCGAGGGCGCCTCCAGGACGGCCATCGGTGGATGCGTCCTGTTCCTGGTCTCCCTGGCCTTCCGCGGGGACACTGCGGCCTTCACCCCCGAGACCTCCCGCTGCCTGGGATCCTCGGTCGGCCTCGGGCTCCCCCCGAACCCCGAGGAGCATTTCCCGGGCGGCCGGGAGGCCCTGCTCAGGTTCCTCGCCAACGGCAACGGGTGCTCCCCCGCTGGCCTGGCCGAGGCCGGGCGCATGCGCTCCGAGGGCATGCGCGGGTGGGCGGTGCGGGAGTACCTGGAGGGGGAGGGACTGAAGAAGAGCCCCGAGCTCGCGGCGGAGATCCTGGAGGCCTCCCTCGCGACGGAGCCGGAGGGGAGCGTGGCGATCCTGAGGCCGCTCTCCCCGGGCGACGGCGGAAGGCCGCCCAGGCTCGCCGTCATGCTCGCGGACTCCCTCCAGCTGTCCGCCCTGGTGGTCCTCGCCAACTTCGCGAGGCCCGGGCTCGACAGCGTGCGCATCCCCATGGCAGCCGGATGCGCGACCATCGCCGCCATCCCCCTCCGCGAGGCCCGCCAGGAGACGCCGCGGGCCGTGGTGGGACTCACCGACGTCTCCTCGCGCCGCGCCATGCGCGGGCTCCTCAGGCGGGACCTGCTCGCCATGACCATCCCCTGGCCCCTCTACTGCGAGATGGAGGGCAACGCAGAGGCGAGCTTCCTGTCGCGGCCGTACTGGAAGACGATGATGGGCGAGCGGCCGAGGGCGGCCCCCGCGCCAGGGCGGCATCCCGCGCTTCAGTAGGTGTGCACGCTCTGCGCGGCGGTGGGCAGGTAGTTAACGCCGATCCAGGTGATCATCAGGAACACGAAGGCCACCGGGGGCACGAGGAGCGTCCCCGCGCCCCGGCGGCCCGCGCGGCGCAGGTGTATGTAGGCCAGGAAGGCCGCGCAGGTCACGAAGGCCCAGGTCTCCTTGGGATCCCAGGACCAGAAGGCCCCCCAGGCCTCCTCCGCCCAGAGCGCCCCCAGGATGAGCCCGATCATGAGCAGGCCCGTCCCCGCGCGGCAGAGCCGGTCGGTGAGCCGGAGGAGGCCTTCCTCGGGGAGGCCGCGGCGGAGCCTGGCGAGCGTCAGGACAGCGGCCACGGCGCAGGAGGCCAGCAGCGCGTAGGACAGTATGTAGAGGGTAACGTGCGGTATGAAATAGGGGCTCTGCAGGGCCGGCATGAGCGTCCTGGAATGGATCTCGGGCCTCGCGACGTTCACGGCGGCGAAGACCGCCGCCACGACCGACCCGAAGCTCAGGAGCCAGGGGTGACCGAAGCTCCGCCAGGCCATGAGGCCGCAGAGCGGGAGGAAGAACGAGTACCAGAGCCGGGTCTCCCCCATCGTCCGGAAGGGGGGCCGCTCAAGGCTGAGCCAGAGCCCGGCGATGAAGGCCAGCGTGAGGACGGCGCCGGCCGCGAGGAGGGCCGTGGCCGCCCTGGGCCTGCGGTAGACCAGCGCCCCCGCCGCCAGCCACAGCAGGGCCGCGAGGGGGCCCATCGCCTGGTAGTGGCCCCAGGTGACATGGGGTGCGCTCATGCTCCCTCCCTCCCGCTTCCCGCCGGGGACGGGCCTGCCGGGGCCGCGCCCCCGGCCTCCCGGACGCTGGCCGTCCGCCTGACCGAGAGCGCGAGCCCCGCCGAGCCCAGCAGCCAGAGGACGAAGCCCGCGCGGCCCAGGGGACGCCAGCGGTCCTTCACCAGGAGGAAACGCGACCACGGCGACAGCCGCCCCAGGCCGTCGTCGTAGCCGTGCTGGTACACGTGCCAGGGGCCGGCGGTCAGGGGGGAGTTCACCTCCACCGCGCCCTCCACCTCGACGCCCTCCCTGGTGAAGGCCTTGACCCTGGAGACGAAGCGCCGGGGCAGGGGGGCGGCCATGACGAGCAGGGGCCCCTCCCCCAGCGCCAGGAAGGCCGGCGGAGTCATGGCGTTGCCGGGCGAGAGCCAGCCCGTGAAGGATTCCCCCCCGCCCCCCGCCCGGCGGGCGCGGACCAGGACGGCCTGGGCGGAGGCCTTCATGACGGCGCGGGCGAAGCTCCCTCCGCCCGCCGGGGCCGCCCGGGGCAGGTATTCCAGAATCTCGAGATCCCAGCCGGGGAGTCCCGGCGAACCCGCCGCCGCGCCCGGGCTGTAGAAGGCGGGGCGCCCCTCCGGGAGGGGCTTGCCCGTCTCGCGGCCTACGAGGAGGAGATCCGCCGGATACTCCTCGAGATCAAAGTCGTCCAGGCGCAGCGCGACGGGCAGGTCCTCCCGCTCGGCGCCCTCCGTCCCGGCATCGGCCCGCCATTCCACGCGCCCCTCGAAGACCGTCATGAAGTGGGACTCGCGGTCGGCCGCGCCCAGGCCCTGTGCCGCGAGCACCAGGAAGAGCCCCAGGTGGTTCAGGACGAAGACGGGCCGGACGGGCCTCCGGAGGCCGGCGGCCGTCGAGGCCGCGAGCGAGGCCATGAGCGCCAGGTACAGCGCCGCGAAGGGCGCCGACGAGGTGAGCCCGAAGAGGCCGAGGCGGGCGGGCAGGCCGCCCGCGCCTTCGGCCGCCTCCCGGGCAAGGGCGCCGGGGGGCAGCTGCGGCACGAGGCCCATCCAGAGGGCGAACGCCACGAAGAAGGTTATCACGGCCGCGGCGAAGGACGGCCCCCCCAGGAAACGCAAGGCGGGGTTGGCGGGGAAGAGCGCCCGCAGGAGGCACGGGAGCGCGAGAAGAGCCAGGAGAGCCAGGTTGAGGGGCGCCGCGAAGGCCCGGAAGTCGGGCGGGCCGAAGGCCGCCCCGGCAACGAAGCCCCCCGCCGTCACCGCGGCGCACACCAGGAACGCCTCGGGGAGGCCCCAGGGCTTCCCGCGCCGGAAAAAGAGCGGTGCGGGCGGACCGGTCCCGGCGGGCGGGCGGGCGGACGCCTCAGCCGGCGGGCCGTCCGTCCCCGGGGGCCGGGCGGCTTTCCCCCCCGCCGGGCCGGGGGGAGGGCCAGAAACGGGTTCAGCCGCCCCCCCGCCGGCTCCGGCAGCGGCTCCGCGCGGAGCCTCCCCGCCCGGCTCCACGGGCGGCCGCGCCGGTTCTCCGGTCTGCCGGCCCTGCCGCAGGCTGTCTCTGGTTTCGGTTGGCCGGGTTTCGCGAGTCATCGGGAACAACCGGAGGGAACAACCGGAGGGAACAATCGGATACCTGCCCTTCCTCCGCCTCCGGTCGACACCCGCCCGCACCGGGAGAGGGGACGCTTCAGCCTTCCCCGTCTGGCGGCAGCCGGAGGCACGGGGGGCGGGCGTTCAGATGCGGCCGGCCTCCACCGCGACCTGGATCCACTGCGGCACGACGGTCTCCCTGAACTGCGCCTTCTGGGCCAGCAGGGTCGGCATGTCAAGGCCTATCCAGGCCTGGGCTTTCTCAAGGGTTGAGATGTCGGGGTACTCCACGGGAGGGGCCCCGAGCTCGACCAGGAGGGTCTGGAGGGCCAGCTGGGCCTGGAGGGCCTTGTCGAGGCCCATGGAGAGGACCCGCGCGCTCTCCAGGGGGGCGTGGAAGCTCCCGCCGTGGGAGGCCACCACGAAGTCCCAGCGCCACTGGGAGGCGCGGATGAGCTTCCGGGCCTCCTTGAGCTGCTCGTCCGTGGCCCCGGCGTCCATCGCCGCCTTGGCCATGACGTGGGCGCGGAAGAGCTCCTCCTCGAGCCTCTCGCGGATCTCGATGACCTTGTCCTGGCGCTCGTAGACGTAGGAGCGCAGGGCCTCCTCGGAGTCGCGGTGGCATGTCCCGCAGGTGGAGGAGATGTCCGCGAGGGGGCTCCTCAGCTGGTGGTTGGAGTACTTGAGGCCCCCCTCCGACATGTAGGGCATGTGGCAGTCGGCGCAGGCGACGCCCTTACGGCCGTGGATGCCGAGGCGGTAGAGCTCCCAGTCGGGGTGCTGGGCCTTGATGATGGGCGTCTTGGAGACGGAGTTGACGAAATCGGAGAACTCGGCCTCGTCGTAGTACTTCTCGATCTGCTCGGCCGTCACGTCCACCAGGGCGGAGGGGCCCTTCCCCCAGTCGCCCTGGTCCCAGGGGAAGGTGAGGTACTTGCCGTCGCCCCGGAAGTAGTACTCCACGTGGCACTGGGCGCAGACGAGGCTGCGCATCTCCTGCTCGGTGGCGCCGGAGACGTCCTTGCCCGCCCGCTCGAAGACCTCGGCCAGGGCGGGGCGGGTTATGGTGAGCTCCATGGTGGCGGGGTCGTGGCAGTCCGCGCATCCGATGGGGTTCACGATCTGCGGTCCCATGCTGGACCACGCGGACTTGTAGAAGGCCTCCGCGCCGAGCTCGCCTATCATGCGGGGCACGTCCGGGCTCTTGCAGGACCAGCAGGTGGCGGGCTGGAGGTCGGCCGTGCCCTCCACGCCGGGGCTCCCGGTGCGCAGGGTCCTGCGCACGTCCTCCACCGCGAACCAGTGGCCTCGCGGGGCCTGGTAGTCCCGCGCGAAGGCGTAGCCCGCCCAGAACACCGCCAGGGCCGGCCTGTCCTGCAGCGTGTTCTGGGGGGCGCTCCCGAGGTGCTTGGACTTGAAGTCCATCTCGGCGGTCTTGGACCAGGTCTCGTGCTCCCTGGGGTAGTTGAGCCCCCAGACGTCATTGTGGGGCTCGATGCCCGAGATCTCGACCTTCTTGTTGTTGAAGATCGAGGCCGTCTCGGCCCGCTTCTCGCTCACCAGGTACGTGACGAGCCCGAGGATCACCACCCCCGCGGCCACGCCGCAGAAGATGAACACGCCGATGAGGACGGTCGCTAATGTGGACTGGGTGCTGGACATGGGAACCCCCCGGGTCATTCAGAGCAGTTTCTTGAGCCAGTCGGGCGCGGGCGAGTCGGGATGCGGCGAGCCGGTCGGGACCGCCGAGCCGCGGTTGCTCACGCGGGTGTGCGGCACCTCGCGGTGGCAGTCCCAGCACGCCCGGGCCTTCCCGCTCAGCATGTCCTCGTACCTGGCGTTCATGCGCGTGAACTCGGTCACCAGAGGCGTATGGCAGCGCAGGCAGTTCTCCAGGATGACCCTGTCCGTCCCGGGAAGCGGGCGGATGGCCTGGGGGACTTCCCCCAAGGTGAAGACCGCGGCGTGCCTCAGGCCGTCCGTGGCCTTGAACGCGTACTTCTCGGCCAGGCCGGACTGCGGCAGGTGGCAGTCGTTGCAGGTGGCCCACTGCCGGTGGGAGCTGGCCTGCCAGGCCTGGTAGTAGGAGGACATGATGTGGCAGTTGACGCAGGTCTCGGGATCGTCACCCAGGTAGCTGAAAGCGCGGGAGACGTAGATCGCGAAGATGCCGAGCCCCGCGAAGACCCCCAGAACGGCCGCACCGAGGTACAGCCACCTGTTGGCTAAGCTGATCCCTAGTGGCAGATTGACCATAGACCGCTCCGTTCGGCGCGGCACGCTGCCGACGCTTGACAAGGGGTGGCCCGGCCCTGAGCCGACCCGCTTATACTGGAAACGGTAGCATCATATCCCGGACACCGCCCCCCAAACCCTGATCTGGATCAAGTAATCTAGATCTTTGACGGATCCGCCGGGCGGTTCCCCTGGGGCCTCAGGGGCCGCGAAGCGGGGATTCCGCCCCGCAGGCGCCCCGCCGCACCGGCCTCCCGGCGGGGGAAACTTCCTGGGGCCGGGTGCCGGGGCCCAGAGGGCGGGAGGGACGGAAAACGGGGTTTCCGGGAGGGCTCCCGTCGCCGCCCGGACGGGGGTTGCGACCCGGTACCCCTCCGGCACGGGGACGGGACGACCCGGCCGCCGCGGTGCGCGGAACGCGCCTGCGGCGGGGCCGCCGACCCTAGGCCGGGGGGGTGGGGGTTCCGGTCTCGGCACCGGGGGGACGGGGGAGGTACGGGAGGAGGGATGGCGGCGTTTGCGGACGGGGGGAGGGCCGGGGGGCTCCGGATCCGGGCGGGGCGTCAGGCGCGCGAGAAGGCCGGGGGGTGGAGGAGGGAGATGCTCAGTGGGTGTCCCTGAGGGTCCCCTGGACCAGCGAGTTCAGGATGTCCCGGTTGAGTATGACGATGTATGGCTTCTCCTCCATGATGGCCTTCTTGCCCTTGAGGAACGTGAGGGCCCTGGAGACGGTCTCGGGGGAGGTCCCTATGAAGGAGGCGAGCTGGCCCTTGCTGAAGTTCAGCTTCACGCGGCCGCTGACCTCCTCGCGGTTGAGGATGAAGGAGGCGAGCCTGGCCGGGGCCTCCTTGATGGTGCGGGACTCGAAGAGGTGAGCGAAGTCCGCGAGTTTCAGGGCGAGAATCCTCAGGAAGTTCCCCGACAGGCCGGAGTGCTCGGCCACCTGCCGGCGGATCCTGTCGCCGGGGAAGGAGTATGCCGCCGCCTTGTCCAGTGTCTGGGCCGTCGACGGGTAGCCGTGCTCGAGGAACACGCCGGCCTCCCCGAAAGAGTCGCCGGGCAGGAGCACGCGCAGGAGCTGCTCCTTGGTCCCGTTGCCGCTCACGAAGACCCGCACCCTGCCTTCCACCAGGACGTACAGGGCGTTCCCCGGATCGCCGCGGTTGAAGATGACCTGGCCCGGCTGGAAACGTTTTAGCACGGCGATCTGCAGGAACGTCTCGATGTCCTGGGGGTCGAGGCCCCTGAAGAAGGGGGCCGCCTTCACGATGCCGTTGAAGTCGTCTTGCGTCATTTTTTGCCTCCGTGTCCGCCCTCCTGTGCGCGGGGTCAGGCGGATCATGACAAGTCCGAAAGGAAAATACCACAATGCCCCGTGAAAAAAAACCTTCACGCTCAGGCACCGGAATAAATTTCATAGCATAAAAACGCAATACGGCCTTTTACAACGGATATGGACGGGAAAAAAATCGCTGCCCACCGCGGCGCCCCGGAAGGGCGGCGCGCGGCCCCGCACGCGGCGCGGCACGCGGGTTTCTGGCGCGCCGCGCGGGCGTTGCCCCCCCGCGTGCCGCAGCGCCCTCCAGTAGTAAAAGCGGCGGTCGCCGCCGCGTTGGGCGCGGCCGCCTTGCGGCGAGCAAGCAAAGGATCCCGGGCGCGGGGACGCCGCGGACGGCCACGCCCCTCCCGGAAAAGCGGCGGTTCCCGCCGCGTTGCGCGCCGCCGCAGAGCGCAGGCAAAGGCTTCCGGGCGCGGAACGCCCCTCCCGGAAAGCGGCGGTTCTCGCCGCGTTGCGCGCCGCCGCCGCGCGGGGCGCAGGCGATCCCGTCCGGGGGCGGGGGCCGCCGAGTCCGGGTAAGGCGCCGCGGACGGGGCGGGCGCGTCCCCGTCCGCGTCCCGCAGAACACCGGCAGCGCCGGCTGTTTGGTGATTTGAAAGACCGCTGGGGAAGATCCTTACACGCCAGCCGAGCGGGATTCCCCGCCGCGGGGCCGCTCCGCAGAAACCCCTCCCAGGTGCGCCTTCCGCGCCTCCCGGCGCCCGACTCGGGCGGGGCGCGATGGCTGCGCGCCTCCCGCCGGAAGGCGGTATCCGCGATGCGGGGTCGGAGATGGCACTGCCTACGTGCCCGGCGGCGGCAAGGGCCCTCCGGGTCACGCGGTGACGCGGCGATCCGGACTGCACCGCGGCGGGGAGGCTCCCCCGGCGCGGAACCCCGCGTGGGCAGGGCCGGGAGCCCCGGATGCTGGCGCGCCACCCCGCCGTCTTGCGCCCGGCGGAGTGGCGGCCGGCTTGCAGGCGGACGCCCGCGAAGAGGGGAATCGGGGATTGCCCCTCGCGGGGACGGAAGGGCTACCGCCCCGGGGCTCTCGCGCCTGCCCAGACCTCTCCGTCACCCGGCGCGTCCCGCCGCATTCTCCTGACAGCGCCTTGCGACCCGGGCTCGGGACGCCCAGTTTCCCGGAGGCGGCGCCTGGCCCGGGGACAGCCGCCCCTGCCCCCTCCCACCCGCCGCAGGACGGGTGCGCGCGGTCGCTTCCGAACCCTCCCTCCGCGGATCCCGGCGCCGCAGCAACGCCTTCCGGTCACGCGGACGCATCAGCCCCGACGCGGGACGGCCGCCGCCTCACCGGCCTGTGGCGGCCGCCGCCGCGAACCCCCTCTTCCCATAGGGGCCGTCCCGACTGCGGCCTCGAACGGCATGACAGTACCGGAGCGGTCACGGAGGCCCCCTCCCCGCGGACAAGGGGCGCGCGTCACCGCCGGGAACGGGCCGGGTGCGCTTCCCCTCCAGCCTCCTGCCACTGAAACCCGTCAGCCTCGCCGGGCCTTTGGGGAGACCGGGGTTCAGGCCCTCGTCGCTCAGCGCGATCCCCCGAGACGGAGGCGGCACCTCCCGCGCGGATCATCGGTAGCCGGAACAGAATCCTCCCCCGCCCTCCCCTGCCGTTCCCGGCCGGCGCGGGACTGGGGCGCGGCGCAACGGTTACGCCCGGCGGCGTACGGATGGTCTCAGGCGGCTGGAAAAGCCATCCCTGTCAGCAGCTGTGGCGCGCGGGAGTACGGCCCGGCCATGACGGGAACGCCGGGCCGCCCCGTCCTCCCGTGAAGGGGGGACGGGTACGGGCGGATGATTCGCCTGCGGACGACCTGCCCGATGAGCTCGTTCGGCCCGTGGACGCCGAGCCGCGACTCATGAACCGGCCGCCGCGCCGCTCGCCATCGAGGCCGAACGGCCCTTGCGCAGGCTCAAGCCGCGGTGGAGGGTTTCCGGCCGATTCCCGTCCGGGACGACCCCGTGAATCGCCGCCGGACGCCCGGCTTCGCCCTGTCATGCCGCAGACTCGGCTGCGCCCCCCGACAAGGCGGGGGCACCGTCTGGGGTGGCGAGCGCGAATGACCCCGTCCGGGAGGTCTTCAGGGGTAAGCTGAAATCAACAGTGGCAACCATAACTCAATATTTAGACTATAATATATAAAATTATATCATATTTAAAGGCATTATAAAATCTTCCCTTCTGCGATTCATTGGTTCAATGATCCTTTTATTGTGCGGTTTCTTCATGCCAAACTTGCCAGGAACAAGAGATCTCAAGGCAGAAACAGAGTGAATCTTCAAAAACCGCTGCAAATTTCACACGGATAACATG
>JAITEZ010000106.1 GCA_031281735.1 Deltaproteobacteria bacterium | reverse complement strand
GCCCCTCCAGGTACTCCATGGGCTGGTAAAGGGAGAGGGCGGGCCCGAGCTCGCCCGCCGCCGCGTATGCCGAGACTATGCGCACGGAGGCCCGGAACTTCTCGGCCACCACGTCGCGGCTGTTTTCCAGGGCGTCGGCGACCTTGAAGATGTTCTGGAGCTGATCGAACATGAGCCGCTCCGTGTATATCTCGGTGAGCATGCAGGCGGCGCGGGCCTTGACGAAATGAAGCCCCGGATCCCAGCCCTCAGGATCCTCCAGGGCCCACAGCTCGGTGAAGCGGCCCTCGGCCCGGACGACGCGCCCCGCGTCCACGTCCCCCCTGATCATGGAGGCGAGCGTGCGCGCCGCGAGCCGGGTGCGCTCCTCCGGGGCGGGCGAGGCCAGCCCGGCGAGCCAGCCCGCCGAGGCGCCGGTGTCCCGCAGGGCCTCGGCGTAGAGCCGTGCGCGGGCTACCGGCCCGGCGCCGGGGCCGCCCCCCTCCACGCAGCCCTGCCCCAGGCAGAAGGCGGCGGCACGGGAGGCCGTGGCGAAGTCCCCCTCGAGCGCGGCGCAGAGGATCACTCCGGCGAAGGCCCTCGCCGCCAGCTCCCCCGCGTCTCGCGCCCTCGCGGCGTCCAGGAGGCGGCGGGGGAGATCCAGGGAGAGGCCGGGGGTAGGGGGGGAAGGCGAAAAGGAGGGCGAGCCGCCACAGCCGTCCGAGGGGTTGCGCCTGGAATCCCCGGCGGCCTCCCGGCAGTCCCCGTCCCCGGCGGGACGGCGGGTCGAGACGAGCGTGAACACGGGCCGCAGGCCGGGAGGCCGCCCTGCGGGGGGCTTTCCCGGCGAACAGGGGAGGGGCCTCCCCGGCTGTGCGGCGGGGGCGCCCGTGCCGGCTGGAAAGGGGGGCTCGGCCAGGCGCAACGCCGCCCCCGGCGCCGGTCCGGCTGGCGGCTCCAGGGAGGGCCTGCCCAGCATTTTCAGGATCGCGAAGGCCTCCCTGGCTCCTCCCCCGCAGGATCCGCAGTCGCCGCCGGGCGCCCCGGCGGAAGCGTGTCCCTCCGCATCGCCCCCGGCGCAGATCAGGCGCAACGCGAGGGCCGAGGCGGCAACCGCCGCATAGACCTCGCGGGCGGGGCCGGCACCCACTCCCGCCCGGAAGGCCTCGACGGCCTCCCGGAGGCGGGACTCGTCAATTAGCCCCGAGACCAGGAGGAACCAAGCGCAGGCGCAGACATCCTCGCCCGGCACCGGACTGGATCCGCCCCCCCCGCGGGAGGCCGGATCCGTCGCGGCCGCGCGCTTGCGCGGGACGGCGCCGCCGCCCGCGGCAGCGCCTCCGCGCCCGTCGGGACGCCCGGGCCGCGGCTCGGAGAGATGGCGCAGGAGCGGCTCCAGACCGGCCCTGAGGCCGGTCTGGAGATAGCGCGCGATCAGGATGGCGGGTGCCGCAGCCAGATCGCCCCCCGCGGACGCGTCCGGCGCCTCGCGGAGGACGGCTCCCCCGGCGCCTGCCGCGTCCTTCAGGAAGACCAGCGCCTCGCGGAGGACGGCTTCCTCGGCGCCGGCCGCGAGGCGGGACGCCGCCGGGTCACCCAGGGCAGCCCCGCGCGCGAAAAGGGCCGCCCTCGCCGAACGGGAGCGGCGTCTGACCTTCGCTGAACGTGCGGGCTTCTGCACTTGCTCATTCCTTTCCGGGCGCCGCCAGGGGGCGGGCCGGGCCCGGCCGCGGGCCTGCCCGGAGAGGGGGCCGCCCGCGTCCGGAGGACGCGCCGTATGCTGTTGAGGACGTGGAATGTGCCGGATAAAACTTGAGCCGCGGCCGCCGGCGCCCCAGTGGGCGACAGGGTGAAGCCCCCGGAATGCCGACCGTCACGCTACAGGCTCGTAAATATTGTAACCCCATTCGCGACCCGGATCCAGTCCGCCGCCGCGCGGCGCGGGGGGGGGAGCGCCTGGGCGGGCGAGGGGGGGGGCGATCGCGCGCGGCGGTCAAATCCCGCGCCGGGCGCGGCGTTCGGGGGGGCGGAGGGCCCCGCCCGTGGGCGTGCTGATGGGTGCGCCAATCCGTTGAGACGGCGGAATCGCGCCGGGGACGCGGGGTAACGCGCGCGGGGCGGGCTGCGGCGCAACCGCGGAAAAGCGCGGACGCGAGTACGGGAAAACATGTTAACATGGTAATCCGAAATCCCGAAAGCCTGAAAACCCGGAGCGGCGCAACCGCACGACCCTGCCGCCGCGAAACCCCGCCGGGCACGCGGGGTACGGATCCTGCGCCGCCGCCGGGCGCCACCCGCGGCACGCGCGCGGCCCTACCGCCGCGAAACCCCGCCGGGCACGCGGGGCAGGTTCCCGCGCCATCACCGGGAGGGGCGCGCGGTCACGCGCGCGAACGCGAAACAGCGCAGGACAAGCAGTGTTTGGGCCCGGCGCCGCCCCGCCCACGTGGCGCTCTGTAACGCGCGCGGCCCCGGGGAGACGCACGCGTACCCTCCCCTACGGGAGGATCTCCCGCCGGGGACGCCGGGGGATCACGCCGGGGCGCGCGGGGCCTGGAAAGGGCCGTGCCGGCAGGGGAAAAGCCCCGCGCCGGTTCCTGCCTCCGGAACCGGAGGGCTGCCGGGCATGGCGCGGCGCAGCGGACATGGCGCACGGCGGGCTCAGTCCCACCCGGCGCCACGATCCCGCCGGGGGCGGCCCCGGGCAGGGAAGCGGCCCGCCCCTTACGGGGCATGCGCGTTTCCGTGGAACCGGAAGGCGGGGCGGCCCGTGCAATCCGGGTGCGCCGCAGACGCTCGAGAGGGCCGGGATCAGGCCCGCGGCGGGGGGCATCCTGTCCGGGCGGCGGAGGCGCGCGCGGTGCCCGGGGGAAGGATCCGCCCCGGGCGGCCGGATCAGGGGAACCCGGCCACGGCCTCCCCCCCGGCCCCGGCAGGGCTAACGCTTCCTGAGCCTCTCGGCCAGGAAGCGCATCACCTTGCGCCGCTCCTTGCCGCCCATGCTCTCGGTGCGGGTCATCAGGAGGTCGAGCCTCTTCAGGAGCTCCTCCCTTTTAGCGGGGGAGAGAAGCCTCGCCGAGGGCCCTGTCGAGGCGTTCAGCGCCTCGGTCCAGCGCCTGGCCATGGCGAGCGCGGTGAGGAGGTTCAGGAGGCAGCTCTCCCTGAGTTCCTGGTACTCGGGCGAGATCTCCCCCTGGGGGAGCGTGTCGAAGACGGCCTGAGCCTTGCCCGGCTCGCCCAGCCTGCCGTAGAGGCCGATCAGGGTCACCGCGGCCTTGGCCTTCTCGCAGGAGAGCTCCGGCTGGCCGCCCCATACCCCCATGGCGTCGTAGATGGCCTGGGCCTTGCGGGCCTCACCCGCCTCCTCGAGCACCGCCACGAGGTTGACGGCGGCCTTGGCCCGCAGGAGATCCATCTCTGCGGACGAGCCCCAGCCCGGCATGGCCGCGTAGAGGTCACGGGCCTTCCTCACCATCCCGCACCTGCCCAGGATCAGCAGAAGGTTCACGAGGGCGCCAGCCCGCTGGATGTCCATCTCGTCAGAGTCCGAACCCCAGGGCCCCAGGGACTGGAAGACCTCGAGGGCCCCCTGCCCGTCCCCCTTCTGGCCCTTGAGGCAGATCACGGAGTGGGCAGCCCCTGCGCGCTCGATCTCCTCGGTCTGGCACCCGCGGCCCGTAGGCATGGCGCGGAAGACCTCCTCGGCGCCAGCGAGGTTCCCCTTGAGCTCGTAGACCGAGGCCATGGCGGAGGCGGTGCGCGAGCGCGAGGGCCAGGCGTCCCTCTGCTCGGGGAAGGACATGATGTAGTCGTAAATCTCCCTGGCATCCCTCTCGGTCCCGTAGATCCCGCAGTAATGGATGAGGGTCACCGCCGCCCGCGTGTGCATGGTGCGCACTTCCATGGACTGGCCGAGATCCGGCACCAGCCGGAAGACGCCCAGGGCCTCGGCGATACGTCCCTGGGAGGCGAGGGCGTCCACGACCACCAGCACGGAGCGGCTCGAGATCTCCGGGTTGCGGTGGAAGTAGGGGCGCTCGTACATGAGCTTGAAGATCCGGTAGCACTCGTCCGCCCGCCGGTGATGACCCATGACACCCAGGAGGTTGACCGCCGCCCGTGATCTCTCCTCCGGGAAGCCCGTCGCCGCAGGCCCGCCCTCGTTCGCCCCGAACACCCTCCGGAAGAAGGCGAGCGCCCCGTCCGGGTCGGAGGCCCCCAGGTAGTGGACCATGTAGCTCGCGGCCTGGGCCTGGAGGGCCCTGATGCTCCCCGAGTCGCCCCAGAGGCCGATCTCGTCGAACCAGCCGAGGCCCCTGGCGGCGTCGCCCGACGAGCCCCAGTAGACCATCAGAAGCATGTCCAAGGAGGCCAGGATCTCGGCCGTGTTCTCCTCCATGCCCACGTGTGGCACGTCGTCGGGGAGGTTCAGCGTGAGGAGCCTCTGGCCGTCCATGCCGAGGGCGAGGGGGAAGTCGGTGGCGGACGGGGGCTCCGGCTCTGAGTCCTCCTGCGGGGCCTGGTCCTGCGGCGGCTGGAAGTAGGTCTCGCCAGTGCGGTTGAGCGAGGACTCCCTGATCCGCTCCCGGTAGGGGGCGAAGCTCCTGGCCATGGCCTCTACGTAATCCCCGTCGCGGTCAATGGTCAGGCACTCGTAGGCCAGGTAATAGGCCGCCCCCGCCTTCTGCCGCAGGATCATGTCAGAGTCGCCCAGGTTGTCGAAGAGCGCGTACCTCTCATGGGCCGGACCCAGCTGGATGTGGAAGAGCCGCACGAGGACCTGGCTCATGAGGGCCAGGCCGTTCGCGACGGTCACGCACTCCATGTCCGGGGAGTCCGGGGGGAGGGACTTCCTGACGGCCTCGAGGAGGGCGTAGATTTCGTCCGCCTCCTCCACCATGCCGTGGCGGCCGAGGCGGTCGGAGAGGCTGAAGGCGATGCGCGCCGTCATGGCGGGACCCAGGGGCCCCCCGAGCCGGGCGTCCTCCGCCATTATCTCCCGGAAAAGGGTCAGGGCCCGGCGGAGATCGGCGGAGTTCCCCTCCTCAATCCTCCAGAAGGCCTGCAGGTCCCTCTGGGGCTTCGTGATCCTGAGGTTCCGGTTGGTCGCGCGGAGGAGATCCCGTAGGGTCGCCACTTTTCGGTAGAGGTTCCGCATGCGTTCCGGCACCAGCCAGTCCCCGCGGCGGAGAGCCGCAGGCAGGGTTCGGGAAGATTAACGGTCGGCCGATCGCCCTACCGGCCGCCGGATACCCGGACTCCGGGGGGGCCGGAACCAGGCCGGCCCGTGAAGGTCGCGGTTCGGGGCGGCCTCAAGGCTAACGTGGATGTGGATGACATCGTTCCGGCAACGGGCGTCCGGCGTGGGCCCCCGCAGGCCCAGGCGCCGTCCTGCGCCTGGCGGCGGCAGGCGCGGCCGATCCGGGTTTCAGAATCGGGCGACCCGGGCGGGGAGCGGGTGAGGCGGTCAATGGGGCGGGGGCGACCCGCCGTCAGGTGAGGCGGTCCGTCGGGAACGGCGAGGCGCCGAAACGGCGCGGATCCTCAGGCAGGGCCAGGAAGAGAATCTATACTAAACAACGGATCAGGACTACAAGGGAGGCCACTGACGAGGGGTGCGACCCCGACTTATGGTCAGCCTGGGGACGTTTCAGCGGAAAGGCTTTCCGTCCACTATATCAGATCAACGGGTCTTGCGTGCACTGGAAATGAAAAAAGGGGAATTTTTTTCGAAAACCCGTGCTTTTGGATAAAAAGCGGCTTCAGGTGCCGGGAAAAGGACCCTCTATCAACTCAGGATTATTATAGATTCCCTGATTTTCTTCCGGTTTCCGGCCGGAAGACGGCCACGCCCTGCGGAATGACAGGCTGGAGATCATCGTGTCCCGTCTTCCGGCCGGAAGAAGGCCCGGCGGTGAAACGCTGGTCTTCCGGCTTCATTATCCTTGAGATGAAGGGGAATGACAAGGGAAGCGTCCGCGGGCGGCCCGGCTCCCACCCGGACCGCTCCGCCAGCGGATGGGTCAAGAATCCGGGGAAGCCGGGACGGCTAGTTTCCGGATCAGGGCCTATTCCGGTGTTTTCACAGGCTTTTTAGGACACGTCTCCAGTCTCGGGAACGTCTTAGGCTGGCAAGTCTCCCAAGCGAAACTGTCGCCGTAGCCCTCCCCGCCAGACCTCTGACGACTTGCCAGTGGATATCCTTGTTTCATACGGCCTCCGGCAGATCCCGCCGCGCGGGCCACCCCTCGTCCTCAGGGTTTCCGAACCCTTCTACATCAAGTGCCGTATGGCTTTGCGGCCGACTGGCCCCACCAGGGGCCGGTCAGCCCGGGGGGATGGGGAGCACCCGGCAGGCTGAAACGATTTAGCATGCAATATCGAGTAGTTAGTAGGCAGGGGGAAGAGATGTGAACGAACAGCCGTCCAAACCGAAAAAAATTCTCGAATCGATCAATTATGATTCCACTGCAAAACCCCCCCTCCTTTCCCATTTTTCTGGGCGACATTTTTTTGGCATAAATAGTATAAAAATACGATAATTATAATTTAAATATTATATATTATTTTATTTAAATATGGTAAAATAAATATAGTATAACAATTAATATATTATAATATATAAAATTAAATTAATTATATTATATATATTTTAATAAATTATATTAATAAATAAATATATATTTATAAACAAAAGAATTATTATTGCCGGCACTGCTTTTTTGCAGCCTTTCTCATCCCCTCGCTCTGATCTCCTGATCCTTACCCTCTCTCTCCTGCTCCTTTCCACTTTCATGATCCCACTGCCAAAAGTCGGCTCCTGGATCTGGTATTGCCGAGAATCAAGAATCTGAGAGCATAGTTAAGGATAGTGCAAACGAGATATAGGCACTTCTCTCTCCTCCTACCTTCTA
>JAITEZ010000079.1 GCA_031281735.1 Deltaproteobacteria bacterium | reverse complement strand
GCGGGCCCTGCTTTCTTCGTCAGGGAGCAGGGTTTGCGCGGGGGATGGCGGGAAGGGGCATAGTGGCACGCGGCGCGGAGGCAGGCGGGATCCTCCCGGAGGCCGCCGGGCGCTGCGCTCGCCGTTGACGGGAGCCCTGCCATCGCCGCCCGGGATTTCATCGGGTTTTTGCGGGAACTGCTGCGGCCCGCGGACGCGGATCCGCGGCGGCTGATATCCGCGGAGGCGGCAGTTCCTCCAGGCGTGGAAGAGACTGGGGGAGGGTGGGCCCGCTGGGCGGGCCTCCCCTGCGGAGCCTCGGGACGGCGGGGGAGAGAGCCGGCGCGGCGTGCCGCAGGCAGGGGAGGGGTCGCCGCGCAGCAGGTCCCGCCGGTGGCGGGGCCGACGGCGGCAACCGTCACGGACAGGGCCGAGGCGGGGACGGAGGCGACTTCCGGGACGGCGCCCCGCGCCCGGCGCCGCGCCTCCTGCGCCCCGCCCCGTCCGCCGAGCCGCCGCCGTCAGTCCCCGGAGGCGGCCGCCAGGGCCAGGAGGCCTCCCGCGAGGAGCATCTCCACCTGCCGGGCGGAGGCGTCGACCCTTACCTCGAATTCGCGCCCCGCCGTCTCGTCGAGGATGGCGAAGTGTCCCCCGGCCCTGAGCCTGGACAGGAGCCCCTCTATCCTGAGGGTATGCCCCTGGAGGATCCAGCCGCGGTCCCCGGGATTCAAGAACACCAGCGGCAGGAGCCCGAAGTTGCAGAGGTTGGCCTGGTGTATCCGCGCGAAGCTCTCGGCGATGACGCCGGTGAGCCCCAGGTAGCGCGGGGCCAGGGCCGCGTGCTCGCGGGACGAGCCCTGGCCGTAGTTCGCGCCGCCGATCACGAAGCCCGCCCCCGCCTCCTTCTGGCGGAGGTGGTAGTCCGGCTCGATGTTGGAGAAGATGTAGCGGGAGATGGCCGGGATGTTGGCGCGCAGGGCCAGGATGTGCGCGCCGGCGGGGAGGATGTCGTCCGTGGTCACGTTGTCGCCCAGGGCGAGCATGACCGGGGCCTCCACCGAGTCGGGCGGCGGGCCGAAGCGGGGCAGGGGGGCGATGGAGGGGCCGCGGACTATCTCGACCCCTCCCGCCTCCCCCTCCGAGGCCGGGGGGACGAACATGGAGTCGTCGGCGCGGAAGCTACCGGGGAGCTCGACGCGGGGCGGGTCGCCGAGCCGCCGGGGATCCGCCAGCTCCCCCGCGATGGCGCTCGCGGCCGCCGTCTCGGGGCTCACCAGGTAGATGCCGGCCGAGGGCGTCCCGGATCTGCCGGGGAAGTTCCGGTTGGAGGTCCGGAGGGACACCCCGCCGGAGGGCGGGGCCTGGCCCACGCCGTTGCAGAAGCCGCAGGCGGCCTCCATGACGCGGGCGCCGGAGGCGATGAGATCGGACAGGGCCCCCCGGCGGGCGAGCTCCCAGTAGACCTGCCGCGAGCCCGGCGCCACGATGAGCGAGACGTGCGGGGGCACGGTCCTCCCCTTGAGGATCGCCGCGGCGGTCATGAGATCCTGGAAGGAGGAGTTGGTGCAGGACCCTATGGCCACCTGGTCGCAGCGCGTCCCCGCGAGCTCGGAGACCGGCCTGACGTTGTCGGGCGAGTGCGGGGCGGCCGCGAGCGGCTCCAGGGCGCCGAGGTCAATGGAGATCTCCGAGGAGTACCCCGCCCCGGGATCCGCCGCGAGCTCCCGCCAGTCCCCCGCGCGCCCCTGGAGCGCGAGGAAGGCGCGGGTGGCGGCGTCCGAGGGGAAGACCGCCGTGACGGCCCCGGTCTCGATGCTCATGTTGGCGATGACCGCCCGCTGGGTGAGCGACAGCCCCCGGAGCCCCTCCCCCGCGAACTCCAGCACGTGCCCCCTGCCGCCGGAGACGGTGAGGCGCCGCAACACCTCGAGGGCCGCGTCCTTGGCCGTCGCCCAGGGCCCCAGGGCGCCCGTGAGGGAGATCCTCATGATCCTCGGCATGTTCAGGAAGAAGGGGCGCCCCCCCATGGCGGCCGCCACGTCGAGGCCCCCCGCGCCGATGGCCAGCGCGCCCAAGGCGCCGCCCGTGGTGGTGTGGCTGTCGGCGCCCAGGAGGGTCTCCCCCGGCACGCCGAAGCGCTCGAGGTTGAGCTGGTGGCAGATGCCGTTGCCCACCTTCGAGAACACCATCCCGAACCGGGCTGCCGCCGTGCGCAGGAAGGCGTGGTCGTCGGCGTTGTGGGAGGTCACCTGGAGGATGTTGTGGTCGCAGTAGACGACCGACCTCCTGGCCGTCACCCTGGGCTTGCCCAGGGCCTCGAACTGCAGGACCGCCATCTGGCCGGTGGCGTCGTGCACCAGGGTCTGGTCGATCCTGATCCCGATCTCCGCGCCGGGCTTCATCTCCCCGGCCGCGAGGTGGCTGGCGATGATCTTCTCCGTCAAGGTTCTGGGCATGATCCTGTTCCTGGCAGTCTACCTGTTACCGGAGGCCCCCGCCCCCCGCCGCTCGCGCGGCGGCGGTCAGACCCTCCTGAGGACCTCGGCGCCGAAGGCCGCGGTTCCGCAGGGGGCGGCCCCGGGGATCTGGCGGGCGAGGTCGTTGGTCATGAAGCCGTCGGCCACGGCCCGGCGGAGGGCCGCGCGCACGAGATCCCCCGCGTCCCGCCAGCCCAGGTGGTCGAGCATCAGCGCCCCGGAGAGGATCAGGGACGAGGGGTTCGCGACGTCCTTGCCGGCGTACTTGGGGGCGGTGCCGTGGGTGGCCTCGAAGACCGCCACGCCGTCCCCTATGTTGGCCCCGGGGGCCATCCCGAGGCCGCCGGTCTGGGCCGCCAGCGCGTCCGAGAGGTAGTCGCCGTTGAGGTTGGGCATGGCGAGCACGGAGTACTCGGCGGGGCGCAGGAGGGTCTGCATGAACATGTTGTCGGCGATGCGGTCCTTGATCACGATCCGCCTCTCGCCGGGCCCGGCCTCGGCCTCCGGCACGGTCAGGCCGCCGAACTCCTCCGCGGCCACCTCGTAGCCCCACCGGCGGAAGGCCCCCTCGGTGTACTTCATGATGTTGCCCTTGTGGACGAGGGTCACGCTCGGGCGCCCTTCCGCGACGGCCCAGCGGAGGGCCGCCCTGACGAGCCTCTTGGAGGCCGTCTCCGTCATGGGCTTGAGGCCCAGGGCCGTGCCGGGCCTGAGCGAGACCCCGAGCCGCTCGGAGAGGAAGCCCGCCAGGGCCTCCGCCTCCGGGCTGCCGGAGGGCCACTCGAGGCCCGCGTAGACGTCCTCGGTGTTCTCCCGGAAGACCACCATGTCCACCTTGCCGGGCTCCCTGACGGGGCTCGGCACGCCCGGTACGTGGGAGACGGGCCGCACGCAGGCGTAGAGGTCGAGGGCCTGGCGGATGGCCACGTTGAGGCTGCGGATGCCGCCGCCCACGGGGGTGGCGAGGGGGCCCTTTATGCTCACCCTGCGGTCGGCCAGGGTCTCCAGCGTGGCGCGGGGGAGGTGCTCGCCCGTCCTCTCGAGGGCCTGGAGGCCCGCCGCGACGGGGAGGAAGCTGATCCGGCGCCCCGTCCTGGCGGCGGCCGCGGAGAGGACTGGCTCGGCCGCCCGCCATAGCTCCGGGCCCACGCCATCGCCCTCGATGAAGGGGATCTCGGGGTCGGCGGGTACGGTGAGGCGGCCTTCGGCGTAGGTTATCTTGCTGGGCATGGGGATTCCGTGGCGGGCCCTGGGCCTGCGCGCTGGGGGTTGCGGGGGGTGGGGGTGGCGCCGGGCCGCCGCGTCGGCGGGGCATCCCGCGCCCCTTGCCGGGCGCGGCGCCCCTCCCCCGGGCCCCCGGGACGCCGCCGCGGCCGCTGGGTATCAGGCCGCCGCCATGACCAGGAAGAAGAGCGCGGCTATCTCCGTGAGCTCGATCGTTGCCCCCAGCAGATCGCCCGTGACGCCGCCCAGCGTCCTTTTCCAGACGAAGACCATCCCGAGGCCCCAGAGCAGGGTGAAGGCGGCCGCGAGCAGGCAGGGGAGGCCGAAGGCGGCCGACACCACGACGGTGAACGCCGTCGCCTCCACGAACTCCCTCCGCCCCGCGTTGTCCACCACCGGCTGGCCCAGCCCCCCCTCGCGGCGGGCGTAGGGGCACATGACCGCGCTGACGGTGGCGGCCAGGCGGCCCCAGACCGGGAAGAGGACGAGGGCCGCGGCCGCATAGGGGGTCGCGAGGAGGGCACCCAGCAGGGACGCCTTCAGCAGGACGTCCAGGAGGATGGCCAGCACCCCGAAGGTACCCTGGTGGGGGTCCTTCATGATGCGGAGCTTTTCCTCCCGGCTCCGGTGCGAGAGGAGCGCGTCCATGGTGTCCGCCAGCCCGTCCAGGTGGAAGCCCCGCGTGAGTATCACGTGGAGTGTCACCACGAGGATCACCGCCGCCTGGTCGGGCACCCCCGGCGCGGCGAGGGCGAAGCGGAACAGGAAGAGGAAGAACCCAAGGAGCAGCCCCACCAGCGGGAACATGGACGCGAAGCGGCCGAAGTCCGCGGCGGTGAAGCGCTCGTCGCGGTCCAGGGGCAGGATGGTCAGGAAAGCCAGGACATTGGCGAATAGTCGCAGGTTTCTCATGCTGGGACGGCCCGGGCCTTTCGCTGGCGAGCGTTTGCGGGACGGGGGCCCTATGCCCCACCGGCAGGCGGAAAATATAGCACTTTCCGCCGCCTTTTGACAGGGCGGCGCCGCTGGGACGCGGCGATGGCGCTTGGGCGGCCCGGGGAAGCGCGGCGCGGAAAGGCTGCGGGGCGGCGGGGGAGGGGG
>JAITEZ010000268.1 GCA_031281735.1 Deltaproteobacteria bacterium | reverse complement strand
ACGCCAGGGCATCGTCCAGGGCCTGGCGCGCCCGGCGTGGATCGCCCTGCGAGGCGCGGACTATCCCCGCCACACTCTCGTAGCCGAGCCTCGGCCAGTATGCCGCGGCGAAGGCCATGCTCCCCTCCAGAAGATCGCGGCAGCGGGCGGGGTCGGGGGAGAGGGTCTCGATGCACTTGAGGCGGAAGATCCGCGCGACCCCCGCGAGGATCTCGAGACTCTCCAGGAGGGCCTCGGCTATCACCGGGAGGAAGGCGTTGAGCTCGAACTCGCCGCGGGAGGCCGCGACGGTCACCGCGAGATCGTTGGCCATGACCTTCATTGAGGCGGATAGGGCGAGCTCCGGCACGACGGGGTTCACCTTGCCGGGCATGAAGGTGCTCCCCATCTGGAGGGGCTCGAGCCTGATCTCGCCCAGGCCCCCGGCGGGCCCGGAATTCATGAGCCGCAGGTCGCCCGCTATCTTCGCCAGGTTCACGGCCATGGACTTCAGGAGGCCGGAGACCTCGCAGAAGACGTCGTTGTTCTGGGTGATGTCCATGGGGTACTCGCTCGAGGCGAGACCGATGCCGCAGATCTCCCTTAGCCTCTCGATTACCCCGAAGCGGTAGCGCCGCTCGGACAGGGGGGAGAGCCCGACCGCCGTCCCCCCGATGTTCACCTGCCGCAGGCGCTCCTCCATCTTGTAGAGCCTCCAGCGGTCCCTGGCTATGGCCTGGGCCCAGGCCCCGAACTCCCCCCCGAGGGTGACGGGCACTGCGTCCATGAGTTCGGTGCGCCCCAGCTTGGGCACGTCCTGGAGCTCGTTCTCCCGCCGCTGGAGGGCCTCCTGGAGGGCGGCCGCCTCATCGGCCAGCACGCGCAGGAGGCCGATGGCAGCTATCCGCAGGGCCGTCGGGTAGACATCGTTGGTGGACTGCCCCCGGTTAACGTCGTCGAGGGGATGCACTCCCGCGTAGTCGCCGGGGCGACGGCCCAGTGAGAGGAGGGCCAGGTTCGCCAGCACCTCGTTCACGTTCATGTTGAGTGAGGTGCCGGCCCCGCCCTGGAGGGCCGGGACGATGAACCACTCGTCCGCCCGGCCCGCCGCGACCTCGTCCGCCGCCGAGGCCACCGCCCGGAAGACCGCGGCCCGTCCCGGGCTGAGCTCCGCGTGCACCAGGGCCGCGGCCTTCTTGACCTTGGCCACGGCGCGCACCAGATGGAGGTTCACGGTCCGGCCGCCCTCGATCGCGAAGTTGTTCCTCGCCCGCAGGCTGTGGATGCCGTAGAGGGCACCCTCGGGGATCCCGAGCTCGCCCAGCGCGTCGGACTCAGTGCGCACCGTCGCCCCCCGCGTCCGCTCCGGCGGCGCCTGGGGAGGCCGCGCCGCCGGCGATTGGCGCGGGCGGGCCCCCGGAGGCGCTCCTCCCCGCGGCATCCCCTTCCGCCGCCTCGCTGTCGAACTCCAGCGAGAGGTGCGGGAAGATCTCGAGGCTCCGCCTCAGTATCCCCTGCATTTGGGCGATGGCCGTCCCGAAATTGGTGATGGGGATCCCCTCGGCCTCGCAGCGCCTCTTGCGGTGGAGCATCTCCCGGTCGTTCAGCATGCACCCCCCGCAGTGGACCACCAGGGCGTAGGGCGAGAGGTCGTCCGGGAAGTCGCCTCCCGTGCTCCAGGCGAACTCCAGCGTCCGGCCGGTGTAATTGCGTATCCAGCGGGGGAGCTTCACGGTTCCGATGTCGTCGCACTGGCGGTGGTGGGTGCATCCCTCGGAGATGAGCACCGCGTCCCCGTCCTTCAGGCGGTCGATGGCCAGCGCCCCCCGTGCCGCGGCATCGAGTATCCCCTTGTGGCGGGCGAAGAGGATGGAAAAGGAGGTCAGCGGGACGTCCCGGGGCACGTCCGCCGAGACCTTGGCGAAGACCTGGCTGTCGGTTATCACCAGCCGGGGCCTCCTGGCGAGAGCCCCGAAAAGATCCCTCAACTCGAACTCCTTGACCACCACCGCGCAGGCATCGGCCTCCAGGATGTCGCGTATGGTCTGCTGCTGCGGGAGGATCAGCCTCCCCTTGGGGGCGGCCTTGTCTATGGGTATGACCAGCACGACCAGATCCGAGGGGGAGACGAGGTCCCCCACTATCCTCAGCTTGGCCTCGGGGGTCGGGTTAAGCCGGGCCACCGTCTCCTTGAGATCGCGGATGCCGGTGCGGTCGAGGGCGGACACGTAGATCTCGCCGGGGGCCGCCTCGGGCACGGTCTCCAGGAGATCGCACTTGTTGTAGGCCACCAGGCGGGGTATGCCCTTCTCCGCGAAGAGCTCCAGGAGCCCCCGCTCCTCGGGGCCCAGTCCCTCCCGGGCGTCCGCCACCAGCACCGCCACGTCCGTCTTGTTGAGAACCTGCCTCGCCTTCCTGACCCGCTTCTCGCCGAGGTAGCCCACGTCGTCGAGACCCGGGGTGTCGATAATCACGACCGGGCCAAGGGGCAGAAGCTCCATGGCCTTGTAGACCGGATCCGTGGTCGTCCCCATCACGTCGGAGACCACGGCCAGGTCCTGGCCGGTCACGGCGTTCACCAGGCTGGACTTCCCGGCGGTCCTCCTACCGAAGAAACCTATGTGCACCCTGTTGGAAGCAGGCGTGTCGTTCAGGCTCATCCGCGACCTCCCGCACGGCCCCGGCCGCAGGGGGGGCCCGGCTCCAAGGGTAGCCCTTTCAAGCCGAAAAATACAGCGGCGCCTCGGTTGCCGCGGGATCCTGGCGAGGCGGGCCTTCTCGGCCGACGCCCCAGCGCCGGGGCCGCGGATCGGGAGGGGGCGGCGCCCCCCCGGGTGCCGGGGCGGCATGCGGACGGGTCCGTCCCCGGAGGAGAAGGTGAGGACTACGGCTCGGCACCGGCCCGGGCCGGCTCAGGGGCCGCGCGATCCCGAGGGCGGGGAAGGCCCGGGGGAAGGCGTCGGCGCACCGGCGGCCCCGGGCCGCCTGGCCGGCCCGCAGCTGTCAGCCCCCGCGGGAAGACAGGGACTGGACTCCCCCCTTCCCTGTCAGCTCGGCAACCCCATCTCCTGGATCCCGGGCTCGGCCTTCGGCTGGCGCTCCCCGGACGGGGCTCCCCCGAGCCCGTGTCCCGCGCGCCGTCAGGCCAAAGCCCCCCGGCTATGCGCAACTGCATTGATCATCCGCACTTGGTCTTGACGCGTGTTTCCAGGCCCCTCTCTTCCAGCCCGAACGGCTGAAGCATCAGCAGTCCTCGTCAGAGGGTTCATTAACCGCCTCTTGCCACCGGCGGACGTCAGCGCCTTGATTATTACCCGTTCGGCGTCACGCCTTTCCTGCCCCAGGGCCTCTCCCGCGATAGCGGCCTCAGTCTGCTGCCGATTACCGAGATCAGGATCTGCGCTGTGAAGCAAAATGACACCTTGCCGGCGGCGGTATCCGCGGCATTTTCACATAAACCCATCATGTCGATGTGGTTCATGTGATCTTCAAAACACTTCCCTATGGCCTCCCGCCGCCGGTATATGGAAAGCGGCCGTCTGCTATCGACACCGGTATGGACAGGATGCCGAAGCATCCGAGGATTGACGCTTTTTCCTACATCTTATCCAGGTCATGTGATTTCCTGAAGAGGCCGTTGTCATCCCTATCTAGTCGTCCCTGAAAATGCCAACAGCCTCTTGATTGTCTTTAACAAACCGTAAATATGGCAAGTAATCACAACAGTATACCATAGAGGCAGTTGATGTTGCGGCAATTATTGGTTCTCGCAATATCAATAAATAAATATTAAAAATAATATTTAATATATAAATAAAATTTATATAAGTTATTATTACAGATATACTATATTAGCATTGGAATCTATGCCGCATCTTAAAAAAGTCAGGAAATGATAAATCATTCTCCACAGATCCCAGGTAGGAAGCCGCTATTCACCAGTTCCATGTTGGGTGAAGGGCTTGGCCAGCGGAATCCATTGATCACTATTGCCAAGGCAATGGAGTGGGATCACCTGGAACGGCAGTTGTCCCATTTCCTCAATGACAGGATCGGGCGTCCAGCATTGCCTGTACGGGTGACGGCCGGGTTTTATTGCCCCGGCGCATGCACACAACACCAGCGATGAGCAGACGGTTAATCACTGGAAGGAAAACTTGTAATTCCAGGCGTTCACTGGAAACACCATCTTCTCCCTGGCGTTACCATGTCACCCGTCCATCCGGGACGGTGGCGGGCGACTGCGGCCGCCCGCCAGCGACATGGGCCTGCCAGGCTTCGGGGGGATCCACGCGGTTCCTGGCCTGGACGGATCTCCGGGAAAAAGCGCGGCCCGGAGCGGCCTGGGCGGGGAAGGCAGGGACGGGGAGACCGCCCCCGCGGCCGGGTGGCGGGAGCCCCGTGGAGGCCGCCCCCGGCCGGGGGCGCGGCGGCAGGCGCGGAAGGGGGAAAGCGGGTCACGGGTCAATAGACCCACTTGAGCCCAACGTAGTAGTTGCGGCCGGGGCCGGGGTAGTCGTAGTAGGTCTCGTTTTTGGAGTCCAGGGCGTTCTTCACCTCCACCCGGAGCTTGAGCCTTCCGTAGCGGCCCTCGGGCCCGATCCCGAAGAGGCCCTTCTCCGCCGCGAGGTCGAGTGACGTGAACTCCGATCCCTTGACGAAGTGTGCCGGGGGGTAGGAGTAGTGGTAGAAGATGTCCCCGGTATGGACGGCGGTGGCGCTGAGCTGGAGATCCCAGCCGGGGTGATCGAGGCTCGCCCCGTAGGCCAGCGTCCAGCGGGGCACGAAGGGGAGAGTGTCCTCGCCCCCGTAGGACGCCACGGAATCCGGATCCCCGTTCTCGCGCCTTGTGAGGTAGGTGAAGTTCACGAAGGGCCGGAGCTGGAAGTCCAGATCGAAGGCCTCGCCCAGTTCGGCCCCCAGGGAAGCCTCGATCCCGGAGATCTCCGACTCCGCGATGTTCGTGTACCAGCTGTCGAAATAGGGGGCGCCGCCGGGGTAGTCGCCCGAGACTATCTTGTTGACCCATCTCGTCTGGAAATAGGTGAGGCTCCCGGAGAGGAAGCCGAGGTCGACGTCGGCCCCCGCCTCCCAGGTCCTGCTCTCCTCCGGCTTGAGATCCGGGTTCGGGTGGTAGACGTAGCTCACCCCGTCCCCGCCCCCGAAGTACTCGTAGGCTGTGGGTACCCTCACCCCCTCGGAATAGTTCGCCCTGATTTTCAGCCACTCCGCGGGGAGGTAGGACACCCCGAGGGAGGGGCTGAGGTTGCTCATCCGCCGGGAGGTCCCGCCTGGGGAACGGTCATCGAAGCCGAACTCGTCGTAACGCCCGGCCAGGGTGAGGAACAGGGTCTCGCCCAGGGGCTTGATGCGGGCGGTCATGTAGAACCCCAGGTCGCGGGTCAGGTTGTCCCCGTCGTAGGATCCCCTGATCCTGTAGCGGATTAAGTCCAGCCCGAGATCCAGATCCAGGTATTCGCCGTTGTAGCCAGCGGAGGCACCGAGGTTCGTCACCCGCTGCTCGGTCACGGTGCGCGTCACTCCGGTGCCCCAGAGGGTGTCGTGGGACGTGCCCAGCCGCTCGTAGTGGCTCCCGGTGTAGAAGGCCTGCCAGTCGAACCTCCCGTCCTCGGTGGCCCCGTCGTAGGTGATGCCCAGCGTGTCGATGGAGAGGTTGTAGCTCAGGTAGTCGCCGTCGATGCTCCCGCCGCCCTTGAGGATCCCCAGGTAGCTCCTTATGCCCACCGAGGGCCATTCCGAGTTGTCCCTGGTGTGTGAGTAGCTGACGCCTATCCGGTGGGTGTCGTTGAAGGAGTAGCCCGCCTCGAGCGAGGCGTACTTGTTCTCCGAGGAAGTGCGGGGGAACCTGAGCCCGCCGAACTGGGAGACGGAAAACGAGTCCCTCTCCCGGTAACTGAAGGCCCCCCCGAGGTCGAGCGGGCCGGATCCGCCGGAAAAGGTGAAGGAGCCGCTGTTGAGCCCGTAGCTGCCGATGCCGGACTCGAGGGTCGCGGAAAAGCCCCCTTCCCCGCCCTTCCTGGTTATGACGTTCACGACGCCTCCCAGGGCGGAGGTCCCGTACTGGACGGCCGCGGGCCCGCGGATGACCTCCACCCTCTCGATGTTCGCGACCGGAATCTGGCTTACCTGGATGGCACCGGTTCGGCGGCCGTTCACCAGGATCAGCACCCGCGCCTGATTCTGCGTGTTGTCCATGTTGCCGGAGTTCATGCCCCGGATCTGGACGGTCTTGGCCAGCCCGTTGTCCACCATCCAGAAGCCCTGTTGGCGGAGCACGTCGGAGAGATCCGACGCTGTCGACCTCTCCACCTCCTCGCCCGTTATCACTGTAACGTTGCTGGACACCTCCCGCAGGGCCTCAGCGGTGCGGCCGGCGGTCACGACCACGGTGCCCAGGCTCTCCGATCCGTCGTGATCCCCGTAGCCTCCCCCGAGGTCTTCCGGAGCCTCTTCCAGGGCCGCCTCCCGGTCACCTTCCCGGGCGTCTCCCTGCACCCCTTCCTGGGCGAAGGCACGGGTGAGGCCCGGGCCGCAAACGGGCGGCGCCGCGAGGGCGGGCAGGGCCGCCGCCGCGAGCAACCAAAAAAATCTCCTTCGCATGGGTCGGTACTCCGTGTGCCGGGAGGGGCGCACAGAGCCCCCTCCCGGCGGTCCCGCGTCTGGGGCCGGTCTGGATCGCACTCCGGACTTCACGCTTGCGCGCCCCGCCGCCGCCAGAACAATGGGCGGCGGCGCGCGGCCGGGGGACGGCCCTGCACCTGGAGTCCGGGGAGGGACGATCCGCGCCAGTGGCGCGCCTCTCGGCGCCGGCGGAGCGGATCGATGCGGCCCGGCGCGGGGCCGGGCTAGTCTGGCGGCGGGGTGTGGCGAAAGGCGCGTCCCCGGGAGGGCGCGGCCCGCCGATCCGCCGTCCGGGGCGGGGACGAGAAGGGGCGCCCGCCACCGGCGGCATCGCCGAGGGGTGCGCGGGGACGAGCCCGGACGTCTGCCGGAGGACGGGGCGCCTTGGCAGCGCGTCCCCAGCGACCGGACGTGCCATGCGCGTACTGCCGCTGGGGTGCCAGGGTGACGGCGCACCCTCCCGCAGACGCCGGAGGCGGCTGATCCGGGCTGGCTGTCCCCATCGCCGTTCCGCTGTGAAGGGTGGATTGCAGAATCGCAGAAGCGGAAGCGATTGTCAATAATCTAACACCGGGGCGCCGGGGGGTACTGTAACCCGGCGAGCCGGGCGCCGCGGGGCTCGCGGCCAGGATCCGGCAAGTCGGGTTTCCTAAAAATGTCTTTCAGTATCGTGTCTGCACGATTAAATAAATGCCCTGGACTAGCCGACCCCGCCGCTGGATTCCGCAGGCTCGGAATCCACGCCAGCCCGACCTCGGGCACCGATTGGAGAGGGGCCGCGATGGCCTGGGTCTGCTGTGGCAGACGGCATCAGCCCTTCGCACGATACACCATCCAGATGATTGGCAGAAAAAATATTGGTCATCGATCATGTCGCGTTTATAAAAATAGAAAAATAACGATCCAGACGCGGAACCGCTACCTTATCCGCCGCGAATCATGGCCGCCCGTCTTGAGCCGCCGACCGCCCGCATCCGGGGCCTGCCGCAGGATCCCCCCTGAAGCGGATCCTCACGCCCTGCCGCCGGCAACCTCCCGCGCAGCTCAGCGGCTTCGCGGGCCGGCCCTCGCCCCCGGCCCCGGCCCCTCCCCAGCCAGGAGGGCGGCGGACGGTCCCCCGCCCCATCCCGCAGGGCCGCACGTGCCGTCCGGCATGAGGCGGTTATCCAATCGCGACCTTTGTCCAGGATTCGCAACCTCGCGAAAAGCCGGGACACGCCGCCCGGTCCGCGGCTCTCCGGACGGCCTGCGGTAACCTGAAAGGAGGGAATCCGGCCGTGAGCGGCCAGCTTGCGCGCCTAACGGGCATCGGCCCGCAACCGCTCCCTTTCACCTCTGATTCCGGGCTGTTACTGGCATATTGCCCAGACCCTCGCCCGTTTACGCCGCTTCCGGGCCCGCCTACGGACACCCGCGCGGATCCGTCCGGCTCTCCGGGCCGGGAAGCCAGGGAGGACGATCCGCCGTCTGCAGGCCGTCCGCCATCCGACTACAATCCTCTGCAGGTCTTCGGAGACGGACGCCATCGCCCCCCGCGCTTCCTCCCGGCCGGCGTCCCGGCCTGTCCCCGGACGGGGGCGGGCATCCGCGAGTACCCGTCCCGGCCCGGCCGCCAACGGCGCACTGGAGAAAACGGTAAAACAAGCCCCAGCCGTGAGGCAGCCGCCCATCCCGGAGGCGGCCATGCCCCTCTCCCGATCGGCCTTGAGCTTCCGCTCCCGTTCCTGGGAGCCTGCTCATGATTACTACGCCCTTTCCGCAGCCCTTGCGGCCTTCGGGCGGATGATGCACCGCCGACGTAACTCATGAGCCTGTGCCCGGCGCTTATGCATATCGCCGGACACGCGGAAAAGGATGCCCTCAGAAATGCGGGAAGGGGGCTGCCAATCGTCTCCCCTCACGGCTCCGGGCAGGCCTGGCCCTCCCTTCATGAGCCAGCTCTAGAGGAAACTGCCGGCGAGCCTGCGCCCGCAACCGTCGTACACGTTCTCCATCAGCACCGACTTGGGCCTGTCCGGTTCACCGAGCCGGAGCGCTTCGCCTAATGCTGGCCGGACGCGCCGGAGTGCCCATCGACGAAGCGCTCCGGAACCATCATGCCCGCGCCGTGGCCGCTCCGGCCGGGCCGGAGGGAGCCGTAACCGTGTTCCGAGGATGCCGTCCCGCACATGAACGCCGGCACCCGGGCCACGTCCTGCTGGATAATGTGATCCATGTCCGCAGACAGCCCGGGGTGCTTAGGGGGCATTAGAGTATAACTTTAGGATTTTCAAAAATGAAAGAGTGATATTTCGTGGGTAAATGGTGTAATTCCAGTCACCCTGAAAATCATGATATCTGATATTAATGCTTTTGAAATCAGAATCGGAAACCTTAATGCCCGTTTCATACTTTTGTGAATCCAGAAAGCTTTTCACGGTCAACCCGGTGCTTGTCCTGGTGCCCCGGATCAAGTTGATCATGGTCTCGAAACTGGTCAAGGGCCGCGCCCTCCAGTTGATACTGACGAAAGAGAACAGACGGTGCTCAATCTTGTTCCATTTTGATGTGCCGGGAGGAAAATGACAGACGGTCACAGGCTTCCGGATTTCATCGCAGAACCGTTGCAGCATCCATTTCCACAGTCTGGAACGGTATGAATTGCTCCCGCCGCCGTCGGCGGTGATGAGAACGGAACCGGAGTCGCGATACAGCTCATATCCTGATTCATACCACCAGACGCGTATTGAGCCCACGGCGAAAGCGGGAGTGTCATGGCTGGTCCCCACATTGATCAGCGCGGCATTCCTCCCGAGATCCAGTATCCCGTACGGGTTCGCCCTCGGCAGTTCAGGGGAAGGGAAATCGTGGCTGTTGACCTTCACGCCGTCCCCCCTGGCCGTCCACTCCCTGCCGCAGTTCGCGAAATTCCCCAGAACCTCCTTTTTTTTGGTATCCACGGTCAGGACTGGGTTTCCCAGCTCCAGCATGCGTCCCGCCTCGGCGTTTATGTACCTGAACTGCTCGTCACGCAACGGGTGCATGGCACCCTCCAGCACTTTCTGATTGCCCTTGAGGCTGTAGCCGGAGTCATGCGGCAGGCGGTGCGCCAGCCGGAAGGAGACCGCGCGGCCTTGCGCTTTCAGTTCGCCGGCCGGGTTTGCCAGGCTCTTCGCCGTCCATCTCAAGGCCGATCCCGGATCCCCACGCGGGGCCGGCTCTAGCGGCCTGTCCAGGGCCTCGCGCAACCCCGGCTGCGTCTCCTCGGCCGGCTCGCGTCCCCCGCCAGCGGCCCTTGCGCGATCAGCAGGAACGGCAAGATGCCGCTCCCCCGTTTCCACTCACGGACCAGCTGACCGTGGCTGCCGGCATGCCGGAAAGGCGGGAGACGAAGGCGATTCCCCAGAGCCCTGGCAACTCGGCGATGATCCCAGAGTACAGTCGCAACGCCCGCTCATAAAGGATTTTGCTTGAAATTGCGAACCGTTAGATTAATATATCCGTTACGTGTCATGCTGGGCTGATTATATGGAGGTTTCAAATCTTGGACAAGTATGGATGACGAGCAACTTTAAATCAACGAATTGGTTAATAAACAGCATCTAAATATGTATTATTTATAAATGAAATAATTTACTATGATATAACAGTTATTTCTTGGCGGGCCCATAGTCCCCTCGCTCTCAAGGCAGAAGGCGCGTTCCGAAGTCGGATTATGTTCCCCTCCGTGTGTGTTTGCAGGAGGAAATTGCCCGCCGAAGGCTAAGGCGACGGCTCCGTCGCGATTTGCAGTTCCGTGAATATCGGCCTAAATCCGAAATTTGAATAGAAAGCTAATGCCTCCTCGTTGCCGATCGCGACTTTAATCGTTACTGTTGTCGGCTGATGTGAATTGATCCAATCAAGCGACTTTTCCACTAGTGCGCTTCCGATATTCCGCCTGCGGTAGCCGGGCTTCACGTAGATGGAATCAATATCACCGATGTTATCAGCAATGCTTGATACGCAGTACCCGACTTTTTCGCTGCCGTCATAAGCGACCGTTATGGACAATTTCCCTTTGCTCGCGCAGGAAAGGAGCGACTGCTTTCTTTTCTGAAACGTGAAATCTTTGTAACGGTGCTTAAAATCAGGAGAATTTTGAAAATGGATTTGATTAAGCCTGATCCATAATTCCTCTATATCGCCGATAAGCGTTTCATCTCCGGTAAAAAATGTAATCTCGCCGTTCATTGTCACCCCTCCCATTCTCCTGTTCTACTTGTTACATTAATACCGATAAAATTGTACCACACAGAACCGCGATTCAACCCAATCGAAGGGAGGTCGTCCGATGGCCATTTACCGCTGCAGCATCGAGGTAATCGCGCGGGTCAAGGGCATGACCGGAAGTATACGCCGCCGCGTACCGCGCCGCGGAACTCATCAAAGGCGAGTACGATGGCGAAACCCGCGACCGCACCCGCAAGGGCGGCGTAGTCCATGCGGAAATCCTCTTGCCGGAACACGCCCCTGCCGGGCATACCGGCCGCGCCGCTCTCTGGAACGCCTGGGGGAAATCCTAGATGAACGGCAACGCTCTCTCGCCCGCTAGATTGTGATTGCTCTGCCCGTCGGGTTCACGCCGGGACGCAACATCGCCCTGGCCCGCAGGTACGCGCGGGAGCAATTCGCGAGCCGGGGATCGTGCGCGGGCTTGCGGCCGGCGGCACCTGGGGCGCCCCCCCGCTCCGTCACGGCGCCGCCACGCGCCCGCCGCAGGGATCCCCCTGGCCTGCCACCGTCAAGCCGGCGCCCTGTGGCCGCCGAGGGAACTCTCCGGGCCAGGGCAAAGGCCTCCCCCCAGACGCCCTCCGGCCGCGCCAGCCGCACACGCGGCGGGGCAAGGCCCGGACTCCCAGGCCCGCCCGATCCCGGGTGCCTGACGCGGTTCCCGGCCGCCGGGCCGGGGGTTTGCCTCCGGCTGAGTCCGGCCCGGCCCAGTGGCTGTCCCCTTCCTGGCGGCCGGCGATCCCCGCCGCAGGATCCGCGGAGGCCTGCCGCCAGCGAGACGCCGCCCTGGCCGGGCACGCATGGAAAGGCCGCGCCGGCCGGCCCGCCGGAAACGCGGGCGGACAACGCGGCCTGTCACTGTCGGGCGGATGGAACGGCCGGGCCGAAGCCGGTGCGTGGCGGCGCGCATGCCGGGCCGTGCCGGAGCCGCGGCGGCGCGAGCCCGGGCAGGGGCGGCTAGAGACCCGACGGCATGTCCTTCAGGAAGGCCTCGACGAGCCTCTCCTGCCAGTCGCCGACGGGCCTGAGCAGCCCGAGGAAGAAGCGCAGCGTCGCGGGCTCGTCCTCGAACTCGAGGCCGCCTATGAGATCCCGGTGCCGGTAGAGCCATCCCACGCGGTCGGCCACGAACTTCATCTGGGAGAGGGAGAAGACGCGCTTGGGCACGGCCAGGCGCACCAGCTCCATGGAGGAGAGCCGCTCCGAGCCGTCGGGGTTGCGCTGCTCGGAAAGGGTCCCGCGCTCCATGCCGCGGACGCCCCCCACGAGGTAGATGGCCGCGGCGAGGGCGCCCGCCTGGTACTGCTCCTGCGGCACGTGCGGGACGAACCTCGCGGCGTCCACGTGGCAGCCGAGGCCGCCGAAGGGTGTCACCACAGGCACGCCCTGGGCCTGGAGCTCGACGCCCAGGGCCTCGACGAAGATGGGGGTCTGGCTGATGGTGTCGATGTCGAGGGTCTCCTGGATGCCGACGTTCATGGCCTCCATCTCGCGCACCGACATGCCGCCGTAGGTGAGGAAGCCCTCGAAGAGGGGCACGAAGTCACGCAGCTTGCGGTAGTCCGCCTCGTCGGAGAGCGCGATGCCCCCGCCGCGGGCGCAGCCGAGCTTGCGGCCTGAGAAGTAGATGACGTCCATGAGGGAGGCCATCTCGCTGACTATGTCGGAAAGCTCCCTCTTCTCGCAGGAAGCCTCGCGCGTCTTGATGAAGTAGAGGTTGTCGGCCAGGAGGCTGGCGTCGAAGACGAGCTTCAGGCCCTTCGCGCGGCAGAAGGAGGAGACATCCCTCATGTTCCCGAGCGACACCGGCTGGCCGCCGATGAGGTTGGTGCCGGCCTCGATGCGGACGAAGGCGATGTTCTCGACCCCCCTCTCCTTCACGAAGGACTCCAGGCGGGCCAGGTCGTAGTTGCCCTTGAAGGGGTCCGTGCTCACTGTCTCGGACGCACCGTCCCCGATGGCCTCGAAGATCTGGCCGCCCAGGCGCGTGACATGGGCCTTGGTGGTGGTGAAGTGGTAGTTGGTGACTACCCAGGAGCCCGGGGTGACGTAGGCCGAGGCGAGGATGTTCTCGCAGGCGCGGCCCTGGTGCGCCGGCAGGAAGTACTTCGTGCCGAAGAAGGACTGCACGGTCCTCTCCAGCCGGTAGAAGGTCTCCGAGCCGGCGTAGCTGTCGTCGGCGAGCAGCATGGCGGCGTACTGGGCCTCGCTCATGGCGTTGACCCCGCTGTCCGTCAGCATGTCCAGGAAGACGTCCCGGTTGGGGAGCAGGAACGTGTTGTTCCCCGAGGCGGCCAGCACTGCCTGCCTCTCCTTCACGTGGCGGAGGTACACCCGCTGGACCATCCTGGCCTTGTGCATCTCCAGGGGGATCCTCTCGCCTGAGAAGAGACTCACCCTGGTATAGTTGTGTTCTGGCATTTTACCTCAACTTCTTATTGTCGGATTCGGAAAGGCGCCAGAGGGCGCCGGCTGGGCGCGGGCGGGGAGCGGGCTGTGTGCGGACGCCCCCGGCGGCGGGCCGAGGTTTCGGGGCGGAGATGCCCGGAGTCTGGAAAGGCCGGGGGAAGGGGCCGCGCTCGGGCTGGCCGCGGCCGGGGAGGGCCTGCGGGGGGACGTCCGGCTCGGCCGGCGGACGGGCGGTGCGGAAGCGGACCGGGGACGGGCGAAGGCGGAAGGCCTGACCGGACGGTCAAGGGGCCGGACGGCCAGGGGACGGCGCGGACTGGGAACGAGGCGGAGAAGCCGGCCCGATCCGGACGGGGGATCGGAACCGCGGCGGGGGCTCAGCGAGGGAAGACCCTCTTGATGAACCGCTCGAAATACGCGTTGTCGGCGAGCAGGCGGCAACCGTCCCAGGCCTCTCCGGAGCCGCCTGCCCTGGCCATGGACTGGGCGAGCCGCCAGCCGTCGCCCGTGGAGTCGCCGTAGACGACTACGAGATCCACCTCGCCGTACTGGCCGCGCAAGCCGCCCGCCGCCGCCTCGGCCTTGCCGGTCGTGTCCGGGTAGGAGAAATCGGAGAAAAGCACGACGGCCTTGCGGCCGGGCACGGTCTCCAGCTCACCGAGACGCGCGAGCCCCGGCCCCACCGGGGCCGGGCGCACGTCAGGCTTCATGTTGCGTATGCTCCGCAGGACCTCGGGACGGTTGAAGATCGCGGGGCCGTAGGCGGGCTTGGCCACGGAATAGGCCGAGCCGTCCTCGGTCCACCAGGAGCGGAGGGAGCGCCCGAGCCGCTGCACCAGGCCCGGCTCCTCGCGGAACCCCAGGTTGCGGACGGACACGAGCAGGCCCGCGTCGGGGATGTAGCTCGCCAGCCGCTCTATCGAGGCGAGAAGCCTGCCTGCCTGGGAGTAGCCCGCACAGGAGGAGGCGTCCGTGCGGGCGGGGCTGGGGGAGGTGCCCCCCCAGGCCCCCTTGAGGCCTGCGGTGTCCACGACCAGGAAGAGTCCCCGCTGGCTGGCCGCACGGGTCTTGGCCTCCGCCACCGCTTCAGCGGCCGTGCGGTAGTCGCCGGCGTCTCCCGCCGTCTTGGCGATTCCGGAGGCCGCGGGACCGGGGCCGATCAGGTACACCCTGTACCACAGGCCGCCGCCCTCAGCGGCACCCTCCACAGCGGCCGGCCAGCCCGCCGAGGTGAGCCTGCGCGCCTCCGCCCTGGCAGCCCACTCGTCGCGGAAACTCCCGATGTAGCGTCCGGTGACCGCGCGCTTGAAGCCCTCGCCGGTGGCCGAGGGGGAGTCGGGGGGGATCGGTTTCGCGAGCCTCTCCCGGGCCGACTGCTGAGCCGCCTCGGAACGCCGGGCCGGGACCGACGTCTGGGTCTCGAAGGAGGCCGTCTCATCGGGACGGTCGGTGGGGATCACCTGGTAGTTGGCGACGAGCCCCCTGGCCACGAGCCGCGAGCCCAGGGCCTCGGCGTCATCGCGCTCGCCGAAGAGGCCGGCCAGGAGAAGCCAGTAGTCCCCCACGTGCCGGTTGAAGGGGAGCCTCTTCTCCTCGAGGGTCTTCCTGAGCGCGAAGGAGGTGAGACCCTCGCGCTGCAGGGCGGCGGCCGCCGCCCGGGCCGGGGCCTCCTCGGTGTAGGAACCGCACCACACGGTGAAGAAGTCCGCCAGGAGCCCGTAGTCGGCAGGGGCCACGCCCCCGGAAAAGCTTTCCGCATCCACGCCCAGCACGGCGGCCTGGGGGGAGCCGCCCGCGCCGGTGGACGGCGGATCCTCGCCCCACCCGAACCAGCCGCAGCCGGAAAGGAACGCCGCAGCGGCGCAGGCGAGGGCGACCGGGCTGGCGGCGGGGTGAGGGGGGGAAACGTTCATGGCCGAGAAATGATCCGTGGGCCCGGCACATGTCCGGCCGGGACGCGGGCCAGGCGGTAGCCGGCCCTCCGGTGGGTGACAAGACAGGGAGGCGAGCGGCGCCGGGGATCGAGCCGGGACGCTTAAACCTATATCATACCTAATTCGCCAATGAAAGTCATCGATAATCTCCCTCCGCCCCCCCGCCCGCCGGCTTCCGTGCCGCTGTTCCCGGCTTGGCCAGTCCTTCCCCGCCCGCGCCCGCCACGCGGACGCGGGCGGGCCCCCCGGGCGGCGGGCCGGGACGCGGGATCCTCCCGCGGCTCCGGATGCCGGGAAACGCCTGTCTCCAGGAGACGAGCCGGAAGCGGCAATGACCATCGCTCACATCAAGGGATAACTCGCCCGGGCCTGTCCCGCAGGAGGATCCGCCGCCACGGAGACGGAACTGATCCCCGTCGGCCGCAGAACAGTAGCCCACAGCAGATCCCACTCCGGCCGCGGATCCCACTCCGGCCGCAGTTCCCCAGCCTGTTGCAGGGCCCACGCCGGCAGTGAGCGGCCAGGGCACGGCCTTCGCGGCGCCGCAGCCGTCCGGCGCTGCCGCGGCGTGTCGCCTGCGTTCAGGCCTGGGTGCGGGACATTACGGGAGCATCCAGGATAGGCTGTAGGCCTGGAGAAAGGAGAGGACGCAGACAATCAGGGTCATGGCCAGGGAGTGCAGGAGGGTGAAACGGAAAAGGCTGCCTTCCTGGCCGATCAGGCCGGTGGCTGCGGTGGCCACGGCGATCGACTGCGGGCTTATCATCTTGCCGGTCACGCCGCCAGTGGAGTTGACGGCGACGGCCAGGCCCGGGTCGATGCCTACCACCTCGGCCGTGGTCCTCTGGAGCCCGGAGAAGAGGGCGTTGGAAGAGGTGTCCGAACCGGTGAGGAAAACCCCCAGCCAGCCGATGACGGGCGCGAAGAAGGGGAAGAGGAAGCCGACGTCGGTGAAGGCGAGGGCCAGGGTGCCGCTCATGCCGCTGTAGTTCATCAAGCCGGAAAGGCCCAGGATCGTCACGATGGTCAGGATGGGGATCTTCAGCTGCCTGACGGTCCTGGCGAGGCAGCGAAGGCCTTTGCCTGGGCCGTATCTCGGCATGACGAGGCTTGCGATGATACCGGAGATGAAGATGGCCGTCCCGGCCGCGGTCATGATGTTGAGGTTGAAACGGGCCCCGAGGACCTCGGGCGCCTTGACCACGGGGGGGGCCCTCTGCACCAGGCCATCCAGGGCCGGCCAGGGGATCGAGACCGCCGTGGGGCCCAGGGCCTCCTTGAAGGCGTCCAGGCCCCAGACGAAAACCATGACGGCCAGGATGACGTAGGATGACCAGGCACGGAAGACCGCCGCCGGCGGATAGGCGCGAGGCATGGAGACGGGGGCCTTCTCGCCTGGGAAACGCCACGTGTTCCTGGGCTTCCAGAACCTCAGCAGGAGGAGGAGCCCCACAATGGTGATGACGGCGCTCATGACATCCGGGAGATACGGGCCGTGGAAGTTGGAGAAGAGGAACTGGGATCCCGCGAAGCACACGCCGCTCACCAGGACGGCCGGGAGGACCTCCAGGGTGTTCTTCAGGCCGCTCATGGTGCAGCACAGCCAGAAGGGCAGGATGACGGTGATGAGGGGGAGCTGGCGGCCCACGATGGAACTGATGCGCTGGATATCCAGTCCGGAGGCCCTGGCAGCGGTCTCGATGGGGACGCCCAGGGCGCCGAAGGCCACGGGCGCGGTATTGGCTATGAGGCAGATGCCCGCGGCGTAGAGGGGGTTGAAGCCCAGCCCCACGAGCATCGCGGCGGTGATCGCCACGGGTGTCCCGAAGCCCGCCGTGCCCTCGAGGAAGGCGCCGAAGGCGAAGGCTATGAGGATGGCCTGGAGCCTCCGGTCATCGGTCAGACCGGCGAGGGAGTCCCTGATGATCTCGAATTCCCCCGACTCCACCGTCATCCGGTAGATCCATACGGCAGAAACCACTATCCAGACGATCGGGAAAAGCCCGAAGCAGGCGCCCATCAACATGGAACTGAGCGCCAGGGAGGCGGGCATCCCCCACAGGGTCACGGCCAGGGCAAAGGCCGTACCGGTGCCGGCGGAGGCGGCGGCGAGCGCGTTGGCCCTCCTGACCACCGCCAGCATGTAGAACAGGATGAAGAGGGGCAGGCCGGCAGCCGCCGCAGACACGATGAAATCGGGACCCAGATCGGCCAATCCCTGCAGGGGATCGTAACGCTGATTCCATGCCATGGTACTACCGCAACCCAGCCGTGAGCATCCCGGAAACCGCGCGCCGCGGGCCCGGGGCGCGGGCCTCCGCCGGAAACCGCGGGACGGGACAACGTCGCAGCCCGGGAGGCGCCTCCCTGCACGAGGCCCCGTTCGGCCCGCTGAGGCGGGAGGAGGCGCCGGGCTGGAAGGGGATCGTCCCGCGGGAGATCGGGAGGCCGAACCCGCAACCGGGCCAGGGAGCGACTCCAGCTTCCCGGCCCGATCCCGGCAAGCCGCCCGCGGCGGCTCCGGATCCCCGGGCTGACGGCGATCCAGAAAGTGGCCTCCGCCAGCCAGCCGGAACAAGGGTTCATGCGCGGGGACGCGACCGGCCGCGCCCCGCAGGGCGCACCGGCCCGCGAACTCTCGCATCCGGGCGCACTACCGGCAGGATCGGAGAGGCCGGGGGGGAGAGGCGGCGCAAGAGGTGCTTGGAAGCCGGATCGCCGCGATCGAGGCCTGTTCCCCGCATTCCCGCTAAAACTAAGCGTTTTGGGGAACCATGTCAACGCCGAGGCTTCCGCTCCCGATGCCCACCGGTTCCCGCACCCATATCCCGGCAGGATCCGGGCAAGGACAACGGGGGAACCGACCGGTTCACGGGCGCCGCCAGCCCCCTTCCGGAAGCTCCCGGCCGCAGGCCGGACATGTCCCGTCTCGCCCCGAACCCTGGCCGATCCGGACGCGCCCTCCCACGTCACCGGCGGAATGCCGCTCCGTCACCCGGCCGGACGACGCCCTGCGGCGGACTCCCGCCGCCCGCGAAGTGCCCGCCCTTCCTCGCCGTTCCGGAGGAACCGCATACTGGCCCGGCATCCCCCCCCGGACGGGTGGCCGGCGGGAGGCGCCCGCGACCTCGCCCGGCGGGCCGGGAGGCCGCTGGGATCCCGCGTGCCGGCTCCGGCTCAGACGGGATAGGCCGACCTGAAGGCCTTGATGAAGGATACGCTGTAGGACCAGCGGAAGGCCACGGCGAAGCGGGAGAGGAAGGCGCGGTCGAAGCCGTGCCCCATTTCAGCGCCGTAGGCCTGGCGCATGTGGCGGATCATGATCCTCCGGAGGCTCGGCCCGAACTCCGCGCGGAGGCTCGCCCGGAACTCGCGCCGGAAGCCGCGCCTCATGGCCGGGGGCCTTTCCCCGAAAAGGGAGCGGCGCAGGGAGTGCCGGAAGGCGGACGCGAAGGCGACCCGCCAGGCCTCGGCGAACGAGATGCGGAAGGCCATCCGGAACCCCTCGCCACCGGGAGGCGAGGTACAGCGGGACCGGCCGGCTGTCCGGCGGTCGTGGGCGCGGCGCACGTCGTCCAGGAACGGAGGCCCGAAGGAACGTAGCAGGGCCTTCCTGAAGGAGGCCTCGAAGACACCGCGGAAGACCCACGCGAAATCAGCGGGCAGCCCCAGTGGGGCCTCCCCGGCACGTCCGCGCCCCGCCTGGGTGGCGCGTTCGCCCGGCAGGCCCGCGCCGCCCGGGCGGTGTCCCGGGGAGCCCTGCCTGGCGCCGGCCGCTCCGGGAAGGGTGCCGGAGCGATCGCTGCGGGGAGGCGGCCCCGGGGGGGCCGCGTTGCCATCGGCCGCTTCCCGCAGGGAAAGGTCCGGCCAGACGAGATGGACATGAACGGGCGCGGTGCCCCATCCCGGCCGCGGGTCATCCGCGTTGGGAGGGAGGTCGGCAGGGGCGGGCGCCGGGGGACGCCGGAAGAGGCCGCCCCACCTGCCCAGAAGCCGGAGGATCCGCGCGAGAGGGCCGCCGGCGGGGCGTGAAGGATCCGCTCCCCGTGCCGCCGCCGGGGCGGCGGGGATGGACGGATCTCCGGAACATGCGACGGATCCGGCATCCTTGGCGCCGACGTGGGACACGCCCTCGCCCTCGCCCTCCCCTAACGGCGCGGCCGAGGCATCTGGCGCTGCGGCCCCTAGCGGAACAGGATCCCGCAGCCCCCGCTCCAGCGGGGATCGCCCGAGAGGCCCCCTCTCGTGCGAGGCCCCTGCGGGCCCGCCGCCCTCTTCCGGCTTCTCAGGTCCGGCATCCGTCGGCACGGCTTCCTCCCCCGTTGGCACGGCTTCCTTTCCCGAGGCGACCTTCCCCGGTCGCGGCGCGTCCCCGGTCACGTTTCCAGGCGGCCCTGCGCGATGGTCTCCGGGAAGCCCCAGTCGTTCTCGGTGTAGGAGGGCGCCTTGTGGCCGTAGAAGACCTGGGTGAGGATCATGGTCCGGTAGCCGTAGTTGCCCAGATCCGTCAGGTAGAGGGTCACGTCAGAGGCCTTGAAGGGCGGCTGGAAACCGGAGTCGTAGAACAGGATCTCCTTCAGGGGGCTCCTCGCGTCCATCTTGAAGTACCACTCGAAGCCCAGCTCGGCGGCGTCGCGGGGGAGCACGCGCGGGATGAGCCCCACGCGGGAGAGGTCGACCGGCCTGGCCGCCTCCTCGTTCTCCTCGCCGGGCAGATACCATGAGAGGGTGATGCTGTCGCCGGGGTAGTCGAGGTTCACAATCTCGGCGCCGGTTATATACACGGAGCCCGTGGTGGCGACTCCCACCTTGCGGCTCGCGGGACCCTCGAGGGTGTCCACGGTCTCATCGGTCACCTCGAAGTCCGGGGCGCCGTCGGCGGTGCCGAGGGGACGCTCCCCGGCACTCAGAATAAGCTCCCGGCGGGCCTTGACGATGAGAGCCAGCTGCAGGAGCGGCATCGGGGGCTTCCTTTCCATTGAGCGGCACAAAGGCAACGCGGCGTCCCCGCCTTGGCTGGCGCGGGCGCGCCTGATGCAATCCGGGAGGAATCTACCACAGCGCCCCGGGCCGGATCAAGCGCGGGACGACGGTACCGTGGCGTCAAGACTCGGGCTCCGCCGCCGCGGTCGCGCCGCACGCGGCACCCTCCGGGAGAGCCGCGTCGCCAGTGGCGGCATCCTTACAGGACGGGCTGGCTCCGGCGCGAGTGCACCACGCCTCCCCCCGGCAACCGCGCAGGAGCCTCTCCGCAACTGCTGGGGCACCCCCTCCCGCCCGCCCATCGAGACACGCCAGGAGGCACCCCCCCTCATCCCTTGCGGAGCGTCCCGCCCGGGGGCGACGCCAAGGCGGCGCCGCCCCCCGGTGCCCCCTTGGCGGTCGCCGTTGGCCCGGGTGCCAGCCGGGAACCGCAGGCAGGACGCGCGGGAAGCTCCCGGGCGCCCGCCGCCGCGCATCCGCGCGGGCGGGCTCCGCTACAGCTTCCGGCGCTGTTCCGCGCCAGCCGGGAACGGCGCGGCGTACCGCGTTCCAAGCAAGGGGACACGGGCGCCCCCCCGCCTCGCGCGTGTCCCGCAGGAGCGTGGCACGGGCCGGCCCGCAGCAGGTCCTCCGGCCGGGAGGGCCGCCCCCCGCTACACGTGCAAACCCCCTGTCAAACGATGGCAGAACGGAGGTGGCCCCCACCGTGAGGAACAAGCACGCTTCATCATGCATGCCGCGCCACGTCGGGCATGCAAGGTCTCCGTCGGACTGTCCCGCCTCGCCGCGTTGGCAGGCGGATCTCCCGCCGCCAGCGCCCGAGGCCCCCGCCCGCCCTGAACGCCGGGCGGGACAGGCCGTGGCTTCAGGTTGGCGGCACGCCTGGGGCAAGGGAAAGAAACGGGGCGTCGCTGTGCGCCGACCGCTGGCGCCCCGGTGGCGGGCGGGAACCCTTCCAGCTTCAGACGGCCGTCCGGCTGGCGGCGGTCGATAAGCCACGTCCCTCGCCGGCGGTCTTCGCCGGAAACTGACGGCGTCAAAATACCATGACGGCCAGAAACTTAGGGCTTCAAAAGCGCCTCGATAACGCTTCACCACGCTTCAACTGCGCTTCGATTGTCAAATACCAGGTGTCAGACAGAAAGCCTATTCTCTTATCGGCTTTTTCCCGAATACTTTTTTCTGAGGGGGGTGGGCAATCCGGCAGGACGCCCAGCGGACGTTCCCGGCGGCCAGCCGCCGGACGGGAGGGGGCTCAGGCGGGGTTCTCCTCGAGACGCCTGAAGAAGATGCGGTGATCCACCAGGCTCATGCCGATGATCTCCCCGGCGAGGTGCTTCTGCTCGCCGAAGATGCTCGTGAGCTTCCAGACCCCGTCCCCCTCCGGGATTATCTCGTCCACGGAGGCCAGGTAGAGTTCCGGCTCCTCTTCCGGTGCCCCCGTAGTCAGGTACACGTTGGCTTCACACATCTTCAGTCCCCCTGGTGTCTTGAGGTGCGCCCGCAGGCGGGCGGAGGCGCCGGACGGCCCGGCGGGTCGGTCAGCGGCTGTTCTTCAGGATCTCCACCGCCTTGGCCACAAGGTGGGGGAGAGGCTCGCTCACGTAGCCCGCGAGCGCCACCCTTTCCAGGGAAAGGGGTATGAAGATCTTGAGGATGTCGGCGGACATGACCGTCTCGGCGATGCCTGGGGTGATTTCGCCCATCATGGAGTTGGCCCAGCCTGCGGCAATGGGCGCCACCAGGGCGTCCGCGCGGGGGAGCGAGACCCGGATGGCGTTCTCGCCGGTGGCCCCACGGTTGGCACGGGCCCGCAACATGGCCTCGGTGGCGGAGGAGTTGGCGCCCAGGGCCCAGATCTCCACCCCCTCCTGGAACTCCCTGCGGAGCTCCTTGATGACCGCGGCGCCGATGCCCCCGCCCTGGCCGTCCAGGACGGCGATGACCGGGGCCCTGGATCTGGGTTTGCTGTCGTTTGCCACCCGTCAGTCCTTGATGGTCTTCTCGAGCACGGGGCAGGTCTCGGGGCGGCGGCGGTCATAGTACTTCGCCTCGCCGTCTCGGCGGGTGACGTTCTCGAAGATGCCATCGTCGACCCGCACGAGCTTGGTGAAGCCCATGTCGCGGAGCTCGCAGTCGAACTTGCGGTCCTTGACGGCCGGGGCCCCCATCACCCTCTCCACGCGCCCGCCGCACCAGGGGCACTTGCAGATGGGGAAGTCGCGGGAGGGTTGCTCCCAGCGGAACTCGGGGGCCTTGTCGCAGGAGGCGGCGTCCTCGACGTGTCTGTAAACATAGACTGGCATCTGTACTCCGTGGAGTGACGCCCGGCCGGGACGGCGTCCGGGTAATCGGGAGCGGGGGGCGGCGGGATGGCCGCGCTGCGTGGCGCAATTCACATTATAGAGGCTGACATGTGATTTGCAAGGGCACCCGGGTCGCCGGATACCCGCAGGATCAGGGATCAGGGATCAGGGGGGAGAGGGGGCGTGAGACGGGGAGGCGCGCGGCGCGACCTGCCCGCGGAACCTGCAGGCGGCCCGGTAAGGATCCCGCGAGGCATGCTGGGACGGACGCGGGGGGCCTCGCTCCTTCCTCGGAAGGCACGGGGCGAGGGCGGGAAAGCCTCGCCTGAGATACGGCGGAGGTATCGCGCCCCGACCCTGCCAGGCCGACCCGCCCGGGAACCCATGGCTGGCTGGGTGAAGGGGCGCGGAGAAGGCAGGGCCTGGGTAACCCGGCCTGGCCCGTGTGCCCGGCGGGACGGGAACCCCCGGCAGGGTACGGGCCTCCCCGGACCGGGCTGGTCTAGAGTTGTATCCTTCATTATGATACCATATATCCTGTCGCAATCGACATCCATCGCAGCGTTGGCCAGCCGCGACGGAGCCTCGCCACCCGGATCAGACATGCCGGGCGCGAACCCTCCCCCTGCAGGCGCTTCGGCACGCTCCCGGAACAGTCGGACGCCTGGCCGTCCGCCTGCGACATTCGGCGCGACCCCCGGCCATCCACGCGGACAAACGGCGGCTCGCGACCGCCCCCGGGACCCTGACTCAGGGAAAAGCCCCCCACCCGTACCTATGAATCCACTGCCAACTGAGGCATCCTCGACTCACGCCGGGGGAGGTAGCCGCCACGGAGCGCGGAGGCCGGCGGGGCAGTCCTCGCCGACCTCCCGTCCGTACCCGTTAACGTCAATATGTCGCTGACGGACGTCCCCTCGCCGTCCGCGGGGAGGCCGCGTAACCGTGGCCCTGCCGCCGGGCGCCCCGCGCCTTGACGCGGGGCGCGGTCGGCGCAGACCGCGGCGGCGGCGCCCCGCAGAGGCATGTCCGGGGACATGCCAGCCGTGTCGGCGCCTGTCTCCAGGGAGCGCCTACGCGGGAGTATGCGCCGGGCGGTCGACCAGAGCCTCGCGGGACGGCCCGAGTCCGCCGCCGGGAACCCGGGGCGGGGATCCGAAATACGGCTGCCCAGGCGGGCGGCCGCCCACCGGCCGCCGCAGGCGCGCCGGGCCGACCCGACACCACGCACGGGACCTGGACAACGCCGGGCCCACAACTACGTAACGGAGCTTATCATCAACATGACAATTTCTCTAGTAAAAGGCCAGAAGATATCGCTGGAGAAGGAATCCTCCCCGGGCCTGGGCAAGGTAGTCATGGGCCTTGGCTGGGATCCCGTCAAGAAGAAGGGTCTTTTCCGCAGCCGGGCCGTCGACATCGACCTCGACGCCTCCTGCGCCCTCTTCGATTCCGCCAAGAAGCCCGTCGATTTCGTCTGGTTCAGGCAGCTCAAGAGCCGCGACGGGTCCATAGTCCACACCGGCGACAACCTCACCGGCCAGGGCGAGGGAGACGACGAGCAGATAATAGTTGACCTCCCGAGGGTGCCCGCCGAGATCTCCTACCTCGTCTTCACAGTCAACAGCTTCAGGGGGCAGACCTTCAACGAGGTGGACAACGCCTACTGCCGCATCGTCGACACGCGGAATAACAACGAGATAGCCCGCTACACCCTGACAGGGGGCGGCGCCTATACGGCCATGATCATGGCCAAGATCTACCGTCACGGGGGCGAGTGGAAGATGCATGCCCTGGGCGATCAGGCCAACGCCCAGGTGGTGGAGCAGCTCGTCCCCGCGATGGTGGGCCTGCTCTAGCCGTCCCCCGCCGCGAAAGGCGGAACCAGCTCCTGCCCCGCCGGAGTCATCCGGCGGGGCCAACCCGAGGCCCCGCGTCGCGCCGTGCCGGCACGGGCCCCTCAGCGGCTCAGGGCCGCCGGAGTCCGCCCCGCCCCGGCGGCTCCCCGCAAAAGGCGCCCCCGGATCCGGTCGGGGCAAGGGGTTCGCGCCCCCCCAGGGCGCAATCAGGACTCGCGGGGGCTCGTCTGCCGTGCGTCATACGGAGCACCGCCCCCCGCGCGGCCAGTTTCCGGCCGCCCCCTCCGGCCCCGGGCTCCCGCCCGGTCTTCCGGGCAGGAGCCGATTGCAGCGATACGAAGCCGGCATGAACGGGTGGACCCCGGCCGCCCATGAGACGCGCCGCCATGGCACCTCTCCCGCGCCGCTGACCTCCCGCTGCGGGGACGGAACCCCGCCCGCCTTCAACGGCGCCGGCAAGACCTTTCCAGGATCTCCCATAGCCGCGCCTCCGCGGCGGACGCCAGAAAGCCGCCGCCGGAATGCCTTATGGCGCCGGAATATATTGCGTATGCCAAGCACGCTTCACGGATCATGCAACAATTCACCAGTTGAACAACAGAGGCACACGCTTCATCTTTACGGGACCCATGCCGTTCCCATCCCGTACCGGGCATGGCCGTGGCGCCAGCCTCCACCGGCAGGGCACGGGGCTGGAGCCTCTCGGCCGGGGACGGACATGCGCGTGACGATAACCCCGATGCCCGAGATCGACGTCCCAGCGCCGGATCATGAACATCTGCAATGCCCGCCCAGGGAACGGGAGATTGTGGAGATGTCGAAGGCGCGCGCAAGGGTCATCCTCCCGATTCTGATAACAGGGTCGCCGGTGTGGTATGGCGAGTCCAGGAAGCTCCGGATAGACCATGCACCCCGCTTCCAATGGACTGGGAAGCCCTGGCCCATCACGGGCGACCCTTCCTCGGGCCAGGATGCTGTGGAAGGCATAGCTGAAGCCCTCGCCTCAAGGGGAATTTGTATTTTTTCTTTGAGTATCCCCTTGTTGA
>JAITEZ010000045.1 GCA_031281735.1 Deltaproteobacteria bacterium | reverse complement strand
AGCCATCAATCAGAAACGCGGAGACCATAACAAGATTTATAGCATTCATGAGCCTCAGACCCGGTGCATCGCAAAGGTAAGGCTCATAAGAAACATGAGTTCGGCAAAAAGGTGCCGTTTGCAGTTTCCAAGGCCAAGAGGATAATCATTGCGGCTTTGAATAGCAGGAACAATCAGTATGACGGCGATACCGACTAACCAACGATCAACCAGATGAGTACACACTTCGACGGTTATAAACCTGAATACGCTGTTGGAGATCGTGGATATAAAGGGCGCCACGAGGTTGGGGGTGTAAGACTGCTTACTCCCTGTGATCTTTTCGACTAAACGTGCAATAAAGCAAAGAGGTGGCTCAAGAGACTGTTTGGTGCCAGAGTTGCCGTCGAGCCAATAATCGGCCATCTGAAAACAGATCCCAGGCTATGCAGAAACTACCTCAAAGGCACTGTTGGCGACGATATAAATCCCATATTGGCTTCTGCAGGGTTCAATCTTCTGAAGTATGCAAGAATCGATTACGATCGTCTTTGCAAGCCTCCATAATCGAAGGCTTGCCGCAGTCGACGGAGGAGAAACAAGTCTACAGGTCTCCCTATTATGGAAGGCTGAACCACCTACCCTGTTTTGATTCAGGCTCTGTTCTAGAATTGAAGGCCGGTTATTCCGCTGGATAAGGGGAAGATCCCGAAACGCAAATTCTTCAGCAAATGGTTATAATTTATTTAATATATATAATCATATTTGTATTTCATATTTTGTCCATCTCAATGGATCCAAATCGGTCAAAACTACCTCAAGCTTTGTCAGGGACGACTAATTAGAAGCCTCCTTTCGGAATATAATGCATCCTCTCTAATCCAAGCGCCCCCTTTCATGATAGATGCCGCCCTGCCCGGCCGCCTCCCGTTTGAACTGGATCCGCCTCATTATCCGGGGAGCCTCCCGCTTGAACCAGGTGACGCCCCGATATCCGAGGATCCTCCCGCTGGAATCAGGCGCCGACCCATCATGCGAGGTGCCTCCAACAACTATCATGTGCAATACCGTTCACGAGGCTCCTCCACCTTTCATTAGCTGGATCCTCGTCGTACCAGGCACCACCACTGGAACGGGGTGCCACCCGCTTCAATGGCGAGCCTCCTCTCCACTGCAACTGATTAACGCGACGCTGGCGAATCGTCATCCTTTGAGACCAGTTGACCGCCTGTCCAGATCATGGACTGCTGTTCAGGCTATCCTCCTGAGCTTTACAGCATGGCGTCTTGAGCGCGGATCAGACAAAATTGCCTCCTTTACCGTTATCAATACATCTCAATGTTCATTCATCTTCAGCATACTAAATAAATTTTCCTCAGCACCCATCTTTATGATGACATCATGACTTGCCAGGACAGCGAGAGGGGCAAAGGGGCGGTCAACCCCGCCCCTTCCCCGCCTCAACGCCTCACCAGCACCGGAGACTGATTGAATCCCTTGACTTGCTGCAGAGGCCATCTCAGACTTCCTTCCAAATTCCGGTGCCGGAACGGCACCCGGCCGCCGGCGCCCCGCCAGGACAGGGCCAGCGCCGCCGAGGGAAGCATCGCGACTGGCAGGCCGAACGCCGGTCCGGCAAGGCTACCGGGACTCCCGTGCCAGCACCGCTGGCAGGCGGGGAAACCCAATCAGCCGACCCTGAAAACGGTTCAGGGCAACAAAACGAGCTTATTCCTTGACTGATAGACATTTAGATATCTTAAGGATGTTTTATCAATATAAACATTGATATTATTTTTTTTATAATACATCCAGCCGGCCCCCGTACATCCCGGTCCTGCGGCTTTCCCGCACCCGGTTTCCCGGCCATGACCCACGACCCCGTCCGGGCGCGCTCGGGGGCCAGCCGGTTGCCCGCGCACTGCCCCGTCCCACGCATCCCTCCCGGCGCGTCACTGCCTGAGTCCCTCCCCTGTACCGGAGTCGCCCGGCCCATTGCCGAAGTGCTTGATCGCGGCTTACGGTTTCGGTGCCGCGGCCCCCCCCGCCACCTCGCTGGTGCGGTTCCGCCGGCGGCCCGGCCTCCCCCGCCCTCAAGCCTCGTCCCAGCCCTTCGCCGGACAACCTCTTGCAGGCCGCGGCTGTCATCACGGGGGCGGCCCTGGTGGCTTCCCGCGTCGCGACGCCTGCCGCCCGCCCTTGCCGTCTTTACCCCGGCGGTTCAGGCCGCTCCCTTCCCTGCCCGCTCTTGAGCCACCCCCGCCCCTCGTCGAACGCCGGGGAAGGGGTCGCCTGTCCCCTTCCGTCAGCCGGCAACGGCCTTCCCCGCTCACAAGGCGGGGCGGCTTCCGCGGCTGGCCGGCGAGGCCGCTCGACTCCCACCCGCGCCGCAGCCTGCACGCCCGCGTCCCCCTGCATGGGGCTTCGTGCCTTGCGCCCAGGCGAGCTTCGCCGCCTCAATGGCTCCCGGGATGCCGCCGTCCGGAGCATGCCTGCTGCCGTGCGGGTATCAGCATCCGCCAAGGGGATGCTCTTTCGCAGAGATCATTGAATAATAATTTTATTTATACTATTAAATAATAACTATAATAATGTCGCTCTTAAATAGCATAGCTGCATTCTCGGCATGCCATTCCTTCCGGCTGCCCCCCGAAAGGCCGGGGTGACGAGGGGAGAGGTTCCCCCGGCCGGACCTGCCATTCCCTGCCAAGGCCAGGCGTCTTCAGGGCACTCCCGTGTCATCAGCGGGGGGCGGGCATCCCATGCCGTTACTCAGGCACCGTGCGGGGGGCCGGTCCGTTGACTCCTCATCGGCGAACGCATGTCCGTCTCTCTCCGCCTCCAGCCAGGCCGGGAGCCCCCCGCCGCCGCCCGCCGGGAACCGGGGGCGGCGGCGGGCGGTCCTCCCTGCCGCGCACCCCGGATCCCGCGCCCGCGTGTCTCAGGATTCGGCCCCCTGGCCCCCCGGCTCCTTGCCAGTCCTTGACCGGGATTCGGGCTGGCTGATATAATCCCCACTACGTCCTCACTCCGCGCTTCCGCCCGGTGGCTCTCTGCCTACACGCGCCCCGGGGGCCCTCCCGGCCCGCGTCAGGTCCCGCCCTCACCCAGCCCGCCGCCACGCGACCATCCAGAGCCCACCCCGCCCCGGGGACCGGGTGCGCAGGAGTTCCGCCCCCCTTGGAGAGGAAAGACAGAAAAGAGCTCCGCACGGGCTTCTCCACCGGCACCGCGGCGACGGCCGCGGCGGTTGCCGCCGCCGCCCTGCTGGAGCTGGGGACCGCGCCCGCCGCGGTGGAGGTGAGCCTCCCCAAGGGCAGGACCATCTCGGTCCCCGTGTCCTTCTCCGGCTTCTCCGGCGCGGCCGCCGTATGCGTGGTCATCAAGGACGCGGGCGATGACCCGGACGTTACCAACCGGGCCCGGATCGGCGCCCGGGTCAGCAGGCGCGACGCCCCCGGCCTCGACCTGGCGGGAGGCGAGGGGGTGGGTCGGGTCACCAAGCCCGGCCTCGCCCTGCCCCCCGGCGAATGGGCCATCAACCCGGTCCCCCGGGCGATGATCCGCGACAACCTCGCGCCCTATCTCCCGGAGGGGGGGCCGGGGCTCGCGGTCGAGATCTTCATCGAGGGTGGGGAGACCCTCGCCGAGTCCACCCTCAACCCCCGGCTCGGCATCGTGGGCGGGCTCTCGGTCCTGGGCACGACGGGGCTCGTGCGCCCCTTCTCCAACTCGGCGTACATCGCGACCATCGACTCCGCCCTCTCCATCGCCAGGGCGCAGGGCCTCGCCGAGTGCGTGCTCACGACCGGCGGGAGGAGCGAGGGGTTCGGGAGGGCCGCGCGCCCCGATCTCCCGGAGGAGGCCTTCGTGATGATAGCCGACTTCTTCGCGGGCGGGCTGAAGCTCGCGGCGAAGCACGGCTTCACCGCCATCGGCCTCGCCGTCTTCTTCGGCAAGGCCGTCAAGCAGGCCGCCGGCCACGCCTACACCCACGCCCACCGGACGGAGCTGGACCTGGAGCCCCTCGCGGGCTGGCTCCCGGAGCTCCCCCCCGAGGCGCGGGAGGCCGTGCTCTCCTCCAACACCGCCCTCGCCGCCCTGGACGTCCTCAGGTCCGGCGGGTTCGCGGGACTCGTGCCAGCGGTGGCCAGGAAGGCGCTGGAGAGCGCCCGCGGCTTCGCGGGGCCGGGCCCGGACCTCTGGATGCGCCTTTTCGACTTCGACGGGAGCGTCCTGGCCTTCGAGACCCTCGCGGGCGAGGGGTCGGCCGGCGGGGCCGTATGACCGCAGGCGCCGCGGGGGCTGTTCCGGGATCCCGGGCGCTGCGGGGATCCCCGTGTCGCGCCGCGATCACGGGCGGCGGGGGGAACGCGGGTGCCGGCGGTACGGCGGGGGGGACCGCGGCCTTCGCGGGATCCCCGGGTTTCACGGGTGCTTCATCGGCGGCCCTGGCGGGCGGGCCGCGGGGGTTACGGGTGCTTTCAAGGTGACGGCAGGCGGAGACGACAGCAGGGAGAGGAGCGGCGCCGCCCCGGAGGGCGGCCGCGAGGCCGGGGGCGTCCTGGATCTGGTGGGGCTGGACCGCGCGGACGATCTGACGCCCCGGATCCGGAAGCTCCTGGAGGAGGCCGAGGTGATAGCCGGCCCCCCCCGCTGGATGGCCGATCTGGGCTCATACCCGGGCGAGAAGCTCCCCCTCGCGGGCAAGCTCGACCCCTGGCTGGCGAGACTCGAGGAACTGAGCCGCGGCCGGCGCTGCGTGGCCCTGGCCTCGGGGGATCCCAACTTCTACGGCCTCGCGCGGAAGCTCCTGACGGTGGTGCCCGCGGGGCGCACCGTCATCCACCCCGCCACCACCACCGTCCAGAAGGCCTTCGCGCGGCTCAAGACCACCTGGGCCGGGGTGGAGGTGGAGAGCCTCCACGGCCGGGACGGCTGGCGGTCCTTCTTCGCGGCGCTCTTCCGGGCGGGGAGGAAGGGGGCGGCGGGCAGGCTCGCGGTGTACACCGACCCCGTCAACACCCCCGCGCTCATCGCCCGGAGGCTCCTGGAGCGCGGCCAGGGCGCCTGGCGTCTCACGGTCTGCGAGAACCTGGACGCCCCCGGGGAGAGGGTGGTCGAGCTCGGGCTGGAGGAGGCGGCGGTGGCGGAGTTCGCGCCGCTGAACCTCGCGGTCCTCACCCTGGCCGGGGAGTTCAGGGAGCTCTCCCTCGGCCTCCCCGAGGCGTCCTACGAGCACCAGGCCGGCCTCATCACCAAGAGCGAGATCCGCTCGGCGGCCCTGGGAACCCTGCGGCTCGCGGGGGTCGAGACCCTCTGGGACATCGGCGCGGGGTCGGGCTCGGTCTCCGTGGAGGCGGGGATGCTGCTGCCGCGCGGCGCCGTCTGGGCGGTGGAGCGCGATCCCTCCCGGGTGCTCCAGGCCAGGGCCAACCGCTCCGCCTACGGCTGCTCCCACGTGGAGATACTGGAGGGCGAGGCGCTGGACGTCATCCCGGATCTCCCCGCCCCGGACCGGGTCTTCATCGGCGGTTCCGGGCGGGATCTCGGGAGGGTCATCGAGGCCTGCCGGTCGCGGCTCTCCCCGGGCGGCGTCATAACCGCCTCGGTCGTTACCCACGCGAGCCTGGGCGCCGCCGCCGGGTCGCTGGCCGGCCCCTCGGGGCCGCCCGCCGTGCTGCAGATCTCCTGCGCGCGGAGCCGGGAGCTCTCCGGCTCCTTCTATTTCACTCCCCTGAACCAGGTGTACCTGATAACGAACAGCTTCTGACGGGCCGCCCCGCGCCCCCCCGCCGCCACCGGGCGCGGGAGCGGGGCCGGCCGGCGGCCCTGCGGGGCGGCGCCCGTGCCCGGCGTCACGCGCGCGCCGCAGGCGCGATACGAAACACGGGCCCCCCCGAGCGGGGAACCCGGCCCGGGCCGCCACCGGCGGCGCGGGAGCCAAGAAAGGCCTTGCATGACACAGAACCCCCATCCCGTAACCTTCGTCGGCGCGGGGCCAGGCGACCCCGACCTCATCACCGTGGCGGGCAGGAAGGCTCTGGAGGAGGCGGATCTCATCGTGACCGCCGGCTCCCTCGTGAACCCGGAGATACTCGCCTGCCGCAGGGACGGCTGCCGCGTGGAGGACTCCGCCCCCCTGAACCTCCAGGAGATAACGAAGCTCCTCGTGGACGGCTGGCGGGGCGGCTCCCGCGTGGTGCGCCTGCACACGGGCGACCCGAGCCTCTACGGGGCCGTCCACGAGCAGTTCGCCATCCTCAGGGCGGAGGGCGTCCCCTACCGCGTGGTGCCCGGCGTGACCGCCGCCTTCGCCGCGGCGTCCCTGATAGGCCTCGAGTACACCCTCCCCGAGGTGACCCAGACCCTCATCCTCACCCGGATCCAGGGGCGCACCCCCATGCCTCCGGGCGAGGATCTCGCGTCCCTTTGCTCGCACCGGGCGTCCCTGGCACTCTACCTCTCGGCCGCGGAGGGCGAGGACGTCTCGCGGATACTCTCCGAGACCTACGGCCCGGACAGCCCCGTGGCCCTCCTCTACCGCGCCACCTGGCCCGACGGGCGCGCGGTCTGGACCACGGCTGGGAATCTCAAGGGGACGCTGGACGCGGAGAGGCTCGACCGCCACACCATCATGCTCTGCGGCCCTGCCGTGGCGGCCCTGAAGAGCGGTTCCGAGGCGCCCAAGTCCCGCCTCTACGACAAGGGCTTCAGCCACGGCTACCGGGGCGGGGCGTCCTGACCGGGGGGAAGGCATGACAGACGAGATCCGTAACGACGAGCGCGGCGCCCCTGGAGGGGGCGCCTGCGCGCAGGCGCCCCCCGCGGGCGGGCCCGGCCCGGACCGGGACGCCCCCGGCGGGGCGCCCGCCATCGGGCCTTCCCCGGGCACGCGCACGGCGGTGTACGCCCTCACCCTCCCGGGACTGAAGATAGCGGGCATCATAGCCGCGGGGCTCTCGGGGGATCTTTACGCCCCCGAGCGGCTCGCCTCCTCCTCGCCGCCGGGGACCCGCCTCTTCCAGTCCTTCCTGGAGCTCATCTCCAGGAACTTCCACTGCTACAAGGGCCACGTGGCGGTGGCGGCGACCGGCCTCATGGTGCGGGCCGTCGCCCCCCACCTCCGTGACAAGAAGACCGACCCCGCGGTGGTTTCCCTGGGGCAGGACGGCAGGTACGCGGTGAGCCTGCTCTCGGGCCACCTGGGCGGCGGGAACGACCTTGCCAGGGCCGTGGCCGAGCTGACGGGCGGCACCGCCGTCGTGAACACCGCCACCGACATCGAGTCCAAGCCGTCCCTGGAGGTGCTCGCCCGGGACTGCCACCTGGCCATCGAGGACTTCTCGCGCCTCCCCCCCGTGAGCCGGGTGCTCTCGGAGGGCGGCAAGGTCCCGCTCTACGACCCGGACAACTTCCTGGCCCCCAAGCTGGTGGAATGGCGGCGCTTCTTCCCCCCCATAGCCGAGAGCTGCGCCTTCGACGAGGGGGCCCCGGGGTACCCCCGGACGCCGTCGCTGTACGTCGACTACCGCCTCCGGCCGTTCCCGCGGGAGGCCCTGGTCATGCGTCCGCCCGCCCTCGCGCTGGGGGTGGGCTGCCACCGGGATCTGGACATCAGCGAGCTGACGGGCCTCATCGACAAGGTCCTGGGCGAGAGCCTGCTGTCGCCGCTGTCGCTCGCCCTCATCTCCACCGCCGAGATCCGCGCCACCGAGCCCGCCCTGCAGGAGCTCGCCCGCCGCTTCTCGCGGCCTCTCGTGGTCCAGTCCATGGAGGCCCTGGCCGCGGTCCAGACACCCAACCCCTCGGACAAGGTCTACGAGAAGATAGGAGTCTTTTCAGTATGCGAAGCGGCAGCCCGTCTCGCGGCCCGGATGGGCCCCCTCCTGGTCCCCAAGCGCAAGAACAGCAAAGCCACCTGCGCCCTGGCCCTCATGAACTACTAGTGGTGGGCCTGGGCTCGCGGGGCCCGCAGGGCCTGACGCTGGAGGCCAGGGACGCCCTGGGCCGCGCCGAGGCCGTCTTCGGCTACCGGCTCTACCTGGAGCAGGCGGAACCCTTCCTGCGGGAGGGGGCGGCCGTGTCGCCGAGCGGCATGACGGCCGAGACCAGGAGGGCCCGGGAGGCCCTGGAGCTGGCGATGACCGGCAAGGTCTGCGCCTTGGTCTCGGGCGGGGACGCGGGCGTCTACGCCATGGCCGGGGTGGCCTACGAGGTGGCGGCGGAGCTTTCCCTCCCCCTGGGGACCGGGCCCGGGGAGCTCAGGATAACCGTCGTCCCCGGCACGCCAGCCCTCTGCGCCGGGGCGGCGCTCCTGGGGGCCCCCCTCACCCACGACTTCTGCTGCGTGAGCCTCTCGGATCGCCTGACCGAGTGGGAGGACATCAAGAAGCGCCTCGAGGCCGCGAGCTCCGCCGGCTTCGTCATCGTCATCTACAACCCCCGGAGCCACGGCCGCGACTGGCAGCTGGGC
>JAITEZ010000343.1 GCA_031281735.1 Deltaproteobacteria bacterium | reverse complement strand
ACGGCGAGACCATACCTGGGCGGCGGCCCCCCGAGAGCGAGGGGCCCGGCCCGCCGCCGCCAGCGGGCGGCGGCATGAACCAGGAGTTTTCTTGATGACTTTTTCCAATGGGGACGACGCGGCGTTCGTCCAGGGGGGCGCCTCCGGCGCCGACGGACCCGGCGAGGGCCGGGAGGCCCGCGATGGGGCCGGGGAGTACGGCGAAGGGGCGGCCCTGAAGGGCCGCGATGCCCTGGACGGGAGCGGGTCCGGAGGGGACGGGGCCGCCGGCTCCCCCGCCTCCGCGCCGCCCGAAGGCGGCGCGGAGGCGGCCGGGGACGCGGAGACGGACAGGGGAGCGGACGGGGACGCGGCCGGCGCGGAAGCCGCCGGTGCGGCCGAGGAGCGCCCCGAGAGGCCGAACTTCCTCACCCCCACCAGGTTCTACGACCTCGACCTGCCGCCCAAGATCCTGGAGGGCCTGGACGAGGCGGGCTTCCTCTACGCCACCCCCATCCAGGCCAAGGTCATCCCCGAGGCCCTGAAGGGTAAGGACATCGCGGGGCAGGCCCAGACCGGGACGGGCAAGACCGTGGCCTTCCTGGTGCCGATGATGGCGCGCCTGATGACCAGGCCCCCGGCCAGGCCGGGCCTCACCCGGGCCATCGTGGTCACGCCCACCCGGGAGCTCGCCGAGCAGATCCACTCGGACGGGCGTAAGCTCTCCACCTACACCGGGCTCACCCAGGCGCTGGTGATAGGCGGCATGGACTACCGCGAGCAGGCCCGGGCCCTGGAGGCCGGGCCGGACATCGTCGTGGGCACGCCGGGCAGGCTCACGGACTACATCCACAAGAGGATCTTCAACACCCAGGGGGTGGAGGTCTCCGTCGTGGACGAGGCTGACCGCCTCCTGGACCTGGGCTTCATACGCGACCTGAAGTTCATCCTCTCCCGCCTGCCCTCCTACGAGGAGCGCCAGACCATGCTCTTCTCGGCCACGCTGAGCCACCAGATCCTCGAGCTGGTCTACCAGTTCATGAACCCCCCGCAGTACATCACGGCGGAGCCCGGCCCGCAGAGCCGCGTCCAGACGGTCCAGGAGCTCTACCACGTGTCGCGGGCCGAGAAGCTCCCCCTCCTCCTGGGGCTCCTCAAGCGCGAGGAGCACTCCCGCGTGCTAGTGTTCTGCAACACGAGAAGCGGCGTGGACTGGCTCGCCAAGAAGCTGGTGGGCAACGGCTACCACGCCGAGGGCATCACGGGGGACCTGCCCCAGCCCAAGAGGCTGAGGCTCATGCAGGCCTTCAAGGACAACCAGCTGGACATCATGGTGGCGACGGACGTGGCCAGCCGCGGCATCCACGTGGAGGACGTCTCGCACGTCTTCAACTACGACCTGCCCCAGGACGCCGAGGACTACGTCCACCGCATCGGCCGCACCGCCCGGGCCGGCAAGACCGGCAAGGCAGTGTCCTTCGCCTGCGAGGAGTACGTCCACCACCTGGAGGCCATCGAGAACATCCTGGGCGAGAAGATCCCCGTCGCCTTCGCCGACGACGACCTGTTCCTCCCCGACCGCTCGGCCGACGTGCGCCGCAAGGCCACCAGGCCCCCCGCCCGCCGCGGCGAGGGCGGGCACGGGCGCGGCGACGGCCGGGGGGACGGCGCGGGCGACTCCAGGCCCGCCGCCGCCTCCGGCGCGGGGGGGGCCTCCGCCTCCGGCGGTGACGGTGCCTCCCGCGCCGCGCCCGGCGGCGGCGCCTCCGGGCCGCCGCCCTCCGGCGGGGGCGGCCATGGCGGCCGCAACGGCCACGACGACGGCGGCTTCGCGTCCCGCGGCCTGGCCTTCTCCGACCGTCCCGGGGGGGTCTTCGGGCTCGCGCCCCGGCTCCCCGTGACGAACGACCGCCCCGACGTGCGCTTCGAGCTGCCCTGGAGCCCCCAGGACATAGTCTCGCGCCCCGAGGAGCTCCCCGTCGCGGGCGTGGCCTCCGGGGCGGAGGCCCGCGGCGGCCCCGAGGATCGGGGCCGCGCCTACGAAAGCGATCTCGAGAGCGACCGGGAGTTCTTCCGCGGCGGCTACGAGCGCGAAGGCGACCGCCAGGGCGCCCCTGCGGGCGCGGAGCCCGGCGAGACCACCCCCGCCGAGCGGCGGCCGGGGGAGGAGGGCGGGGCCCCGGACCGGGGATACCAGGCGGCGGCCCAGGAGCCCTCCCGCGACGCGCCGGAGGACGCCCCGCAGCCCGCCCAGGGGGCCCAGGGCGACCAGCCCGCGGGCGATCAGGACGGCGAGGGGCGCCGCGAGGGACGCCGCAGGCGCCGTCACCGCTCCCGCCACCGCGGCGAGGCCAGGGAGGCCGAGGGCGGCGCCCCGGCCGAGGGCGCCCAGGAAGGGGCGGAGGCCCGCCGCGGGGAGCCCGCCCCGGAGGATGCCGCCGCCTGCGGCGCCCAGTCCGCCTGGTCGCCCTCGCCGCACCGCTCCTACGTAATCTTCCGTCCCGAGGAGACCAAGGACGGCATCGTCCCGCACTCCGTGCGCGACGAGATCGGGGCCACCATCCCC
>JAITEZ010000217.1 GCA_031281735.1 Deltaproteobacteria bacterium | reverse complement strand
CCGCATATCCCGTCCGCACGCATATCCCTTCCGTCCGCATGACACCCGACCCGGCAAGAACCTGGACTTCAGCGCAGATCATCCTTCCCGGCTCCGCGTACCCGTCCCCCCCGCATCGGCTCCCGGCCCCCGGGGCCCCCGGCGTGGTCCAGCGGACACGGACTCCCTCACACCGGCCGCAACGCCCAAGTCCGCAACGCCGCACCGGTTCCCGGCACCCCGCCCGCCTCCGCCCGGATTCCCGTCACAGCCTTCGGAGGTTCCCGGCTCCCTCCGGCCGCGCCGACCCCCGGAAGGGCGACCCGGGCCCCCCGTCGGCTGTTCCGGCACGGCCCCTCAGTTCCCTTACCGGGGGGCCCCGGTCCCATGGCGCCGGCCAGAGGCCTGCCGGGGCACCGGGATCGCCCAAGGGCAGAACCGCAGGAGCATCGGGCCCGCCCGAGGGCGGGCCGGGCACCACCGCGCCCTCCTTGAGGGCCGCAGCACCGATCGCGGGTTCCGTTCCCCTGGCGGTGCGCAACTGGTCGAGCTCCTTCACCACGGCTATCCCCTTGCGGTCGGGATAATGGACGCAGTTGAAGCGGACGGCCCGAATCTTCTGGGGAAGCGGGTCCAGGCCCACCTGGCGGTAGCCCTGCCGGAAGAAGAACCCCGGCCCGTGAGTGAACGCGAACAGCATGCTGATGGGAAGGGCCCGCGCGCCCTCCTCGCTCGCGCGGGTGAGGGAGCGTCCCATGCCGATACCCCGGAAGCCCTCGCGGACGTCGAGCGACATCACCTCCGACAGATCCTTCTCCCAGGAGACCTGGTGGGCCCCCACCCTTAACCTCAGGCAACCCACCTGAGGGGCGTCCAGCGCACTCGATGGAGCGGCATCGCGCACCCGCGCGAGTTGCGGTCGCCTCAAGCGTAGCCTCTAGGAAGACTCATGACAACCGGGGAGCAGGGTGCCTGGTTAGCGCCGCAGGAGCCTGTCCCGGCTCACGGCTGTCGGCCTTATGGCGTGGCATCACGGCTCCTGCGGCCCGAAACCTGACCCACGAGCGCCCCTCCCTGCGTCCGCGAGGGATCTGAGGCGCGAGGAAGGCCCGTGAGGCCGTGAAGCGGGGGCCGCCGCGCCATCGGCAGGCAATTCCACACTGCCCGCGCCGAGAGCGAAGTCACCGCCCCCGGCGGGGGGGCAGGGGCAAGCGGCCGGCGGGTTGCTCCAGCCAGATTCAGGAGAGGGTTCCCGGCCAGGTGAAGGCGACCGCATCCCGGCCTTCCCAGGAAGGGGGGCTCTTGGCCTGGATCGCATGTCACGCCTCCCAACCCCCCAAAGGGAGGGAGTTCTCCCGGCACCGGCCTTTAGGAAACACGGTACAGCCGCAGGCATGGGGGGGAGGCTCTCTGCCCCGGCAGCGAGAGTGAGACGTACCCCTGTCCCGGACGGGAGGAAGGCTCCCGACCCTGGGGACACGGGACAACCACCGCCAGTCCCGAAGGACGAAAGGCCACCGACACCGGCCGGGAGACGCCTCCTGGCTCCTGGCAGACGGAAGGCTCAATGGCCTCCCGAAGCGGGAGCCTCCCTGCCCCCCGCGGTCAAATGGGTTCCCGCCTCAGTCAACGCTGCCCCCTGCCGAATCCTCCCTCCGGCTCCCGAAGTCTCCATCCCGGATGAGCCCGTGGCCGGGCGAGGCAACCCGGCGGTGAGGCTTGACGGGGGGTGTCGTTACCCCGCTGGGGACGACACCCCCGGACATTCTGGACTTGAGGGTCGGGAGTGCGAGGACTGGACCGTCCCCGATCCCAGCGGGACGGGACTATGCTGACGGGACTATGCTCCTGCCGCTGACAGACACGGGCCATATCTGGCCCGGCTATGTGGAGGTTCTCGTTACTGCGGGAGAGAATGGTACGGGGTAGAGAGGCTCGGGGCAGCGGATCCGAGTTTCTTGAGCAGGCACATCGGACGGATCTCCCAGGGGCATCTGCACCCCTGACCGGCCGCTCCACCCTCCTGGAGACATAACCAGGCCCCCCCTAGCCTCCCTTGTGCTCTATGAGGATCCCGCCCCGGCATCGTTCAAGCGGGCGAAGGCCATTGCGGGGGGCTGCGGGCTGGCAGCCAGGGTCGCCCGCCCCTCCCGGCTTCTGTCTTCCGGCTGCCGCCAGCGGCCGCGCCTGGCCCGGGCCACCCTCACGGCCTTCGAGCCGCTGAACCTGGACGAACACATGGGCAACCTCGCATGGGGGCCGGAAACCCTCCCGGGTGAACCTCGTGCGGCTCTACTCCCGGCCCGAGGCCGTCAGAGAAGTCCGCGCCACCCTCAAAACGCTGGAGGCAACGCCCCTCAACGCCCGCAGGATCATCGCCAAATGAGGGGAAGCCCTAAAGGCGGGGACAGTCCCCAAGGTCATCCCCGGGGAGACCTTTGCCGAGGTCATCGGGCTGCCCCTGTAGGCGGAAGGGGACGCCGCCGGGAGGCATGTCGCCACCCTCAGACGGCCCGAGTCGACCGGGATTACCCGCAGACGCCATGACCGTCCGTCTGGGCCTGCGTTGCCACCCTTCGTTGATGGTACCGTCCCAGCCTGAGGCTTCAGTGACCTCCCAACCTGAAGAACCGACAGCCGGCAGAGAAAGGACGCCGGACGGGCAAGTCCTCACGGGGGGAACCGGCTCTCCCCGACGCCGTTCACGGGCCTGAAGCGGAAACGCCCCCCGGAACCGACGGCTCCGGGGGGCGTTTCCTCGGGATGACATGTTCAAGACGGGAACGCCCGCGGCAGCC
>JAITEZ010000070.1 GCA_031281735.1 Deltaproteobacteria bacterium | reverse complement strand
CCCTGGGCCGAGCCGGGCACGGCGGTCGGCAGGGACCCCGTTGACCGGATTACCAGTGGTGGCGTATAGTATGCGGACAAGAGCTTCAGTCCACGATCCGGCTACGTACCCTGCGGGGGCGGTGGGTGCCCTGCGGCCTCGCGGGCGGGGAACAGCCAGGCCCCCTCCGGCGGCGGGCCGCGGCGACCCGCGAGGGGCGGCTCCGGATCAGCGAAGAACCCCGCCATGAAGGGGCTTGGAACATGGCTTCTGGCAGGAAACCGGCGGCGTCGGCCGCCAAGGGCGAGAAGGCCGCGAAGGCGGCGGCCGGGGAAAAGGGCGGGAGGGCGGCACGCGCGGCCCCCTTCTACTCCTTCAGGATCGAGCTGAAGTATGTCAGGCCGAAGATATGGCGCTACTTCTTCGTCCCGTCGAACATATCCCTGTTCACCTTCAACAAGGTGATCCAGGCGGTCATGGGATGGGAGGGCTTCCATCTCCACTCCTTCACGATATTCGGCGAGGAGATGCGCTCATGGTCGAAGGAGATTGACAACGGCGGCTACATCGCCAACGACATGCAGATGTACGGCAACCTCAGGGGCATCAAGCTGGACAGGCTGGGACTCTCGAAAGGCGACTGGTTCTCGTACCTCTACGACATGGGGGACAGCTGGACCCACCTGATAAAGGTCCTCGACACCGACTACACCCCCAAGACGCCGGGCGCGAGATACTGTTGCTTCGGCGGCGCGAGGGCCAGCCCTCCCGAGGACTGCGGCGGCGTCATGGGGTACGAGGATGCCCTGGAAATCCTGTCGGATCCGGACAGCGACGAAGACGAACGCGAGGAGCTGAGTATGACGTTCGGCGATTCTTTCGACCCCGAGGAGTTCGATATCGTGGCTATCAACGAGCGGCTCGGCCGGCTGGCCAAGTGACACGGTCCCGCGGGGGTCATCCCCCCCGGGCTCAGATCTCGAAGAGCGGGGTGGGCTCGTGCTGGCAGGCCACGGTGACGGCTGGGGACCCGGGCCCCCCCTCTATGGCGGCGGAGGCCGCGGCGGCGGCCAGCTCCGGGAGGTTGTTGCGGCGCGAGAGGTGCCCCAGGATCACGCGCTTCAGACCGGGATGGTTGAGCCTGGCCAGGAACTCCGCCCCCTGGGCGTTGGAGAGGTGGCCTTTCCGGCCCCGCACCCGCCGCTTGAGGAAGACGGGGTAGTCCCCGGACTCGAGCATGCCGGCGTCGTGGTTGAACTCCAGCACCGCCGCGTCGAGGCCCGAGAAGGCCGCGACCAGGTCCTCCGTGACCACGCCCAGATCGGTCGCTATCCCCACGGCCTTGCCGCCGGAGCGCAGGACGTAGACCTGGGGGTCCGCCGCGTCGTGGGAGCTGGAATAGGCGCTCACGCGGAAGGGCCCGAGCGAGGCGGTCTCCCCCGCTGAGAGGATCCGGCACCTCCCCTCGCCCAGGCGGCCCCGGCCGTTCGCGATCTCCAGCGTGGCGGGGCTGCCGTGGACGGGCGCCCGGCAGGCCCGGGCGAGGGGGCCCACGCCGCCTATGTGGTCGCCGTGCTCGTGGGTCACCAGGATCCCGATTATGCGGCGGGGATCCAGGCCCCGCACGCCAGTCCTGCGGCGGAAGTCGCTGAGCGAGAGGCCGTTGTCGATCACGAGGGCCGCTCCCCGGTCCTCCACCCAGATCGAGTTCCCGGAGCTGCCGCTGGCGAGGACGCAGAAGCGCATCCCTACCTCCCCGTCGACCCGAAGCCGCCCTCCCCCCGGGCGGTCCCCGACAGCTCCGCGCGCTCCACCGTTTCCGGGAGCTCCACCCTGGCAACGACCAGCTGGGCCAGGCGGTCGCCGCGGGCGATCCGCTGGGGGGCGCCGCTCAGGTTGACCATGGCGAGCGAGATCTCTCCCCGGTAGTCGCCGTCGATGGTGCCCGGGGTGTTTATCAGGGTGAGACCCCTCTTGAGGGCCGTCCCGCTCCTGGGCCGCACCTGGCCCTCGTAGCCGCGCGGCAGGGCCATCGCCCAGCCCGTGGGGATGAGCCTTATCTCGCCGGGGGCCAGCGTGACCTCCCCCTCCACCGCCGCCGCCAGATCGAGCCCCGAGGCCCACTCCGAGCCCCTGGCCGGCATGGGCCAGGAGGGATCCTTGTCCACCCTCCTGAACTCCAGGATCAGTCTCTCGCGGTCGGGTGAGTCGGACATCGGGCTACCTCGCGTTTCTGGCCGGGCCGCCGCAGGGGCGGGAGCCTGGCGTTAGGCGGCACCGGGGGCCGGGACGGGGCCGGAAACCCCCGTTGCCGCAGGGAGAGGCGTGTAGGAGGCGCCCCCGGGCGGGCGGCGGAATGGACGGCTGCGCGGCGATGCCGGGACGGACGCCACCGCCGGCGTGACGGGCCCGGAGGGCCGCGCAGGGGCGGGCGCCATGCCGCGAGACGGGGCGCCGCAAGAAGGCGGCCCCGGCCCTCCCCCAACCTCCCGCGCCCGGCCGCAAGCCTCGCCGCCAACGCTCCCCGCCGCCAGGTGGGGCGCCGCGGCCCCGCCTGGCGGCGGGACACGGGGGACGATCCCGCGGAAGGCGGTACGTTCAGGCCTGGGCGCTCAGGGGGGGGGCGGTGATGGGGGCGCCGCACTTGCGGCACCGTGAGCTGCGGCCCGCGTGCATCGGCTGGTACGAGTACGGCGTCTGGCAATTGGGGCAGATCGCGATGAGGCTCTTGGGGGAGCCCCTCCCGTCCCCGGCGGTGTCAGGGCCGGGCTCGGGAGAGCGGGGGGCGGCGTGTGCGCCGTGCGACAGGGAGTCCCGCGCCTCCGGCCCGTCCGCTGCTCTCCCCCCCGGAGGCGCGTCCCGGAGGGCCGGGGAGGCGTCCTCCGCCCCGCCCCATCCCGCACGCGGGATCCGGGGCCCTGAATCAGCGGTTGCCGGTCGGGCCCGGACGGGGGCCGTGTCCGGGCCCGCAGAACCGCCGCCTGCGCCGGCGGCATGCCGCCGGCCCTGGCCCGGAGGGGACTCCTGGTGCCAGACGGCAATCTGCTCCATTAGCGCGTTTATGAAGTCCAGGTGGCCTGCTATCTGCTCGTAGGTTATCTGGCCCGAGGAAGTGTGGACAAGGACGTTGCCGAAGCGGAGGAAGCGCCCCAGTATCCCGTTGGTGGCGGAGATGTGGTTGATTTTGTCGAGCGGGGTCAGGAGCGAACGGATCCGGAGGAAGCCGACCTTGCCTATGAGGCGGCGGTCGGTAAAGCCCAGCTCCGTGGAGAAGAACACCAGGAGGTCCTTGGCCGCCCGGTACAGGAGGAAGAGCGCCACTATCCGCACCGCCCATCCCGCCGACCTGACGATCAGGGAACGTTCCGGGGCCGCCTCCGGTATCAGGGACGTGAGGGACGAGACGTTGAAGAGGAGGATGAGGGCGGCGAGGGCAGTCAGGAAGGCCGGGAGGAGCGACATCCAGTGCTTGCGGCACTCGTAGAGGAACTCCTCATCGCTTATCAGGTGGGTGGCTATGAAGTTGGAGGGTTTCATTTAGGGTACAGCGAAAGGGCGTCGGTTCGCGGGAGGCCCTGGACGGGACCGCCCTCGGGGCCCCGAAGGCGCGGGCGGCCCGAGGGGCGGGAGTCCCGGGCCGTCCGCGGGTGGCGGCCGGGCGTCAGGGGCGCGAGGGCGCAGGGAAACCGGCCCGGAGGCGGCCGGTGCCGCCTCCGGGGAGCGGAAGCCGGGTTTCCGGAGGAGGATTAACGGGGAATTCTAGCATCGGGCCAGCGCGTCGTCAAACGCCGCACGGAACGGACGATTCCCCGAGGGGCCGCTGAAAATCAACTTTTCGCATCTTGTTGAATCAATGCCATGAAAACAATAATTATTTGAATATTACTCTTTTAAAGATTTATCATTATATTATATTATTGCAGCTCTTCTGCAGCAAACCTTGCAACGGAAGAGGAAGGAAGACGCTTTTCTGACGTCCGCGGGACGCGGAACCAGTGCCGGGCCGGATGCGCAACCGGCTATCCACAAGCGGTATCCAGCCGCCCAAGCGGGCCTGCCGCGCCGGAGTCGCCGACAGGTATCCGGCGCGGCCAGGCCCTGCCGTGACGATGCGGTCAGGGGGAAGCGAAGGTGGGAACGATGCCCGGCGCAGCGGTGGGGGTGTTGGCCTGACCGGCTGGCAGGCCCTCGCGGCGCGCGGCTGGCCGGGGCTTCTCCAGCGCCCGGCTACGGGGACCTCGCGCAGGGCGGGGGGCGAGGACGGGCCGGGGGCGCGGGGCCCAATCCAAGGCGGTTCCCTGCCTTCGGCGAGGGGCCGGCGGCGCGGCGGCGCCTTCCGCGCACTGAGGCGAGGGCGGGAAACCCCGCGACATCAGTGCCCCTGCCTCCGGCCGGCCGCCCCACGCCCGTCCGGAGCGGATGGTTCTGAAAACCGGGGTTTTGAGATATACTAAAGTGCCCTTTAATGTCTGGGCTGACGGCTGCTCCACGATCCCCCTTAGAAAAGGGGGTGGCTGACCTGAAGGTCATGGGAGCTTCCCGATGCCGTCTTCCGGAACATTTGAGGCTTCTGGAACATGTTCGACCATAAATCCGGGACCGGATCCCGGTGCGGGCATTACGCGTTAACCACGGAGGTTAAAAAAATGCCAGAAAATGTTGCCCCCGCCCCTTTGGCGGAGGGCGAACCGGAACCGGTTCGCCTTGCCGCCGCCCCCCACCCCTCCTTCCTTCACCTCGCGTCAATCGCAAAGACACTCGAAGGCCTGAGGGCCACCGTCCTTTCCGGCGCCTTCCTGGCCGTCAGTTTCCTTTTCTGGCTGCTGGACGCGGCTCCCGCGGTGGATCCGGCCTGGGCCACCATCGTCATCTCGGGCATCCCCCTGGTGTATCTGGCCGTGAGGCGCCTCGTTGCGGAAAGGGCCATATCCTCGGCCCTCCTCATAGTCATGGCCATGGTAGCCTCCATCCATGTGGGCGAGATCTTTGCCGCCGGGGAGGTGGTCTTCATAATGGCCATCGGGGCCCTTCTGGAGGAGATGACCGTGGAGAAGTCAGCCTCGGGGCTTCGCCAGCTCGTCTCCCTGGCCCCACCGGTCGCGAGGATTCTCTCCAGGGACGGGGACCGGCCGGTGACCAGGACGGTCAGCGTGGAAAGCCTCGTCCCCGGGGACACGCTGCGGGTCCTGCCCGGAGAGACCGTGGCGGTGGACGGGATAATCGCGTCCGGGAGCAGCTCCATCGACGAAGCCCCCGTGACCGGCGAGTCCCTCCCCGTGGACAAGGGGCCGGGGGATCCCGTCTTCAGCGGGACTCTGAACCTTCACGGGAGCTTCGACTTCGTTGCGACCAGGAAGGGCGAGGATTCCACGGTCCAGAAACTCATCGCCCTTACCCGGAAAGCCGCCGAGTCCAAAGCCCCCCTGGCAAGGCTGGTGGACAGGTGGGCCGCCTGGCTCGTCCCCGTCGCCCTTCTCATCGCGATTGCGGTCTACCTTTTCACAGGCGACCTAAAGCGAGGCGTTACCATCCTGGTGGTGTTCTGTCCGTGCGCCCTGGTACTGGCGACCCCCGTCTCCATAGTCGCGGCCATCGGGCGGGCCACCAAAAAGGGCATAATCGTGAAGTCCGGCGCGGCTTTGGAGGCCCTGGGGAGGGCCCAGGTCCTGTGCCTGGACAAGACCGGCACCCTCACCCTGGGAAAGCCGGCCTTGACGGAGATCGTCGCGATCCCCGGTAGTGCCGAACCGGAACCCCCAGTCTCCGCCACGGGAGAACGCCGCGGGGATCCCCCCCCGGCGGACGGCGAGGATTCCCTCCTGTGCTTCGGGGCGACCGCCGAATCCCTCTCGGAGCACCCGCTGGGCAGGGCCCTCGTTAAGGCCGCGGATGAGCGGGGGGTGGCCTACGGCAAGCCCGCTGACTTTTCCTATATCCCGGGAAAGGGGGTGGCGGCCGCGACCGAGGGTGGGGAGCGCATCCTCTGCGGAAACCTCGGGTTCATGAGGGGCGAGGGCGTCCCGGTTTCCAGTGAGGCCGAGGAGGCCCTCGGCAGGGTTCTGGACAAGGGGCGGACCCCCATGCTTTGCGCAGTGAACGGAAGGCTGCGCGGCATCTTCGGGTTCCTGGACACCCTGAAAGGCGGGACGGAACGGACGCTGGAGGAGCTCTCTAAGTATTCCTCGCTGAAGCTGCTTACAGGGGACGATGAGAAGGCGGCCATGGCCCTTTTCGGGGGCAACGCGGCCCTTTCGGCCATAATCCCTTCCATGAGCCCGGTGGACAAGGCGGAATACCTCACGGGCTTAAAGGAAGGAGGCCTGATCACCGCCATGGCCGGCGACGGGGTGAACGATGCCCCTGCCCTTAAGACGGCCGACGTCGGAATAGCCATGGGGGCGCTGGGAAGCGACATAGCGATAGGCGCCGCCGACGTGGTCCTCATGGGCGACGACATAGAGTCCCTGCCGTTCCTCAAGAAGCTCTCCGTGAAGACCCTGTCGACCATCAGACTCAACATCACCCTTTCGATGCTCATAAACGCGGCCGCCATAACCCTTTCCGCCCTCGGCATCCTGACCCCCGTCACCGGGGCGCTGGTACACAACGCCGGCTCGACCCTTGTGGTTCTCAACGCCGCCAGGCTCTATAACCGGAAGATCTGACAACGCCACGGGGCCGCGCGTTCCTCGGCAAGGCAGGCGGTTCCGCACCGGCCGCGTTCCGGCTGGCGGCGGCCGGGAGAGCCCGCCCTTCCCTCCGGTGCGGGATAGCGCCGCGGGAGCCGCATGGGACATTGATCGCCGTGATCATGCCATGGCTGAGGGATGCCGACACCACGTCTCCGGTCGCCCTCGTCCCGCCGGCGATGGCCCCGGAGGGGCTCGAAAAAGCCCCGGCGGGATCCTGGCGCGCAGCTGCGGCCCCGGCCCGCCGCTGCGCGCCGTAACCCCGCCCTGCGGCCCGCCGTCCAGCGCGAGTGCCGGTTCCGGGCTCGCGTCCTCGATGCCGCCGCGGCGATACCGACTGGCGGCAGGGCTAGTGCGCCGCGATGGAGGGCGGCGGGCCTGGACACGCGCAATATGGAGCGCGTTGCGGGGCCGTCTTTCGGCGGCTCAGCTCATGACAAGGCACCTTCCCCCGGGCGGATGACATGATTGCCGGTCTGGGAATAATGGGGTGCCCCTCTTCCCGCTTTCATCCGCTGCGGCAGTCTTCCCGCCCATTCGTGCCGCAGCGGTGCGATAGCCGCTGGGCGCTATGCCAGGGAAGGCATCTGGATGCGCGATATCGTCCTGCCGGGCGATGAAAGCGGCAAGGGCGTCGCGTAGCGCGACCACCGGGAAAGGCCTCCATGCGGCAATACGCCCGCCTTGCCTTGCTGTCTCACCGCATGCACATCTCTGCCGGGGCGACGCTCCGGCCGTCCGGAAACCCGCCCCCGCGGGAGCCCCATGGCGGCATGCAGAGTCTCCTGCGCCCAGTAACGAGGTTAGAGACCCTCCTGATGTTCATGCCAGGGGTCTTGAGGTAGTCCGCGCCGGTGACCCTGAGGGTGCCCCGGATTCTCAGGCGGCCTGTCCCCTGCGCCCTTTTGGCCTCGCTCATGGTACCCCCGGTGCCGTCGCGCTGCCCGGCCTCTGCGGCGTTCCCGGGCGTACCGTTCAAGGCGCGGTTCCTCGCGGCCTCGAGGCTGGAAAGGCCGTGCCCCAACGAGGCGCCCCGCCTTGTGAGTCTCACTGGGCACAGACCCTTGCAGGGGCAGGCCCCGCGGCCGTCTCAGTCAAAGTGCGCGTTGCAGGAGTCGCCGCGCCGGCTCGCGGTCGCCCGGTCCGCCTGTCCGCGGGGGCACCCGGTCAAGGCTCCCTTCCCATCGGTCTTGCAGACAGCGGGCAAGGACCCTGGCACACCCGCTCCGCCCCGGCCCCCGGGGGATCCTTCAGGCCGCCGTGGCGCGAGGTGACGATCCCAGCGCCCATCGCCCCGGCGGGTGCCGGTTGCGCCCGGTGTTGCAAGGGTTGTCGCCTAGGATGACTTTCACGGCGAAATTCCTCTTCTTCAGGCGTTCAACGAGGTCTTCGATGGCATTGGAACCGCTCCCGCGCGCGCCTTCGGTCTTGACATATAACGCGAGATTCAGCGCGGGGGCCCATGGGCCTGATCTTCCCGGCGGGGGTGCTAACCTCAGCGACCAGTAGCTTGCGGCCCTTCATCCACTTCGCGCCGCTGCTGGCCGCTCCGGTGTCATGCGGGCCCTGGGGACTGTCTGCGGCGATGCCCCTGGGATCCTTGAGCCGGAACGGGGGCCCGCCCCCCTCTTCGCCCGTGACCGCGCCGCGCCGTTCCCGCACGGGACCCGCCAGAAGCCTGGAAAGGCTTTCGGCATTGAGGCGCGAGTCGTGACGTAACCGCCCAACGAGGGCCGCGGCGTCTGCGGCCAGGGCCTCGGGCATGAGACGCCGCCTCTCCGGGCCTGCCTGGCCATGAGTGGCCCAACCGGCCTTCCGGGACTCGCCGTGCCTGTCCCTGATCCCCCGGCCAGGTCCGGCGATCCGCCGCTGGCTCCCTTTCATGAACTCCCTCAAAGAGAGGGAGACGGTCTACCGGAAAGACCGCCCCCGGGGATGGTCTTGATATCGGGGCAGACGCGGGTGGAGCCGGTGCCGACGGCGGGGACGTCCACCTTGAAGGCCCGCAGGAAGGCGAACGACATTTGCCCATGAGCGGCTTCCTGCCCACCTGCCTCCAGGAACCTCTTGCGGGGCGTGCGGCACGTCATCTCGCTGATCCTGACGTCCTCCTCAGGCGCATAGTCCGGCAGCCTCGGCGGGTATATGACGAAGACATCGCATTTGACATAACTTTTATGTTTTTTTATCAAAGATAATGCCGCCAAAAACACCAGGAAAGGGAGGGGGGTTTTTCATCGGGATCAACCCCTCCCTGCCCAGTTCGGCCGCCCGCTGGCTCATCGCAGGACGGCGGACTGATCGCGTGGCCAAGGGAGGGCATGGCTTCAACCGCCGGGGGGGTTCAGGCGCCGGCCCTTGCGCTGGCTCGCAGAAGCCGCCCCATCCCGTCTCCCCAGCCAGGCCCGGGACTCACCGCCCGGAAACCCCTACGGCTCATGACGTCCCCGTAGTCGTACACCGGGAGCCGGAGTTCCGGGAGGGCATCGGCATCGGCCGGCCAGCACTGGGAGCCTCCACCGCTCCATTCGGCCACCACGGCGCCCTCGAGCCGCAGGAAAAGCACGGAGAGCCCGGAGGGCCCCCCGGTCAGCCTCCCGCGCGGTGGCCCCTCGTCGGTCGCGACCGGGCCTCGCGAGCCGGGAGCCGCGCTCCCGTAACCAGGCCTTCCTGACGCCGCCCCTTCCCCCGCCTCGCCCGGCCCCGCCGTATCCCCGGCCTGGGCTATCCAGGAGTCGCGGACGGAGCCTCCCTCGATGTAGGGCCTCCAGAGCCGATCCTGTCTCGGCGGCCGCCGCAGTCCTGCGCCTCGCGGGCGATACCGAGGAAGAACTCGAGATCCCGCCAGGCGAGGACGCGCCCGAAAAGTTCGCAGTCGGCGGGGTCGAACCCCTGCCAGAAGCCGGATTGCGGGGGACGCGGATCGGAGTAGAGGTGGGGGCCTATCCGGCGGCGGTAGCCGTCGGCGGAGTCAGGGCTCCATCCCGCAACGGCGGAACCGGCGGCGCAGCGCTCCCCGGCGAGGGGCCTCAGCGCGGCGTCCAGGATCTCGTACCCCCGCCCGGGCTCGTCGGCTATCAGCCTGAACAGCCTCGGCCCGTCCTCCAGCATGGCGGCCAGCTCGTCGGCGAGACGGGACGGTTCCTCCCCGCCGGGGACCGTAGGGGAAGCCAGGCAGCCGGCCAGCTTGGCGGCGACGGCCTTGAACCTGGAGTAGAAGCCCCTGTCGCTCCAGGAGAGTCCCTCCCCGCCGCAGCGGCCGAGATCCCAGGCCCGCAGCCTCTCCAGGACTGCCCGCGACGCCTCTGGGCGATCCGGCACGAAGATACGGTATGCCGTTACCGCCCTCCTTGCGGCCTGGAGATCCTCGGGGGCGGCGTCGGTTATCCCTTCCGCCAGGACGGAGGCCCAGTAGCCATCGGAGGGCCTGCCCGGCACGGACATGCGCAGGAGCCGTCGCCAGAGGGCGCGGAGCGTCTCGTGGCGGGTCCGCGCCGACGACGCGTACAGGCGCTGTGAGAACATCCGCCGGAACTCCGGGCTGGCGGAGAGTGGCGGCCTGCCGCCGAACCTCCCGAACATGTGGAGCGGCAGCTTGCGGAAGTGTTCCACCGTCATGCCTTGCAGGCCGCGTCCCTTCAGCACTGTTTCCCACGCCGCCTCGCTGAGGTGAGGTCCCTGTACTCGGGCCAGCAGGAGGCGTCCCCGGAGGCCGCCCAGGCGACCGTCCGCCTGAGCTCCCTCCCGAGGGCCGCCGGCTTGCGGACGGTCGGAAGCTTCGCGGCCGCCAGGGACCGCAGGCGCTGGCTGAACATGCCCGTCCCGGCCCCCTCGCCTCAGAGACCGCCGCGTCCGGCGGAGTGTCCCGAGGCGTAGCGCCCGGGGCCGGACGGCGTGCCGCCCGTCTCGCCGTCCACGTCGGCGTTGCCGCCGGATCCGCCGCCGTCCCCTGCCTCCCCATGAGGTTGAACGGGTCGTTCGGGTCCCCGGGCACCGCGAGCACTATCCGGAAATCCACCCGGCGGTTGGCGGACTTGTCGGCGGCGGGGCCCGCGCCAGCGGCCACCGGCCTGGTCTCGCCGTAGCCGCTCATGCCGAAGAGATGGTTCTCGTCGGCGTTCGCGAGGGAGGCGAGGCCGGGGAACTCGCTCATCAGGAACTGGTATGCGGTCCAGCTCCTGGCGGCCGAGAGATCCAGGTTGTCCCTGAAGCGAGCGCGGCGTCCGCCGACCCTGAGAGGGACGTCGTCGGTGTGGCCCTCTATCAGGACGGCGTCGAACCTGCCCGTCTTGGCCCTGCCTCCCGGCGGATCCGTGCAGCCGGGCGCTCCCGGCCGTCCCCCGCCTTCGGCATAGCAGGGCAGGCTCCGGACCAGCAGGGCGCCCAGGGCCTCCAGGGCCGCCTTGCCGTTGTCGTTCAGCTGGTCGCTCCCCGAGGCGAAGAGCAGGTCGTTGGGCAGGCGGAAGAGCCCCTCCTTGGTGTCCACGGCGATCCTGAAGCCCTTTTCGCCCATCCCACTCTCGATATGTCGCAGAAACTCGTCCCGCGTCTCCCGCGCGTCGGAAATCCAGTTCTTGAGCGCCATGACGACTTCCATGACATCCGCGCCCTCGGGAAACCTCGCCCGGAACTCCGCCAGTTCGGCCGATACCAGCGCCAGCTCCCGCTCCATACTGGCGTTCCCGGCCGCGAGGCCGTCCATCTCCCCCTTCAGCCTGGAGTTTTCCGCCTGGAGTTCCTCGATTTCGCGCTTCAGCCGGGAGCTCAGGGCCTCGGCCCGGGCCTTGGCGGCCGCGAGGGCGGCCGGATCGGTCTCATGCACGGGCATCGCCGGGTTGGCCTGGAGGATGTACGCCAACAGGAGGATCATGGTCACGAAGAAGAGCAGGGACATGAGGTCGCTCACCGAGGCCAGGTACCCCTGATCCCCGGCAACTGTCCGGGCCTCAGCGCGCCGCCGCCTCACGAGTCTCATCATACCCTCCGCGCCGCCGTCACTGCGGCTACGCCCGCAGCTCGGCCATGTGCCGGGCGGCGCTGTTCATCTCCGCCACGGTCTCCCGCAGCGCCCCGACCGCCTCGGCGAAGCTCTTGTCGATGTCGTGGAGGTACCTCTCCGCCTCCCCGATGTTGTGGAGATACGAGTTGTGGAGCTTGTCGAGGGTGCGGTCGAGGACTCCGTCAATCCCCCCGAACCTGGCGTCGAGGCCGGCCCAGACGTCACGCAGGCTCTTCAGCCCGTCCTTCGCCTCCGCGAGGTGCATCCCGTACATCTCGTTGTGCTTCTCGTAGCTGTTCTCCAGATACGCGATGTGGTCGCGGAACTGCCCGAGCATCCTGTCAATCTCGCTGCGCATGTCCTGCACGACGGCCTTCTGGCCCTCCCAGACCCTCTCCCCCGACGCGTGGAGGCCCTCGAGAAGCTTCCTCTGCCCGTCGACGAACCCCAGGGTCTGCGCGTTCACGGCTTCAGCGGCGGAGGTGAATCCCTCAGTGGTCTTCGCGTACATCTCGGAGATCTCGGAGTACTTCCCCTTGATCTCCCGGATCAGGCTCTCCTGGCCGTCCCTGACGGTCGCGAGTATGTCCGCGAAGAGCCTGTTGTAGATCTCGAGCTTCTCGACAAGCTGGGAGTAGACGCCCTGCTGCGCGTCCGCGATCCCGGACAGCGCCCCCCTGAGCCTCGTGCCGCCCTCGTCGATGTGCCCCAGCATGGCGTAGTGGAGCTCGCGCTGCCCGTCACCGACTGCGGCGACAGTGCCGGAGAGCGACTGCAACATCTCGCCCGACCTCTGGCGGACCTCCTCCGAGAGCCTCGCCGCCTCCTGGGCGAGCCTGGCCATCGCCTGCCCCAGGCTTTCGTCCAGCCTCTTGCAGGCCCTCTCGAAGAGGGCGTCCTGTCCCGCCGCGAGCCCAGCGGCTGCCGTCTCCAGCCTCTCGCCGACCCTGCCAACCCATTCCCCGGCCACCTCGGTGAGGGATCCTGCGGCGACCCCCATGGCCCTGATGGCGGCGTCGCGGGTCTCATCGATCCGGGCCCCGACCTCCCCGAAGAGGGCCGCCACCCTCCCCTCCGCCGCCTCCGCCCTTTCCGCGAGGGCGGAAGCACCCTGGAAAGCTCGCCGTTCAGCAGGTCCAGGGCCGGAAGCTGGCCTAAGTCCATAAAACCCCTGTCACATAACGACTTCCGCTTCCTGGCCCCTCCGTTCTTGCCCCACTTCTTGCCCCACCATTCAGAAGCTCCCCTGTTTTGCATGATTCTTGCGGTTTCATCCCGTCCGGGGCATGAAAAAGCCCGGCCGATTCCGGCCGGGCGGGCCCCGTCGCGGGGCTGGGGATAATCGCGGGTGATGTCAGGCGGGGGGATGAGAGAGGGCGGACAAGGCGGGATTCAGTCCCCCTGCCCGGCGAGCCAGTCCCGGAGCGCGGCCTTGTCCAGGTTGGAACGCTTCAGGGCCTCGCGGAGGTCCAGGACGTGGGCGGCGAGGTCCGCGTTGGTGGCCCCCCGGAACACGGGGGCCGGGACGTCCTGGAGATAGACCGTCGGGGGGAGGGGCAAGGCGGGGCAGGGCCCGTGCGCGGCGCATCCCCCCGCGAGGAGGGCGGCCAGCGCCAGGGCTAGCGCGCGCATCCCAGGGCCTCCAGCACCGCGTCGGGTATCCGTTCCCCGCTCCAGGCGCAGGCCTCTTCGGACGAGCCGTAGGCGGCCTTCAGTGCCTCGCGGGCCTGGGCCCTCTCGGCGGCGAGGGCGAGGTTTTCCGCCTCCCGGCTAACGAGGGCGCGGCGGTTGGCTTCCAGGGAGGCCGAGAGGGAGAGCACCTGGGCGCGGGTGTCGGCGAGGCTGTTTCGCAGC
>JAITEZ010000027.1 GCA_031281735.1 Deltaproteobacteria bacterium | reverse complement strand
GCGAAGGCGGGCCCGTCCCCGGCGGCGGGGAGGGCGCGGGGGATCGCCCGGCGGCCTGGGGGCTGGCCGCAAGGCCGGGCCCGGGCGCGGCCCCGCCGGGGATCCGGGCCCTCCTGGACAGGGGGGCCGCGGAGGCGCTCAGGCAGATAACCGGGAACGGCTATCACCGGAATTACCTGGGAAGGGGGAAGAGGGTATGGAAGACGGCAATCGTGGTCTGCGGGAGGATACACGTGCGCGTCGCCTTCGAGGAGGCCGTGCCCGGCGGCCCGGAACAGGGCGCGGCGGCCCGCCCCTGAGCCCGCCGCCGCCGGCCGTATGCCTTCCGGCGCCGCGCTCGGCGGCGGGGCAAGCGCCAGGTCATTTCTCCTGTCACTGAGGATCATTATCTCCCGTCACCAAGGATCATTTCTCCCGTCACCGAGGATCTTTTCTCCCGTCACCGAGGATCTTTTCTCCCGTCACCGAGGATCATTTCTCCCGTCACCGAGGATCATTTCTCCCGTCACCGAGGATCATTTCTCCCGTCACCGAGGATCATTTCTCCTCTCCCGTCACCGAGGATCATTTCTCCCGTCACTGAGGAAGGGATGCCGTCCGGGCTGCCCGGTGCGCCGGGGAGGACACCAGGCCGGCGGCCGGCGGCGCCGTCAGTTGTCCGTCTCCCCGTACAGGCAGCCGCAGTAGCTCTGGCGGTAGACGTCCAGCCCGAGCGACAGCTCGCGCCCCTCCTTCCAGCCCGCGCGGAAGTCCCGGTAGAGGAAGCTCACCCCTTCCCCGGCGGCGGCGGCCTCGCCGCCCGCGGCGACGGACGCGTGATCCTGCCTGCGGCTGTAGAGGAGGCTGGAGGTGAACGCGGGGAGCCCCAGCTCCCGCGCCCTGCGTGCCGCGGCCGTGAGCCTCAGGCGGTAGCACATGGCGCATCGCACCGGCCTGCGCGGACACAGGGCGGCGGGCCCCAGGAACTCCTCCGGGCGGTAGGGGGCGGACACGTCGAGCTCGACCCTCGCCCCGGCCGGCAGGAAATCGCCGCGGCGGGCGTGGAGGTACGCCAGGGCGTCCCTGCGGCGGCGGTACTCGGCCGCAGGATGGATGTTGGGGTTGTAGAACCAGACGAGGATCCTGGCCGCCGGCGAGCCCGCGAGGAGCGCCCTCAGGGGATACGCCGCGCAGGGGGCGCAGCAGGCGTGGAGGAGGAGGGCGTCCGGCACTTCTCCTCCGGCCTGCCCCCGCCCCGCCCCGGCCTCCCCCTCCGGGACGCCGGGCCGCCCCTCCGGCGGAGCGCCGCTCACCAGCCCGCGCCCGGCGGGGGATCCGCCAGGGGCCCGTCCTCCCCGACGAAATAGGTGAACCTGACGGCCGTGCCCTTGCCCGGCTCGGACCTGATCGCGATCTCGCCCCGGTGACGCTGGATCAGGGTCTTCACTATGGCGAGCGAGACGCCCACCCCCACCTGCCCCTTGGTGGAGAACAGGGGATCGAAGGCGCGCCTCAGGATCTTGGCGTCCATGCCGCGCCCGTTGTCGCGCACCTCGAAGACCAGGCGGGACCCCTCCCTCTCGGCCGCGAGCGTTATCTCGGGGGACTCCTGCACGGAGGCGAGCGATTCCAGCGAGTTCCGGAAGAGGGCCTCTAGGACGGTCGCCAGATCCTCGTGCACCACGCGCTGCGGCGGGAGGGCGCGGGAGGCGTTCACGAAGGAGGTGCGGGAGACGGTCGCGGAGAAGGCCGCCCGGTCCTCAGGCCTGGCGCGCGAGGGATCGGTCGCCGCGGCGTAGGCCTCGTCCGCGGCCCGGGAGACCAGAACCGCCCTCGCCCCCGCCCGGCTCCCGGCGCGGCCCAGCTCCGAGAGGCTGTCCAGGAGGCCCATGGCGGCCCTGACCGCCTCCATGGTGTCGGAGACGTACTCGCGGCGCTTCCCGTCGGTCTGCGCGGGGTTGGCGAAGTCCAGCAGGGAGAGGGAGCCCGCGGCGGCGGAGAGGATGTTCTTGAAGTTGTGGTCGAGCCAGCCCGCGAGCTCCACCTGGGCCTCGAGCCGCTCGTCCCCGGCCCTGGCCCGCCTTTCCTCCAGAAGATCGCGGTGTCCCTCGATGTAGCGCCTGGCCATGCCGGGGAGCTCCCGGTAGAAGTCCCCGTCCCGGACCACGTAATCGGAGGCGCCAGAGAGCATCGCCGCGCGGGCGATCTCCTCCGACCCCACTCCGGTCGCCATGACCCCCAGGAAGTCCGGATCCACCCTGGCGAGGGCCCTGAGAAGGCCGATGCCGTTCCCTTCCCTCAGATAGTAGCCGGTGAGCACCAGGTCCGCGCGGCGCTCCTGGTAGATGGCCATGGCCTCGGTCTGGCAGTCGGCCGCCCTGGTCTCGAAGCCAGCCTGGGCCAGGGTGGCCGCCATGTAGTCGGCGGCGGCCAGGATGTTGTCAGCGACGAGTACCAGCGGCAAGTTCCCCTCCCACAGGGGGCCCCCGCGCCGGGGGGGGCCCGTCGCGGGGGCGCAGGCGGTCTGGCGGGCCGTCCCCGCACCCCGGCGGGCGCGGCGCGGGCGGGGAGGGCGGCACGGGCCCCGGGGACGCGTCCACGGGGCCGCCGTCGGCGGGCCCCCCGCGACGGATGCGGCGGGTGTCCCCCCTCCGCTGAGAATATAGCAGGGATCCCGCGGGAGTTGTACCCGGACGCGGAACCGCCGGCACGGGCGGGCAGCCGCCCCCTCAGGCCCCCCGCCCTTTCCGGGACCCCCGCCCCTTCCGTGGCCGCCGCCGCCCGGCCCCCGCCCCGGGATCCCGGCCGGGGCGGGGGCCCCCGGCACGCCAGTCCCGCCAGGTGCAGAGGCCCAGGCTGCCCAGGAGCCACAGCACGCCGGCCACCACAAAGACGTCCGCCGCGTTGAAGGCCGGCCAGTGGGCCCCGCCCCAGTGGAAATCCAGGAAGTCCACCACGGCGCCGCGCCGCAGGCGGTCGGCGATGTTGCCCAGGGCGCCGCCCAGGATGGCCCCCAGGAAGGCGTGCGTGGCCCTGCCGGAGGGCCCCAGCGCGCGGAAGATCCAGATCAGGGGCAGGAGCGCCAGTGCCGACAGGGTCGCCATCAGGACGGCCTGGGACTCCCCGGGGCCCGCGAGAAGGCTGAAGGCGGCGCCGCGGTTCTCAGCCAGGACCAGGTTGAGGAAGGGCGCGACCTCCCTGATCTCGCCCGGCGCCAGGGCTTTCAGGGCCAGGGCCTTGGTCGCCAGATCGAGGGCGGCCGAGAGGCACGCCGCGAGCAGGGCCAGGAGCGCGTTTCCCGCGCCGGCACGGTCCACCTCCAGGCACCACCGACCCATGACTTCCCCGCCCGCAGCGCCCTAGTTGAGGGCGGTCAGATCCCTGAGGCTCGCGAGCTTGGGGTCGAGCTTCTCCAGGATCGGGAGGAAGTCGGTCTTCCTGAGGCCCAGGATTTCCCAGGCCCTGGGCGAGAGGGGGGGCACGATGTCGTCCCCCGCGTGGCCGAAGCCCTTGGCGCGCACGATGATGTCCGCGACGTGGACTATGGCCGTCCACTCGGGCTTGAGCACCGCCTTCTCCGGGCGGTGGTGGAGGCGCATGGGCTCGGCCAGCGACTCCGGGAGGTTCCAGTGCTCGGCGAGCCACTGGCCGATCTCCGCGTGGTCGAAGTCCAGGACCAGCCCCTCGGCCTCGTAGAAGCGGATGTCGTCCGCGGCCACCCTCTCGCGCACGCGGCGCATCTCCTCGGGGAGGTTCAGGGCCAGGACGACCTTGCCCAGGTCGTGCAGGAGCCCCGCCACCAGGATCTCCTCGGCGTCGTCCCTGCCCAGGTGGGCGGCAATCACCCCGGAGGCCGCGGCGCAGCCTATGGAGTGCTCCCAGAGCCCGGCCATGCTCTTCTGGATCATGTCGAAGACGCTGGAGGTGAGGACCAGGCCCTTCACCACCTCGAAGCCCAGTATCACGAGGGCCTGGGAGATGGAGCTTATCTTCCGCGACATCCCGAAGAAGGCGGAGTTGGCCATGCGCAGGACCTTGGCGGAGAGCACCTGGTCCTGGGCGATGAGGCGGCCCACCTCGGCCACGGAGGTCTCGGGGTTCTCCACGATGCGGGAGATCTTGGCCACGATGCCGGGCACGGTGGGGAGGTTCTTGATGCGCCTGACCTCCTTCTTGGCCTGCATCCTGTCCTGCACGGCGGGTTCCGTCTCCATGCCCACTAAGATCCCTCGCTACCTGTCCTTGCCGGCGGCCTTCGGGCGGCGCGCCCCTGGCTTGCCGCGGGCATCCGGGCGAGGATCCGCCGCGGACCCGGCCCCGCCGCCGGAAGTCTGGCCTGGCCCGGGGGTGGCGCCCGCCCCCGCCGCCCGCGCGGCAGCGCCCTCCCCCGCCGCGGCCGCCCCTTCCCCGCCCTCCGCCGGCTCGGAGAGCTCGAGACTGGCCAGGGCCTTGTCGCGCTCCTGCTCGGACAGGAAGATCAGGGTCTTCCGGAGGGCCCCCAGCTCCGGGGAGTCCGCCGCGCGCCGGAAGGCGCGCCCGATGCGCTCCAGCTCGGCCTGCCACTCCCCCAGGATGTCCTCGCGCGTCCTGCGCTCGGCCTCCTCGATCACCACGGTGTCGATGTTCATCCGGCCGAGCATGCGGATGAGGCCCTCGGTGATCTCCGAGGCCCTCCCGGCGAGAAGCACCCCGTCCTGGCGGGTGATCTCCTCGGCCAGGATCTGGCCGGGACGTGCCTTGTCGACGGCTATGCGCTTGGCCACTGGGGAATCTCCGGGGCGCCGCCCCCGGGGAGGGAGGGCCCCCGCGGCCCGGCCTGGATCTACGGCACCGGGTATAGTAACATGTGAGAGTGAAGGCGCCCGGCCCCTGCTGGACATTTCACACATTATATCACCCGGCGCCTCGTTTTCAACCGGGGGCCGCAGGGATTCCCCCGCCGCCCGCGGCGCCTGCCGGGGGAGGCCCCGCGCGGCGCGCGCCAGCGTCTTTCCACCCATGACCGCCGCCGGCCCGCGCCGGCCGGAAGCGACGAAAGGAAGAGGGCTCACGGCCCGTCCGCGATGAGACTAACCTGCGAGGAATGCGGGGCCGAGATCCCCTCCGACACCTGCCCCGCCTGCAAGGAGCCCGCCCCCCTGTGGGCCAAGTTCTGCCCCAGCTGCGGCAACCCCCTGGCGAGCAAGCTGTCCAAGACCAGGGCCAAGAAGAAGCGCCGCCTCTGCTCGGACGAGAGCTGCATCGGCATCATCGGCCCCGACGGCACCTGCACAGAGTGCGGCAAGAGGCCCTGAAGCCCCGGCCGGAGGCCGCCGGCCCCGCGCCGGGGCCATAAGACGCCCGGCCCCTGCGGGATCCGCCGCCGGGGCCGGCAAGAGAACGCCCCCTCCTCACCCTCCCGGAGAGTCTATGCCCGCCTTACTGATAATCGGACTGGTGATAATCCTGGGCGGCGGCGTCCTGTTCGCCGTCTGGTTCGAATACCTCTGGCAGCTGGTGAAGGCCCTCCTGCCGCTCGCGCTGATCGGCGTGGGCGGGGTCATCGCCTATTTCGGCTGG
>JAITEZ010000369.1 GCA_031281735.1 Deltaproteobacteria bacterium | reverse complement strand
AGCGAGGCCTTCGGGGGGGATCTGGAATCGCAGTTCGAGCTGGGGCTTCTGGCCGCCGACCCCGCCCTAGACGAGCCGGGCCTCAGGAGGCTGATGCGGGATCTCCCGGTGGCCGCGGCATCGCTCCTGGAGGCGGCGGAGGCCGGGAGGCCCGAGGTGCTGAACGCCCTGGGCCTCAGCTACACGGGGGGAAGGGGGCTGCCCATGGACGCCCTGGAGGCGGGGAAATGCTTCGCGAAGGCGGCGGAGGCGGGCTTCGTCCCGGCGCTGGTCAACCTCGCGCTCGCCTACGGCTCCGGCGCGGGCATCGAGCCCGACTACGACAAGGCGCTCGCCCTCTTCGAGCGGGCGGCCGGGGCCGGCAGCCCCCCGGCCTACTACAACCTGGGCATCGCCTGGTACAACGGCATCCTGAAGCCCGAGGACGGGGGCAAGGCGGCCGAGTACTTCGAGAGGGCGGCCGAGGGCGGCGTCCGCGACGCCTTCGCCGCCCTGGGCTACATGTACCTGGACGGCTCCAAGGTCGGGCGGGACTGCGCCAAGGCCGTGCGGGGGTTCACGAGGGCCGCCGAGATGGGCTGTCCCGACTCCATGCTGGCTCTCGCCACGATCCTCCACAACGGCGACTGCGGGCCGCAGGATCCCGAGGGATCCCTGAAATGGCTCCGGCTTGCGGCCGACGCCGGCCAGCCCGCGGCGGCGGAACTCCTGGCGGAGTCCGACCCCACGTACAACGGCGGGCGGGAGTTCCGCCTCGCCCCGGGGATGCCGTACCCCTTCTGCCTAAAGCCCCAGTCCATCCGGCCCATCATGTGAGACCGGCGGGGACGCCCGGCGGCGAGGCCCGGCGCTCCTTCCCGTGCAGCCGGACGCGGCGATCCCGCGCCCGCCACGCGGGCCGGACAGCGGCCTGCCCTTGAAGGCGGCCTCGCGCCGGTCGGCGGCAGGCGCCGGCGACCGTCATGCGGCAGACCCGCCCGGCAGGGGGCCCCGCCCCTCACATCAACGGCCCCCGGCACCGCCTCTCCCGGAAAAGCCTGCCCGCCTCCCGCCCCCCCCCTGCCGGGAAAGAGAAGCCCGGGCCCCCCGCGTTCGGGGGATTCCCGGGCCTTCCTGCCTGCCTTCGCTCGCCGGTGCCTTCCGATCCCTGGGCGGTCCATGGGGGTGTCCGGCGGTCTCCCTTGCCGTTCCCTGCGGCGCTTGGGCAGCCTGGGCGGTCTCCTGACGCTCTTCTGTGGCGCTTCGGCAAAAAGCCGCCTGGGCGGTCTCCTGGAGGCCTCTGCGGCGCTTGGGCAGCCTGGGCGGTCTCCTGCGGTCTCTTCTGCGGCGCTTTGGCAAAAAGCCGCCTGGGCGGTCTCCTGGGCGGCCTCTGCGGCGCTTGGGCAACCCCTGGGCGGCCCCTGGCGGTCTCCAGAGGTGCTTGGGCAACCAGTACGGCCACGGGCGCGCGATGTCCCGGCGGCCTTCAGGCCCCCTGCGTCCCCTCCCGGATCGCCGGCTCGGCCCCGCCCGCGCTCAGGGCGCCGGGAGGCGGCGGGGCCGGGCCCTCCTCTGGCAGGGCGGGCCGCAGGTACACCGGTGCCTGGAGCAGCCTCACCACGGGCTCCCCGCCCCGGCACAGGGCGATCGTGTCGGAGGCCCTGCCGGTCTCGGGATCCCTGGCGGCGAAGACCGCCACCGCGAAATAGCCGTTGCCGCTACCGCGCTCGGCGCAGGCCTCCAGGATCTGGGCCCAGTTGCCGGGGGGCTGGACGTCGACGTCGGGGTGGCGCGCCGCGCGCACCATCACCCACTCGGCCCCGGTCTCGCCTCGGTACCAGACCGACGGGCTGATGGCGGGGTGGGACGAGGAGCAGAGTATCTTGCGCCCGGCGAGGCTGCGGGTCACGGCCTTGACCGCCGCGTCGTGGAGCTCCCAGTCGGTGAAGGGTATCCTCTCCGCGGTGACCAGGCTCCTGGGATCCACCGGCTCCCGTGTCCGCGCGTCGACGAGCCCCCAGCCGGGCTCCGCCGGGAGCCAGATGCCGCCCGTGTGGCGCATGGGCATGACCAGCGGCACCCCGGCGCAGGCCTCGGAGATCTCGAGGAGCCCGGCCATGGAGCCGGGGGCGACGAGCCTCCCATCCGCGTCCTCGAGCCTCACGAAGAAGAGCTGGTTGCCCAGCCGGAAGGAGAAGTGCTCGAAGAGGGGGGTGGAGAGCCTGCCCTTGAACCAGACTAGCGACCCCTCGCCCAGCCTCTCGACATAGGAGGCGGCCAGGGTCCACAGGGCCTGGAACTCGCGGCTGACCTGGCCGCAGGGTGTCATGTCGAACATTTCGTACCCGAATCTCTTTCGTTATGGGCGGCCTTCCGCGGAAGGCCGCCGGGCGTCCGGCAGCGGGCCGGGAGGGATACTTGGCCGGGATCCTCCGGCAGGGGGAATCCTTTTCCGCAGGCTGACCTTTTGCAAGAGGCGAGCCAATCCGCAGACCCCGCGCGTGCCAGAAACACCGCCCGGGCGGGTGCCGCGGACGGGGCCAGGCGCCGCATCCCGCGGCCGCCCCCGACAGGCGGGGATCCGCCCCCCCACGGCGGCGCCTGTCCGGACGCGGCGGCAG
>JAITEZ010000341.1 GCA_031281735.1 Deltaproteobacteria bacterium | reverse complement strand
CCCCCTGGAGGGAGACGGGCCGAGCGGCGGGGGCCCGTCCCGTGCGGAACGCCATCCCCAGGAGGTACAGTGTCCGGGAGTCAGCCACCCCCCTGGCCGCCGGGTCGTAGGGGGGGGTCAGCCCCGCCCGGGCGGCCGCGCGACCGATTTTCCCCAGGAGGCGCTTCTTGAGCAGCGCGGGGAGGGTCCAGGGGTAGGCGAGCTTCAGGTGTACCTTGGACGAGTCCTTCGACTCCAGGGGGCGTGCGCCGAAGGGCAGGGCCTGTACCACGGGCTTGCCGGGGTAGAGGTGGGCGAGCATCCTCAGCCCGTCCTCCAGGGCGGCCCGCTGATCCTCCCAGAGGGCGGGGGCGAGCCTCACCCCCGGTTCAGGGTCGAAACCCGAGATCACCACCGGCTCGCCTGGGGCGGGGGCGGGCGGGACGGCGACCCCCATGCGGCGCAGGGCCCTGGCCGCCTCGATGGGGCCGAACTCCTTGAGCGACGCCAGGGGCACGGGCTCCGCCCCGCAGTCGAAGTCCACCTCAAGATCCACCGAGGCCCCGTCGAGCCTGAAGATCCTCCCAGGAAGGGGCGCCGCCAGATCCGGCAGGAGCGGCCCTGCGGTCTCGGCAAGCACCTCCCCCTGGGCGACGGGGCGGCCCCTGCGGAGGCCCTTGACGGGGACGGCACCTTCCAGCGGGAGTGAGAGGCGTCCCGGGGGCGGGAAGGCCTTGAGCACGCGTGTGTCGTGGGACAGCAAGGCGGGCCTCAGGAGAGGCCCGCGGCGGCGGGCGGGGTATGGGCGGGAGTGGGGGGCCGGCCGGCGGCGGGATGGCCGCCGTTCCGGCCGCGGGGCCCGCCGCGGCGGTAGATGAAGAGATAGCAGGCGGCGAAGAGGGCGAGGGCGGCGAGGGAGGCCACGTAGACGACCCGGTAGGTCTTGAAGAACCCGGCCACGATCCCCATGATCACCGAGCCGCCCCCCATGCCGATGTCGAAAGCCACGAAGAAGTACGCCGAGGCCACGGTGCGGCGCTCCGGCGGCACTGCGGTGAGGGAGAGGGTCTGGAGGGACGGGAAGATGGCCCCGCCGCCCAGTCCGTAGAGGACGGCCGAGGCGTCCAGGACGGCGCGGCTCGGCACGCTCAGGATGGAGGAGATGGCCACGAACACCGCCAGCGCGGCGGGGGGGATCACGTACTTGTGGCCCTTGCGGTCGTAGAGCCTGCCAATGCATATCCGCGAGATCACGGTGCCCACGGTGGACACCACGAAGAACTCCGCGGCGGAGGGCATGCCCCTCTCGGAGGCGTACACGGCGAGGTAGGTGGTGACCGCCGAGATGGCCACCCCGTAGACGAGCATCAGGAAGGCGGTGGGCATGGCGGCCCATTCCACCCGGGAAGGCCTGGCGGCCGGGGCCTGGGACGGGGACGCGCCGTCCGGGGCGGGGCCGGGCGCCGCCCCCACGGAGGCGGCGGCCTCGGCCCTGGCCAGGGGACGGGTGCCATCCCTGCCGGCCGCAGCGGTCTCGCCTCCCGGGGAGGCCTTGCACTCCGCCCTCCCCCGGTCGAGCGGGAGCTTGATCTTCGGGAGGGCGAAGCTCACCATGACAGCGGCGAAGCAACACATCGACACCGACACGAACAGGGTGACGTAGCCGTGCTCCTCGGCGGCGTATAGGCCTGCATAAGGGCCTATCGCCAGGGCCGCCGTGGCCCCGAGGCCCAGATAGCCGATGCCCTCGCCCATGCGGGAGTAGGGTATGGTCTGGGAGGCGAGCGAGACGAGCAGGGTCGAGGTCAGCCCGAAGCCCAGGCCCTGGAGGAGGCGGGCCACGACGTAGGAGGGGATGGAGTCGTGGAGGAAATAGAAGAACGACCCGGCGGCGCAGACGAAGATCCCCATCCTGGCCGTCCTGAGGGCCCCGAAGAGGACCGAGAGCCGCGCCGCGCACAGCCTCGCGGTCACGGCCGAAATCATGAAGGACCCGAAGACCGCGCCTATCTGCGCCTCCGTGAGCCCCTGGAGCTCCAGGTAGAGGGGGAGCGTCGGCAGGAGCATGTTGAAGCCAAGGAACATGCAGAGGTTGATGAAGAGGAACGTGAGGAATGTACCCGTCCACAGGGGCGGGGTCACGCATGTCTTCATGTGCGGCACCAGCGGCGTGGGGCGGCACTCTGTCTGGGCTTCTGGGGGCATAGTGTCCTGGGTGGGAGAGGCGGCGGGGCTCGGGGGCGGCTCCGCCCGCAGGGGCGCCGGGGGGGGGCGGCGGGGCGGGCCATAACGAAGCGCGGCCCCGCAAGCGGCGCCGCTGGGCTATTATGCCACACCCGGGGCGGCCCGCGCACGTAAAACGCGGGAATGATGCCCGCGCGGCCGGGCGGACGGCGGGGCTCCGGATGCCGGGAGGAGGCCGGCCTCCGCCCGGCACCTGCGGCCTGATGGAGCCGCCTGCTGGGAGACGGCGCGGAGAAGCGGTCGCGCAAGGGGGGCATCTGAACGTTACTCCGGCCGGGAGGGGACGAAGGCCCCAGACATCAGGTTCCGGTGCCCCGCCCCCCGCTCCCGGGCGGATTGCGGCTTCCCCTCCTGCCGTTACGGCTTGAGCGTCCATCCGCAGCTCCCGGCCTCCACGCTACCTGCGGACAATCCCCCGGCCCGGCCGACCGCCGCGTGAACCCGTGCCCCGCAGATCCTCCGCCCCGCCCGGCTGGTGGCCGGAGGCTGATGCCGGACGGCGGCTCCCCGGAGTGCCGGGCGGGATACGCTCTGTCTCGCCCCTGACCCTGAAGAGGGAGGGGCGGATTAACGATCGTTATGACGGCGAATCCGGCCGTCCGGGTTGATGACTCGATTCTAACCACTTTCCTCCACTTCTCCCGGAATCCATTGTTTCATCCGTGTATCCGTTCCTCTCTTCCCAGCCGAGAAATTATTATTCCTGCAACTATTGTGTTGCCCTTTCTTTCATCCCGGTCTGGAACCCTTTATTTCACCCCAGCCGCATTGCCTTCTCTATATCATATAAGCCGAAGTGCCCTCCCTCTCAATATCAGTTGGGCAATATTTCTCACTACAGTATTTAAGTTGCTATCTCACTCATCCCAGTTGCGTATCTTTACTATCCAGCTCCCCTCCGGGCGGAGTCCCGCCCGCCTCTCCATGTCTGAAACATTTTGTTGCGGCCGCGTGCGTGCGGTGGCCTAGCAGAACGATAATAAGAAATGTTTCATACTAGCTTGCCATGTCTCTCTTTCCAGCTTGCTATATCTCGCTATTTCTGCAGGTTGCCTTTTCTCTCTAGCGTTCCGGGAATACATCTCTTTATAATTATGCCCGTGCAGCCACCCTCTCTTGCCAGTCGGGCTGCCCACCCTCTTTTGCTAATCGGGCAGCCCTCCCTCTCTTGCTAATCGGGCAGCCCTCTCTCTCATGCCAGTCGGGCTGCCCACCCTCTCCTGCCAATCGGGTTGTCCTTCTTATAGTCTTGCGTGATGAGTTGTCCTCCCTCTCTTGCCGTCAGGGCGGATCTGGACTTACCATCAAGTCGCCTGCCTTCCCGGCCAGGGCCCCTCCTTCGCGAAGCCTCCGCAAACAGCCAGGCCCCGGGACGGGCACAGGAAAAAGACTATTTATTACGGCAAGTTGAAACTGCCTCCAGAGAGCGTTCGGGCTGTCGGCCGAAGCGACCATGTCTCTGGCCGGCGCTCCCGTCCGTAAAGGAATCCACCTTCCGGTAGTATAGGTGAACCTTTGCCATCCGATATCCGGGATCGCCTGTCGGCAGTCTGCGGGCTCCCCTCCGCTGGCCTTCCCGTGGCCTTGCCGGGCGCGGCGAACCGTTGCCCGAGGCCGTGTGAAATCCTGCCCCTCTGTGGTAGAATGGCCACGCAGAGCCCGGAAGGACGGGGCGTCCGCGTGTTGCTTGGCATCGCCCCCTCGCGGGAGGCGTCTGCGGACGCAAGACCCATTGCAGTCACGGGAGCGACAAGTGAGCGATCTGCTTGAGGAATTCGTCTTCGATTCGCGAGAGCATCTGGGCAAGGCCCAGTCGCAGCTGCTGGAGCTGGAGAATGATCCCGGCTCGCGCGAGAGACTGAACGCCCTCATGGGAACCCTGCACACGGTCAAGGGCAACAGTGGTTTCGTGAACCTGCGCCATCTCTACGAACTCCTCCACTCGGCGGAGTCCCTCCTGCAGACCGTGCGGGAGACGGGCCGCGACTGCCCCCGGCCGGTGGTGGACCGTCTCTTCCAGGTGCTGGACACGGCCGAGGCCATCATGGGCCGTCTCGAGAACGACGAGGACGACGAGGTGGACTGGATGCCCTCCCTCCTTGAGGCCCTGGGCGAAATGTCCCGCTCCCTCGAGGCGGGCGGGGACGGCTCCCCGCCCGTCCCGTCCGTTGCTCCCGCCTCCGGCGGTTCCGCCAGCGGGGAGTGCGAAGCCGGACCGGGCTGGGCCGGTCCGCCTGACGCCCCGGATCCAGCCCCGCGGGGATCCTTCCCCTTCGATGCCGATCTGCCCGTGCAACTCCTGAACCTCACCGACGGCAAGATGGCCGAGGAGGGCCGTTGCTACGTGGAGGGCTCCCGCGAGCTCCTGCGGAAGGGTGCCTTAGGCCTCATCCTCGACATGCGCTCCATCACCTCCATCACGGGCCCTGAGGTGAGGATCCTGCGGGAGCTAAGGGATTTCTGGGGGCCCAGGCTCGCCATCGTTGCCTCCCGTGAGAGTCAGCCCGATCTCTGCCGGATCTTCGATGTTCTTGAGCCCCAGGGCTTCAAGGGTCTCTACCCCGCCGAGGAGGCCGCCCGGGACGCGCTGAAGTAGCACCGCCCGTCCCGGACTCCGAGCCCGCCCCTTCCCCGCCGAAAGTCCGGCAGACTGCTTTCCGCCGTCCCCGCCCTGCCCAGTTCCTGGCGGGGCGGCGGGGGTGCCTCGCGCCACCGCTCACCCGGCCCCGTCCGCCCCGGGGCGGGTCCCCTTCGGCGCCCCTGCCGGGCGCCTCCCCCCGAACCTGTCAAGCAACACCAAACCCGGGCGATAACAACCATGATTCTCAGAAGGGACCTCCCCAAGGTGGCCGTGCTCGGCGCGGGCTACTGGGGCAAAAACCTGGTGCGCAACTTCTACGGCCTCGGCTGCCTCAAGACCGTGGCCGACTCCAACCCCGAGACCCTGCAGAAGATACTTTCCGAATATCCGGGCGTCGTCGGCGCGTCGTCCCTGGACGAGATCCTCCTGGATCCCGAGGTGAGCGCCGTGGCCATGGCCACCCCGGCCCCGGATCACGCGGCGGGCGCCATACGCGTGCTCAGCTCCGGCCGCGACGTGATGGTGGAGAAGCCCATGGCGCTTTCCATGGAGGACGGGCGGGCCATGGTGGGGCTCGCCAAGAGCCGCGGGCTCATCATCATGGTGGATCACCTCCTGAACCGCCACCCCGCCATCACGCACCTGAAGTCCCTCATCCGCGAGGGCTCCTTCGGCCGCGTCTGCCACATCTGGTCGCGGAGGCTGAACCTGGGCAGGCTCAGGGCCGAGGAGAACGCCCTCTGGTCCCTCGCCCCCCACGACATCAGCCTCATCATGAACCTCCTGGGCACGGCGCCCCTTACCGTCAAGTGCTCCGGGGGCTCGTACCTCACCGAGGGGGTGGAGGATCTCGCCGAGGCGGACCTGCTGTTCCCCGCGGGCGTTACGGCCCACATCTCGGTGTCGTGGCTCAACCCCTTCAAGGAGTGCCGCCTGGCGGTGGTGGGACTCGACCAGATGGCCGTCTTCGACGATCTGGCCCCCTGGGAGGACAAGCTCGTCATCTATCCCCACCGCATCACCTGGCGCGGCCTCCAGCCGGACAGCGAACGGGCCTCCCCCGTGAAGGTCCCCCTCACCCAGATAGAGCCGCTCAAGGAGCAGTGCCAGGCCTTCCTGAACGCCATCGCCTCGCGCACGGAGCCCGCAGACAGCCACGCCGAGGAGGCGCTCACGGTGCTCTCGGTGCTGACCGCCATGGACAGGTCCTACCGGGAGGGCAGGCCACAGGTGCCCGAGCCCCTGGACACCCGGGGCGGGAGCTTCGTGCACTCCACCGCCATCGTGGACACGGGGGCCTCCCTCGGCACGGGCACCCGCATCTGGCACTTCTCGCACGTCCTGGACGGCTCGACGGTGGGCGCCCATTGCAACATCGGCCAGAACGTCGTGATAGGGCCCCGGGCCAAGGTGGGGAACCGCTGCAAGATCCAGAACAACGTCTCCGTCTACGAGGGGGTGGAGCTCGAGGACGAGGTCTTCTGCGGCCCCAGCATGGTGTTCACCAACGTCAACAACCCCCGCGCCTTCATCGGCCGCATGGGCGAGGCGAGGGGCACCCTGGTCCGGCGCGGGGCCACCATCGGAGCCAACGCCACCGTGGTCTGCGGCCACACCCTCGGCGAGTACTGTTTCATCGCCGCAGGCGCCGTGGTCACCAGGGACGTCCCCGCCTACGCCCTCATGATGGGCAACCCCGCCCGGCGCGCCGGCTGGGTCTGCCGCTGCGGGGTCAAGCTCCCCGAGGATCTGGTTTGCCCCTCCTGCGGGAACAGGTACCGCGAGGGCGGGGGCGAGCTCTCGCCGGAGGCGTGAGGGCGCGGGCCCGGACAGCTTCCCCGGCCGGGGGGCGGACGCGGCCCCGCGCCACCGGCCCGCCCCCTCCGCGAGGCACCTTCCTTATTGCCGCGCCTCTCCCGGTGCCTTCCCGGAAGCGCCCCCGCCCGTCCCGCCCCCCGGCTTCCCTTGAAGCGCCCCAGCCCGGCCGTCTCGCTCCCCCCGCCTTTCCCGGCTGCATTTCCGCCCGCCCGCCTTCCCTGCCGCGATCCTCCCTGCGGCCTTGCCGGGAGCCCTGCGTACAGCAGGCGCCTCCGGGGCCCCGCCACGGCCGCCGTCCCCCGGGCTAGCCCGCAGGCCCGCTCCCCGGCCTGCGGCGGTCGCCTGGAAATCGTCCCGGGGCGCCCACGACGCGGATCCTGCGGGGCGCCGGGATCCTTTCGGGCGGGACCGTCGGCGGTCTCGCAGCGATGCGGCACTCCCCTGAGCCTTTCTCGCCTCCCGGTGCCTTCCGGCTTACAGACCGCACCGTAGTCCTGTCCGCCCGCTCGATCCCGGAGCGGGAGTCGCCTCCACCATCGCCCGGCGGGCCGGGCCTTCCCCGGCAGGACTCCCGGGCGAGGGGGTGCGGCATCCCCTCCCGCCTACCGGCCTCCGGCCGGCGCCGCCTGCGGCCCGCCCGGCCCCGTCCGTGGGCCGGCGTCGACCGGGACGGGCCGTCCCTCGCCGCCGGCCTTTTTTTCCCGGACGGGCCGGGGGCGAGCGGCGTGTTTCTTGCATATTCCTCCCGCAGGGAGGCGGCCGCCTGAGGCCCGCCCCCACCTTTCACTTTCCGGGAGGCCGCCCCCCCTTCCCCAGCCGGGAGGCCGCCCCCCTTCCCCTGCCGGGGCCGCCCGCCGGACCCGCTGGAGCAGACATGGACACGTTGCCGTTCATCGATCTCAAGAAGCAGTACGAGGCGATCAGGGAGGATCTCGAGCCCAGGCTCGCGCGGATCCTCGGGGACGCGGCCTTCATCCAGGGCCCGGAGGTGAAGGAGCTGGAGACGGCGCTCGCCGGCTTCGCGGGCGCCGCGGAATGCGTCACCTGCGCCAACGGGACCGACGCGCTCACCCTCCCTCTCCTGGCCTGGGACATAGGCCCCGGCGACGCGGTGTTCTGCCCTGCCTTCTCCTTCATCGCCACCGCCGGGGTGGTGTCCCTGCGGCACGCCACTCCGGTGTTCGTGGACGTGGATCCGGTGACCTTCAACATCGACGCGGGGGATCTGGCCCGCAAGATACGCGGCGTGAAGGCCGGGGGCCGGCTCGCGCCCCGTGCGGTCGTGACCGTCGACCTCTTCGGGCTCCCCGCAGACTACGATGCCGTGCGGGCCGTGGCCGGCGCGGAGGGGCTCCTGGTGCTCGAGGACGCCGCCCAGGGCTTCGGGGGGGAGATCGGCGGCCGCCGGGCCGGGAGCCTGGGCGCCGTCTCCGCCACGAGCTTCTTCCCGGCCAAGCCGCTGGGATGCTACGGGGACGGCGGGGCTGTCTTCACCTCCGACGCCGGGCTCGCGGACACCCTGCGGAGCCTGCGCGCCCACGGGGCGGGGGCGGACCGCTACGAGCACGTCCGCATCGGCATGAACTCCCGCCTCGACACCCTGCAGGCCGCGGTGCTCCTTGCCAAGCTCAGGGCCTTCCCGGCGGAGTTGCTGGCGAGGCAGGAGGCGGCGGACCGCTACGACGGGCTCCTGCGGGGCCTGGTCGAGACCCCCCGGATCCCCGTGGGTTTCCGCTCGTCCTGGGCCCAGTACACCGTGAGGATCCCCGGAGGCAGGCGCGACGGGGTCCAGCGCCTGATGAGGGAGCGCGGGATCCCCACGATGGTCTATTACCCCCGGCCCCTGCACCTCCAGCCCGCCTTCCTGGCTCACGGCGGCGGGCCCGGCGACTGCCCCGTCGCGGAGAGGCTCTCCGGCGAGGTGCTCTCGCTCCCCATGCATCCCTACCTGGAAGCGGGGATCCAGGGGCGCGTGGCGGAGGCCCTCCGCGAGGCGCTCCGGGGCTGACAGCAGCGGCTCCCGCCTGTCTGCCCCCCCGGCGCGGGGGGGCAGACAGGCGGGAGCCCCGGGGGAAGCCCCCGGAGGCGGCCCCGGAACCGCGGCGGGCACGGCCCGCCCCGCCCGAAAGGAGTTCACCATGGCCGATCACGAGCAGATTTTCCTTGACAAGGTGGCCGCCAAGAAGGCCATAGTCGCCGTGGCGGGCCTGGGCTACGTGGGGCTCCCCCTGGCCCTCTCCTTCGCCGAGGCCGGCTTCCAGGTGCTGGGCCTCGACGTGGACGGCGAGAAGGTCAAGAAGATAAGCCGCCGCGAGAGCTACATCGGGCACATCTCCGACTCCCGGCTCAAGGACGCGGCAGTGCTTTTCTCCGCCACTACGGACTTCAAGCTGGCCACGGAGGCCGACGCGATCATCATCTGCGTGCCCACGCCGCTCACCCGCCACCGGGACCCCGATCTCAGCTACGTCGAGGGGACCCTGGCGTCCCTACTGCCGCACCTGAGGGAGGGGCAGCTCCTGAGCCTCGAGAGCACCACCTACCCTGGCACCACCTCGGAAGTGCTCAGGCCCCCCCTCGAGGAGAGGGGCTTCGTCGTGGGCCGCAACTTCTTCCTGGTCTACAGCCCCGAGCGCGAGGATCCCGCGAACCCCCACTTCCAGACCCAGACCATCCCCAAGGTGCTCGGCGGGGCCACCGAGGCCTGCGCCCGCGTGGGGCTCGCGCTGTACCGGGAGGTGGTCTCGCTCATGGTGCCAGTCTCGTCGCCCGAGGCGGCCGAGCTCACGAAGCTCCTGGAGAACATCTACAGGGCGGTGAACATCGGGCTCGTGAACGAGCTGAAGATAGTCGCCGACAACATGGGCCTGGACATCCACGAGGTGATAAACGCCGCCGCCACCAAGCCCTTCGGCTTCACCCCCTTCTACCCCGGCCCCGGCATCGGCGGCCACTGCATCCCCGTGGATCCCTTCTACCTCACCTGGAAGGCCAGGGAGTTCGGCGTGCACACCCGCTTCATCGAGCTCGCGGGGGAGGTGAACTCCTCCATGCCCCGCTACGTCTGCGACAAGCTGGCCAGGGCGCTGAACGAGCGCGGCATGCCCCTGAAGGGCGCGAAGGTGCTCCTCCTGGGCATGGCATACAAGAAGAACGTCGAGGACATGCGCGAGTCCCCCTCCCTGGAGGTGCTGAGGCTGCTCCTGGAGGCCGGCTGCGAGGTGAGCTACTCGGACCCCCACGTGCCCAGGCTCCCCCCGACCCGCCGGGGCGTCTGGGACTACGCGAGCGTGAAGATCACCCCGGAGAGCCTCGCCTCCTTCGACGCGGCGGTGATGCTCACGGATCACAAGGCCTTCGACCATGACCTCATCCTCAGGCACTCGCGGCTCCTCGTCGACACCCGGGGGGCGTTCCCCGCGGGGCCCACGGTGGTGAAGTCCTGAGAGAGCCGCGCGCGGCAGCCGCAGGGGCGTCCGCGCCCCGCGGCCTCCCGGAGGGCCCGGCTGGCGGCGGGAAGGGGCCTCCCCGGCGTCTCCCCCGGGCCGTAGCCGCCGCCTTGGCCGCCGCCGGCCTGCGGGACAGGATCGCTCGCCTTGCCGGCCGGCGGGCAGCCGGGTGAGCGGCAGGCGGCCCCGCCGCTTCCCGTTCCCCCGCCAGGGGTCCTGGGGTTTTCTCGGAAGCGAAGATCTGGTAAAAAGAGGCGTCCAGCCAACAGCCTGCCGCCGGCCGGGCAGTCCGCCCGGCAGCCCTTGCCGGCGCCCCTGCGGTCGCACGCGGCGGATCCCGCCGCCTCTTCCCGCGCGGGTTCCCTGCCCGGCGGCCGCCCCCCTCATGATCCCGGGGGCCGCGCCCCGTCCGTCGGGGGGCGGGCCGCGGCCCCCGCACGCTTTCCGGCTCCGGTCCCTCGGGATCCCTGCCGCGGCCGGCATCCGCGTCCGGGCCGCCCGGCCTCAGGCCGCGCGGCGGCCCCGTA